>NZ_JBZFLI010000006.1:0-343964 GCF_058315175.1 Metabacillus sp. RB-C-LZQ-3-1 | reverse complement strand
AACTTTTGCATTGATTTAAGCTATAATAAATTACGTGAAAAGGCTTTAGGAGGGAAATTACATATGAGAATGGAAGGTACAGGAATAGAGGGTATTACGATAGATCTATCACGTTTAGATGAGATTATGGATGATATTGGATTAGTGCGTGCCGGGCAGTGGGATTATGAACGAGTTACATATGACCGTAAGATTGAGGCAAAAGGTGATGTTTTCTACCTACGTGTTCAAGCATTTGCTGTTGAAGGGGATGTTGGAGGACGACATGCTGTTGTAAAACTTATTACACCTCTTTTAGGAAAGCATTATTATCCACACGGTGTTGAGTATGGAGAAGGTGAAGAATTTCCTGCGGCAGTAGTGAATACTAGTAAGAACTTACTTGCACAAGTAGCAGAAGAACTAAAAAAAGTACAATCTTAAAGTAAATAGTTCTTATACCTAACAAAGTAAAAAAGCAGAGGACTTGTTCCTGCTTTTTTATTTTTGGTTTTTGTCAATCTCGTGACTTTTTCATCCTTTTTATACTTGATAAATTGGATGAAATTTCTTTGTTTTCTGTATGTTTCATACTATAATGAAATTAGAGATGTTTCATTAGAGAGGGGCACAATATTGACCAGCATTTTAAACAAAAAGGTTCTACTTATTATCCTATCAATTATTATTATTGGTGCTATTTTATTTTTCATTTTACCAATATCAGTTCCACTTATAGTCGCTTTTATCACTGCCCTATTTCTTGAACCAGCAATTCGATTGCTTCAGCGCAGAGGAAATATGAAACGACAGCTTTCTGTATTAATTGTCTTTCTCATGTTTGTGATATTAATAAGTGTAAGTGGTTATATTTTAACAACTAAAGTTGTTGGTGAAGTTGTTCAAATTGCAGAAAATGCACCAACTTATATTAATGAATTAACAAAGGTTTGGGAAAACTTAGAGGACGATATTGCAAACACAACACAAGATCTTCCCCCTATCTTTGTAGAAGAAATTAGTAACCAAGTGACAAACTTTCTTCAAAAAACAAGGTCTGAATTAACTAGCTATGTGAATATTGAAAATGCTAAAGCTCTTTTTACAAATATTCCAAACTATCTAGTTAATTTAATCGTCTACTTAATAGCTCTCTTCTTATTTATGATTGATTTACCGAGATTAAAAACTAAAGCTTTTTCTTATTTAACAGATAAGACGGCTGAAAAAGTCTCATTTATGATATCAAGATTAACTTTTGTTGTGGTCGGATTTATTAAAGCTCAGTTTTTAGTCAGTATTATTATTTTTGTGGCTTCCTTAATTGGGTTATTATTTATCACACCTGAAATTGCGCTTTTTATGTCACTAATCATTTGGATAATTGATGTCATTCCATTAATCGGTTCAATTATCATTATGGGGCCATGGACATTGTATCACCTAATAACAGGTGACGTTGCACTAGCGGCAAAACTTGGTGTATTAACAGTTGTATTGTTAGTCATAAGAAGAACTATTGAACCAAAGGTAATGGGAACCCATATTGGACTTTCCCCTTTAGCCACACTTATTTCTATGTACTTAGGCCTTAAGCTATTTGGTGTCCTTGGATTTTTTATTGGCCCTATGATTCTTATTATTTATAATTCTGCACGAGAGGCAGGGTTAATTAAAATCAAATTTAAGATCTAGACTAGCTTCCATATTAGCGAGTTTATTTTAAAAAAGAAAGAGAAATATCTCTTTCTTTTTTATTCCTCTCCCTTTTGAATTTCCCAAGTAAAAAATTCACCATCCTTTTTTGTACAAATAAATCCCAGTCTATCAAACAAACGTACTGATTCTTTGTCTTGTACTTCACATTCCATCACTATTTTTTTTACAGCCATTTGATATGTTAACCAGTCAATAAATGCATCAATTGCCTCATATGCAATTGTTTCATCTGTTGTCTTTTCTTCAATATGATACGTAAGTCTAACATTCTGTTCTTGAACTGGCTTTCCTTGCATGACAATATCTCCTATAATTTTCTTCTCCTCATATAAAATAATCATCCATACTCCACAATCTAAATCCTTTTCTTCTTTTTCTAAGCTCTCAATATAATATGGCAAGAATCCTCGTACAAAAGCAGACGGCCAACATGTTGGAATTTCTATAGGAGAACGTTTATCTAGCTCTTTTCGATGGAATACTAACGACTTGGCAATATCAAGAGAACAGGGAATAATCATTAACCGATTTGTTAAAATTTCAATCAAGCCATCCTCTCCCCTCTTCGTAATTGGAGCATTCTATAAAGAAAGCTCAAAAAATAGATCAAGCAATTTCCATCCTTAAATTTACAAATGGTGAATTCCTACCGTTCATATGAAATTTAAAAATAATACTTCCTTCGTATTCATTGATCATAACTAATTCACGATCCAATACACAAAAAAATCCATGCTGCTATTAGATATCCTATGATGCATCATGAATATTATCAAGAAAATAAAAAAATGGTTTAGAATATTTTATTCTAAACCACCTTGAAAATATGTTTAAAACCCTAAGATTGCTTTGATAACTGAAGTTGTTTCGCCACCATGATAAAAAACATATAGAAGCAAATATACAGCTACTCCTGTTATAGCAGTAAAAAACCATACAATACTTGTTACAGGCCCAAGCTTACGATGCTTTTGAAAATTCTTTTTATAACCAGTGATTAAAGAAATAATCCCCAATCCAGCTCCTACAGTTGCTAAAGTAATATGAAAAATAAGAAAAATTGTATAGTAAACTTTGATATCATCCGGACCACCGAATGCTGTATTCCCTATAAAAATTGTGCGAGAAGCATAAATTATAAAGAAGATAATTGCAGCAATAGCAGCCCAAAACATCACTCTCATATGCGCTTCGATTTTTCGCTGTTTTATTAAATACCACCCAATTGCAACTAATATTGCACTCAGTACAATAAATGTTGTACTTATAGTCGGTAAAATAGGTAATGATGTATTCATATTTGGATCCTTTCTGTACTGTTAATATTAAATGTATTTTCATATGTAAAGGCTGACGATTTTGTAGTCAGCCCCTCAATATTTTTCCTATTTAATCGGATCTGGTGAAAAGGTCTTTTTTAAATCAATCTCATCCTTTTCCCTTTCTCTACGGGCCCATTGAAAGAAAATATAAGCAAGAATTGATCCATATACAATTTCTTGAATGATTTTCATTAGCACACCACCTAATTGTTGGTCTTCAACAAGCGGTAATGTATTAAACATTTCGGGTCCCGTTAAATTCAACCCTGAAAGCATATCAGCAGGTACACATAATTGTAAGGCAGTTAACCATGCTTGTGGCTCAGAATAAGTTAAATAAAGTGGATCTTTTGCAAAAATAATAAGTGCACATGCTGGTGTTAACAAGACACCGTCAGCAAAGATATATCCAACTTTTTTAATCCCGGAAAGTGATTTCCAATCTGGTAGTGTAGTAAGTAATGGCCACCACATGCACATAGCTCCAAAGAATATAAGCGTTGTGATGATTGAATGATAAAGAGGATCTGTCTTCACAAAATCAAAGACTAATGGCACATGATATAAGGAAAAAACTCCATTAAAAAATATTAGTGCAACAATTGGTTTGGTAAAAACTTTTATAACTGGTTTTATTATTTTCCGATATAGCATCGCTTTCCAAAACCAATCCGGAATTCCCAAAATAAGTAATGGTGGAACAACCAAATATAAGACGGCCATCTGTGACATATGAGCACTAAACATGATATGACCTAAAAGATCAATAGGGCTACCTTTACTTATATAAAGAAATAGAACACCCAGAACAAATAATATCTGTTGTTTTAATGGCACTGGTGAGCTTTCTTTAAACTTAGTTCTCCAAGGTCCTATAATCATAAAATAAAGCGCAGTGATGACTAATATCACGACAATAAAATAAGGACTCCATAAAGCACGAAATCCAAATATATCAAAGCTCATGTAAATTCAGCTCCTTAAGCTAGTCCTTCTGAATTATTATACACTTCCACTAATTTTGTATCAATGAACGTTCTATGACAAATCTGTTAGTCATTAAAATGTTAACATTGACAGAGTATTACTGACATAAAAAGGAGCAATTAGCACCCATTTGCCAATTGCTCCTCTAAATTAATTACCACCAAACAATAGTAACAAACGCTAATACTGTTAAGGCTGCAACTCCAACTCCTGAAAAAAGAAATAATGCTGGAGTTTCATGACCTTTGTGGCTCATATGCATAAAATAATAAAGCTGAAAAATAACCTGTATCACAGCAAGAGTAATAATAAATGGAATCTTAAACCATTCACCAATTCCATCATAACCTACTGCTATAAAAGCTATAATTGTCAAGAAGATCATCATCCCAAATGTAACAACTTGGTGCTTCATATCTTCTGCATTTTTTTTACGTCGATAGGCTAAGTCTACTTTTGGGTTTGCTGAATTATGATTATTTGCCATCAGTTTATCCCACCATTCCCATTAAGTATACAACTGTAAAGATAAACACCCAAACTACGTCAATAAAGTGCCAGTACAAGCTAGCAACATAATATTTAGGTGCATTGTATAAGCTTAGTCCACGTTTGGCGTTTCTTACAATTAAAGTCGTGATCCAAAGTAAACCAAAAGCAACGTGAAGTCCATGTGTTCCAACTAATGTATAGAAGGATGAACCTAATGCACTATCAGTAATTGTAAAGTGAAACTCATGAACATAGTGATTGAACTCATAAATCTCTAAGATTAGGAATCCTAATCCTAATAGAACTGTAATAATCAACCACAATTGCATTTTTCCAAAATTAAAGTTTTTCATGTGATACATTGCGTACACACTTGTTAAACTTGATGTTAAAAGTAACATTGTTGCTGCGAATACTAGTGGTATCTCAAAAAGTTCTTGTGTTGTTGCTCCACCCGCAGTTGATTCTCTTAATGCTAGGAATGTTGCAAATAGAGTAGCAAACAACACAGTTTCTCCACCTAGAAATAACCAGAAACCAATAAATTTGTTCTTTCCTTCGAGGGTAGCTTTTTCAGGCGCAGCCGGAAAATTTTCAGCTGTTAATTTTTCTTCAACAGATGCCATTATGCTTTCCCTCCTTTATCTTCGTTAAGTAAATCTTCTTTATGGATATGATAACCGTGATCATCTATAACTGAACGTAGGAACATACATCCAAAAGTGATAAGGAAGCCTACAATAATTGCAGGAAATGCCCATCCGTAGTCTTCACGGTACATTAATCCGAAAGAAACAATGAATAAACCAAATGACATAATAAACGGTAAGATCGAACCGTTTGGCATATGGATGTCACCAAGTGGCTCAGCTGGTGTCATTTCTTTATTACCTTCCATTTTTTCAATCCATAATGCATCTAGTCCACGAACCAATGGAGTTTGTTTAAAGTTATATTCAGGTGGCGGTGATGAAATTGCCCACTCTAAAGTACGACCGTCTCCCCATGGATCTCTGCCAACCTTTTTACCTTTAACAGCTGTGTAAACAATGTTAATTAATAAAAGTATTGTGGCAGCTGCCATTAAGAATGCACCAATTGTACTGATAAAGTTTCCTGTATCTAAACCTTGACCAGGAAGGAATGTGAATACACGACGCGGCATACCCATAAGTCCTAAGAAATGTTGGATAAAGAATGTTAAATGGAATCCTGTAAAGAATAGGACAAAAATGATCATATTTAATTTTTCATTTAACATTTTTCCAAACATTGTCGGCCACCAATAAACAGCACCCGCAAATAATGAGAATACTACCCCACCTACGATTACATAGTGGAAGTGAGCGACTACAAAGTAACTATCATGGTATTGGTAGTCAGCAGCAGCGGCAGCAAGCATAACTCCTGTTACACCACCCATTACGAATGTAGGGATAAATGCGACTGACCATACCATTGGTGATGTGAAACGGATTGAACCGCCCCAGATAGTAAATAACCAGTTAAAGATTTTAATTCCTGTTGGAACTGCGATAGCCATTGTAGCTACAGCAAAAATAGCATTTGCGATTGGACCTAAACCAGTTGTAAACATGTGGTGTGCCCAAACCATGAATCCAAGGAATCCAATTAAAACAGTTGCAAAAACCATTGATGAGTATCCGAACAAGCGCTTTTTAGCAAATACCGGAAGAATATCTGAGAAGATACCGAATGCAGGTAAAACTAAGATATACACTTCAGGGTGTCCGAAAATCCAGAAGATATGCTCAAATATAACTGTATTTCCACCTAATGCCGGATCAAAGAAGGCTGTGCCAAACAAACGATCAAACATTAAGAATGCTAAACCTACTGTTAATGCAGGGAAAGCAAATAAAATAAGTGCAGATGCAACAAATGTCGTCCATGTAAATAATGGCATACGCATATACGTCATTCCAGGTGCACGCATATTAATTATGGTTACAAGGAAGTTAATCCCCGCAATTAACGTACCTAAACCTGAAACCTGTAAACCAAGCAAGTAAAAATCTACCCCATGGCCAGGTGATTCTAAAGCAAGCGATGCATATGAAGTCCATCCTGCATCAGGTGCACCGCCTAAAAACCAACTTAAGTTTAAGAAAACTCCTCCAAAGAAGAATAACCAAAAACCTAAAGAGTTTAAGAATGGAAATGCTACATCACGAGCACCAATTTGTAATGGTACAACCGCATTCATTAATGCGAATAATAAAGGCATTGCAGCTAGGAAAATCATTGTTGTTCCGTGCATTGTTAGTACTTCATTATATAATCCAGCACTAACAAAGTCATTATTCGGAACAGCTAGCTGAATGCGGATCAGCATTGCTTCTAATCCACCAACAAGGAAGAAGAAGCCACCGGATATCAGGTAAAGGATGGCGATTTTCTTATGGTCTACTGTTGTTAAGTAGTCCCAGATTGTCGCGCCAACCCCTTTTTTCTGAGTTAACGTGCTCACAGTGTTACCTCCCTTTTCATTTTGCTCAAAAATTAGTTGTCAGAGACTTTTAATCCCATTAAGTATTCAGTTAAAGCATCAAGCTCTTGATCAGTTAATTCCGGATAAGTTCCTGTCATTTTATTAGCCGGCTTATATGTCTCAGGATCTTCTAACCATGCACGAACATTCTCCTTATTGTGCTCTAGTACACCAGCTACACGGGCACGTTCTCCAAATGTTGCTAAGTTTGGAGCTGTTCTTGCTGCAGCAGGTCTTTCATCTGTTGGAGAAACAGCATGACATGCGATACATCCTTTTTCCTCAAACAATTGCTCGCCTTGTACTGCTAAGTCAGTTGACGCAACTGCTTGCGCATTTTCCATATCAGAGATCCATTGGTCAAATTCGTCTCTTGAAACGGCTTTTACTTTAAAGTCCATAAGTCCATGTGAAGGACCGCATAGTTCAGCACATTTACCGTAGAAATATTCACCAGCTTGGTCAGCTCTTTCAGAGTCAAATGTCAACCACATTTGGTTTACATTATCTACGTTCGTGTCCATCTTACCACCAGCTGATGGAATCCAGAATGAGTGCTTAACATCTGATGCAATTAAATTAAAGTAAACTTTTTCATCAGTTGGAACAATTAAATCTTGACTCGTAATAACTCCGTAGTCAGGGTATTCAAATTCCCACCAATAAAGATTAGCACGAACGTTAACAACGACCGCATCTTCAGGTTTACGGTTCTCATCATCAATAGCATCCACTTCCGCAAGTTTAAAAGTTGCAGAAACAACTGGAACAGCTAAGACAATAAGCAATAGAATAGGAATAACAGTCCAAATGATTTCTAGCTTATGATTCCCTTCAACTTGTACAGGAATGTTGTTTTCTTCCCCTTTACGTCTTCGGAATTTAACGACAACGTAAATGAAGATTACTGTTACGACTGCAATGACAACGACCATAATCAGTGTACTTAACACCATTAGGTCATACTGCATATCCGCTACTTCACCAGCAGGCTTAAGCGTGGAAAGAAACGGTTCACCACAGCCGGCCAAGACAAGCGTCATTAATGCAAATAATGAAAATAGACGCCACTTTGTCAGCCATTTTCTCATAGCTAAATCAAACCCCTCTTTCAGTAATTTAAAATTCCTATCATTTTAGAAATACAGGAACTCTTTATAAATAAATTCTTATTAAGAAAGAATTTAATAATTAAACAATGGTAAAAAGAACCATTGATACAAACAAAATTGTTAAGTAGTTGATAGAATAAACAAACATTTTTGTAGCCCACTTTAATTCTAATTCTTTGTTTTTAAAACCTTTTATACCTAGAACAATCCACCCTAGATTTAACACAGTAGCAAGGATTAAAAAACCAATACCTAATTCATATAAGTAGAATGGTAAAGGTAAAAGACAAGCAATCCATACCATAATTTGACGTTTTGTTACATCAAACCCATGTACAACAGGAAGCATTGGGATTTTGGCAGCACGATACTCTTCTGTTCTTCTCATTGCCAATGCCAAGAAATGCGGTGGTTGCCAGATAAACATAATTAAAAACAGCACCCAAGCCATAACACTTAAGTTAGAATCAATTGCCGCCCAACCGATTAATGGCGGTACAGCACCTGATACACTACCAATTACCGTATTGATTGTATAAAGTCGTTTTGACCACATTGTATAGAGGAATACATATGTGACCACTCCAACCATCGAAATAATAGTAGCGGTTAATGTAGTCATAAGCATGAGAGCGAATCCAACTGTTAACAAAAATATCCCTATCCACAATGCATGTAATGGATTCATTTTTCCGGTGACAGTTGGTCTTTCCTTTGTTCTTTCCATCAAGTGGTCTATATCGCGGTCATAATAATTGTTGATCGCACATGAACCAGCTATCACAAGAGAAGAACCAATCAAAGTAAATAATACAATATCTATATTTGCTAAAAATCCTTTACCACTAAAGTAAAGGGCTAGCCATATACCAGTAAACGTAGTAATTGCATTGGAATTTACGATCCCTACCTTAATAAGTGCAAGGAAATCTTTCCATAAGGTTGTTTCGTGTATATCATTTGAATGCTGCTTGACGGCTGCATCATCCAAAATTTTTGTATCAGCCAACTTATTACCTCCTTACCCCTTCACAATCCACTTCCTATGAAGTGAATTCTTTCAATACAAAAACTATCCTACTACATATTTTGATGGTGCTTTACTATAGAAGACAGCCATTATGAAGGCGGTTCCAACATACTAATTTTCTACATCTTATGATACTAAAAAAATGATGATTTAAAAACGGTCTACTTGATATTAAAACATAATTCTTCCATCAATTGTGAATAATTTATGAAGTATTTTTGTCGAAATTGTGAAAGGCACCATTCTTCTCAAATGATCGCCATATCCTTAAGCTACCCTATTTTAACATATTTTCTCAGTCAAATCTTTTAAAAATAAATAGTTTTTGTCGAAAAGCGAACACATATCTAGTTCTAGCAAACTCCTTTTAAATATTCAACCCTTTCTGTTCAATAAAGTAAAATTTTTGATAAATTTTCATAATGTTTTCTCTTCTTTATTATTAACTATTCAAATATTTTAAAGCGCTTAACAAAAATATCTAATAACTTTGTGAACTTTTTCATGAATTTATTGTCTTTTTCTTCTACATTGTGTACTATACGATGAGTATTTACTATTATTTATACCAATTATATAAGTAGGTGAACATTTTGCAACGTGCTCTTAACTGGTTCGCCGTTTTCACAACAATTGTCATGTTGTTAGTGTTAATTGGTGGAGCCCTTGTTACAAAAACTGAGTCAGGTGCAGGATGTGGAGATTCTTGGCCATTATGCCATGGTGAGTTAGTTCCAAGCAATATTACTTTTGAACTTGTAATAGAACTGAGTCATCGAATTGTTAGTGGACTTGCTGGGATAGCCGTTCTCATACTTTCAATATGGTCATGGCGCAAAATTGGCCATATAAGAGAAACGAAATTTTTAGCTGTTCTATCTATCTTTTTCTTAGTATTACAAGCATTGATTGGAGCGGCTGCTGTTATGTGGGGACAATCTGATGCTGTACTCGCTCTCCATTTCGGTATATCACTAATTTCCTTTGCATCTGTGTTGCTTTTGACATTATTGATTTTTGAGGTTGATAAAAAATTTGATTCGAAAGCGCTTATAATTGACAAAACTATGAAGTTCCATATGGTGGGGATTATTGTTTATTCGTATATTGTCGTATATACCGGTGCCTATGTAAGACATAAAGGGGCAAGCCTTGCATGTCCTAAATGGCCTGTATGCAGCAATAGAGCTGGTGGTTTTCCTACGACATTACATGAATGGATTCAAATGGGACACCGAATGGCTGCAGCTGTCATTTTTATTTGGATCACATATACAGCCTGGCGTGCCATTAAATATCATAAAAACCAAAAGGTTATTTATTGGGGTTGGATCATAGCTTTCATATTAGTTTCTATGCAGGTTACTTCAGGTGCGTTGGTCGTCCTTACTGGATTAAATTTATATGTATCACTCGCTCACGCCCTAATCATATCTTGTTTATTTGGCCTACTTAGCTACTTCCTGTTACTTGTTAGCAGAAGTAATATTAATGCTGAAATAAGCTCGACAAATGATCAACATTTTACTTAATACTTACATCACTTATAACAATAAAAGAAATGGACATATTCACATGAGAATATGTCCATTTCTTTTATAATTAAATTGATGTGTTCCTTTTAACTTGAACTGTTTTTAGAGTAGCTGGTGCTGGCTGTTCGGTTTGAACTGGTTTTTGATACGTGTCTCTGTATGTTGTAAACATTGAAACATTAACTAGGAGTCCCATTGAGATTAACAATAATAATATGGAAGACCCACCATAACTAATAAATGGTAGTGGAACACCTGTAATAGGTATTAATCCGGTTAAACCTCCTAGATTTATCATTGACTGAATAGCAATCATACTAGAGATCCCTACAGCTAATAAAGTTCCAAAGGGATCCTGGCATTTACGCGCAACTGCAAACCCCTTTAAGACTATAAACGTTAATAGGACAAGCACAAATAACACACCAAAAATCCCTAACTCTTCAGCAATTATTGCCATAATGAAATCTGTATGGGATTCTGGGAGGTATCCATATTTCTGTACACTTTGTCCTAATCCCAGGCCTTTTAATCCCCCTGCCCCTATGGCATAAAAAGAATTAACGAGTTGATAGCCTAAACCATCTTCGTGGCCAAATGGATCTGAAAATCCAACAAATCGATTTAATTGCACTTCACTAAAGAACCCCTTCAAAATAATATATGGTGACATTAATACACCAAATATTAGAAAAAGAGAAACAAGTTTAAGCATACTTTTTAAATTCATTCCTGATGAAGCAATCATACATAATGAAATCATACCTATTATAAAAGCAGTACCAAAGTCAGGCTGAATGACAATTAAAAAGCATATAATTCCAGTAAAAATGATCGGAGGCAAAACACCTCGTCCAAATTCGTTAATATATGTTTGCTTTTTGTCATAAACAGCTGCCAAATAGATAATCACACTTAATTTAACAAACTCCCCTGGCTGCATACTCAAACCGCCAATTTTAATCCAACTTTGTGCATTCCCAGCAACATGTCCAATAAAAAACAATGAAATCAAGAGCCCGATAGATCCAAATACGATCATTTTTAATAATTTGCTATTTAGAAATGCCCGGTATGGAAAAATCATCATAGCTATAAAAGCAATTCCTCCTGCTATGAGAGCAAGCTTTTGCCTTTGAAAAAAATGATCAGGCTCATATCCGTAACGTGCAACTGCAGTAATCATGCTAGAACTGTAAACCATCACAAGGCCAAAACAGCATAATAAGATGATGGCCAATATTAATGAATAATCATATGATTTTAATACCTTCTTCACCATTAGTATCTCTTCCTTACTTAGAAACATAACGTTAATCTTGTTGTTTTCATTTTACTATAACTTCTACTATAAATGAGCATAATCCTTTAAAAACATTACTATATTCACATATATTTTAAATTAAACATTGGTGTAAGATAAAAAAACTCAAACTAATCAAATAAGTTTGAGTTTTAGTTTATTATTTTGTTGTAAATGCATCATGTAATGCAGACAACTCGCGCTCTAGTGTATCGAGCAATGCTTTACCCTCACGTTCCTCAACAAGGCCTAGTCTTACAGCGAAGTCTATTTCTCTAGATAAACCAAACATTTGAGTATCTAAAACCTCTTCATACAGTGGACATTGAGGCATTGTTAAATTATCCATTTGAACCTTGATCAGTCTCATGATCTTGTCAGCATCTGCCTTTAGTACCGCAAGTGCTTTATCTCGATGATTAACAGCAATCTCAGACGCCAAATTAATCCCTCCGTTTCCGAGCGATTACCCTATTCTATGTATTAATATTAAAGCCAATAAGAGAAAAAAGCAAGGACAAACCGACTAAAGAAGCAACTTTGCTCATATTTGTGTTTTTTTCTCCATAATATGTGACAAAGTTTACATAAAAGCTTATACTTATCGTGAAAAGGGGTGTGCTTTAAATGAACTCAATTATTTTGTTGAAAGGCAAGGTAGATTATCAAATTACCTTAGATCCTGGAGTTTGGATTTTTGATGATAGAAAAATTGATTTAACAACCTATTTTCAACAAGAACAAGAAGAACAAAATGAACTGGAAGAATACACAAAAGCAGTTTCTAAACATTGGGAAAGAGAAATAAGAGAAGGTGCTATTTTTCCACCAACACTAAAAACTGAACGAAAGTATGAAAAACAAAAAGTATTAACTGGAACTTTTGGTATACCATTTAAGCCTTTTCTTTTAAATGCTGAGATCCAAGACGACGCGACAGAAGTAAAATTCATAACAGAAGAACGAGAAATAACTGTTCCTCTATCTAAAGCTACCAATTTGATCTTCGGATTCAGTAAAGAAGGTAAGCCGTTAAAAGAAGATGGACCCATACATGTATATTATGGGGATGGTTCAAATGTTGAAAATCCAATTAAAAAAGTAAAAGAAATCATTGTACAGTAATATCCGCCTGAAAATGAGCTAACAATTTGTTAGCTCATTTTCTATTTTCATGTGAGACAGTTCGCAATCAGAGCAAATCTGCTGCTAACTGAGCTAAACCTGACCGCTCACCTTTCACTAATTTTACGTGTCCTGCAATTGGTTGTTCTTTAAATTTCTCCACCACATAAGTAAGACCATTGTTATATTCGTCTAAATATGGATGGTCAATTTGCTCTGGGTCTCCCATTAAGACAATTTTACTTCGCTCCCCTACTCGAGTTAAGATCGTCTTCACTTCGTGCTTTGTTAAGTTTTGCGCCTCATCAATAATGATAATTTGATCAGGTATACTTCTTCCTCTTATATATGTTAACGCCTCTACTTCTATAGATCCCATACCTGCCAAAATGGCATCCAGCTCACCTGGTTTTTTTGTATTGAAAAGATATTCTAAATTATCAAAAATCGGTTGCATCCAGGGTCTTAGTTTTTCCTCTTTTTCTCCAGGAAGAAATCCTATATCTTTTCCAACCGGAACAATCGGGCGTGCAACAAGCAACTTTTTATATGTGCCTAAATCTTCCGTTTGCATAAGACCTGCTGCTAATGCAAGCAATGTTTTCCCAGTCCCGGCTTTTCCAATTAAAGTAACTAAAGGCAAGTCCGTTCTTAACAGGAGCTCAAATGCCATTGTTTGTTGAACATTCCTTGGTCTAATTCCCCAAATATGGTCATGATCAAAAACAAGACGTTGTATTTTCTTACCTGTATGATCTACTTTTCCTATTGCGGAAGAAGATCCACCAAGAGCATCCTTCATAACAACAAATTGATTTGGATAAAAAGGATGATTGGTTATTTCAGATAAAATCAATTCATTTTTTTCATAAAATCGATTTAAGTTTTCTCCACTAATATACAGATCGAGAAAACCTGAATAAATATGATCAATTTCAACGACACGATCACTCAGAAAATCCTCGGCTATTAACCCAATTGCATCTGCTTTGACACGAACTAACGTATCTTTACTAACTAAAATAACAGCTCGGCCATCTTCCTTTGTTTGCTCCTCTAATGATAAGTTTTTTGCTACCGCTAATATACGGTTATCGTTTGTTTTTTCAACAAAAATCTCTTGGAGCTGATGAAATGACCGATGGTTAAGTTCTATCCTTAATGTGCCACCATTTGGTAATGGTATCTTTTCATGTAATTTTCCCGTTTCTCTAAGTTGATCAATTAATTTAGAAACTTGTCTTGCATTTCTGCCGATTTCATCCATATAACGTTTTTTTGAATCAACCTCTTCTAAAACCACTGCAGGAATGACAACCTCATTTTCTTCGAATGAAAAAATGGAATTCGGATCTTGCAATAATACATTTGTGTCTAGAACATAAATCTTCCTCAAACCTCCGCCTCCTACTCCGTTGCTATTTTTTTATGGAGTGAAACAATTAGGGTGAAAAAAGTCAAGCTGTGAATGAAGCGTTGCTAAAATATATGAAAGAATGAATAAAGATAGAAGGTTTATTAGACAATAAAATTAAAAAGCAGGAAAAAAACCATCTTTCAGCACTTTCATAATGTTCATTCTAGAGACAAAAGTGTTATTTTTTTAGGATTCCTGTAAGAACTACACCATTTTCTACAACCAAGATTTTCATAAGAAAAAAGGAGTGATAACATGAAATTCTTACTTACGATATTGTTGATTATAACCCTTACCGGATGTACAGCTAATCAAGGTGCTCCTAAAACTGATCAAGAAAATAAAAATGGTAGCCAACCTATTAATGTGAAAAACAGTGTTGAAGAACATGTCGATCGTAAAACTGGACAAGATATTTCAAAGCACCTTGTTGATATTGCAAATGAGGTTCCTGAAGTAAATGATGCTACCGCTGTTGTTTTAGGCCCATATGCTGTAGTCGGTATTGATGTTAATTCAAATCTAGATCGTAATAAAGTGGAATCAATTAAATATACAGTTGCAGAAAGTCTTATGCATGATCCATATGGTTCTAGGGCGATCGTGATTGCTGATGCAGATACAAATGTAAGATTACGTGAAATGGCCAATGATATTCAAGAAGGTCGGCCAATTGTTGGAATACTTGATGAATTAGCTGCAATTGTAGGGCGAATTGTTCCAGAAATACCAAGTGAGGTCCTTGATAATCAACAAAAACAACCTACTGAGCAAAATAATGATCAACTAAATAAAAAAGAACAGCAAAATTTAGAAAAAGAACAACACGATCAATCAAATGATCATCTAAATAAATAAATAATGAAAAGACTGCCATAAATACCCTCGGATCTTCTATTATCATTTAGTTGATATAATGATCTCATGATGGTAATGAAACGGCAGTCTTTGTTATATATGATAATTCTTCAATGCATCTAATACTTGTTTATCAAGTTTAGCTGCTGCTTTTTCGTCATAGGTTTTTTCGTATTGAGGTTCGGTTGAAATTTTTGAACCATAGAACATGACATCTCGGACATCTAAAATCGAAAGTTCTATTAATGTAAGTTTTAAAGGAACATTCTCTAATTTTTCAACTTTAAGATGTGCATTTCCATTAATGGAGTATGTTGATTCATTTGCGATCAAAGTTAAAACAACAGCAGGATGCTTCTTAATATTGTCAACAATTCTTGACCTTTGATCAATCGCAAATAATATATGTTTTTGATCTGGCGCATACACCCATGAGATTGCACTAACATTTGGTGAGCCTGTTTCATGATCAATTGTAGAAATTGTAACAAATCGTTCTTTTTGCAATTCCTTAAACAATGGATCGATGAGTACTGTTTCTACTTTGTTTGGCATTTCAACCCTTCCTTTCCACTTTATACAATCATCATACCTGTTTTTTTGCTCTGTTCCAACTAAAAAATTCAAGTAAATCTTTTAGATTTCTTCTGTGGTATAATATCTTATGTATATTGACCAAAATTAGGGCCTTATTCGTTTATATACGATAGTCTACAAAACGCAGAAGATTATATAATAGAGGTGTTTTATGAGAGTTAAATGTGTCATATGTGATCTTGTGGAATCAATTGAAGATGAGACAATAGTCGCGAAAAGATTAAGAAACCGTCCAATTCATACATATATGTGCAGTGCATGTCAGGAACGTATTACTGAGAAAACAAATGCAAGAATTGCAACTGGAAGATTTCGTTTGTATCGTGATAAAAAGACTGAAGATACCTGGTAAGAAAAGCACAGGATCTAAGCAATCTGCGGCAAGCATAAAGCGAGTAGGAATAGAAGGTGTTTTTCACCTTCTATTCCTACTTGACCAGACCTAGAGGCAGTCTAAACAAGCGAAACGTTAATCTCCATAACTGCACTTGTACGTCCTCTGCTTCGCATGTGTGGCGTTAAGCTAGACACTAAAACTACGTACAAAATCTTATACATTTTTTCCTTTCGAAAAAGGGTCAGACATTGATTCAATCGTCAACCGATTGACAAGTCTAACCCTTTTTTTATTATCGAATATCTTCTGTTTCTTGTTTTTTAGATTGATGAAGACGAATTTTATAAATAATAAGGATAAGTGCAGCTACAACTAATCCTTCTGCAACAGGTAAAAAGATTCCTAAAAAAGTCAACACCGTACAACCTAACGCTAAAAAAATATAGATAACAGCGGACTTTAAAATCGGTAGTTTTTTAGCAAATCCTAGTTTATAAACTAAAATCGATAGAAACAAAATCGTCAAATATAGCATCCACATTCCTAATTCAGGATGATCAATAACACGATATAAGCTTGGAAAAAACGAGAGCCTTTCTGAAACATCCATTACCTTATCCTCCTTAACTTTAAAGAAATAGGCTGATTCAAAACCAAAGAATCCTCTAGTAGAATCAGCCTTTTATATGTTTTTCTTCTATTACATTCCAGCTAATTTCTTTTTCTTAGCTGCTTTTTCACGTTCATTTTTATCGAGAATTTTCTTTCGTAATCGTATAGATTCTGGAGTTAATTCACAATATTCATCATCATTTAAATACTCTAACGCTTCTTCTAATGACATGATACGCGGTTTTTTCATTGTGCTAGTTTGATCTTTTGTCGCTGAACGAATATTCGTTTGCTGTTTCATTTTACAAATATTAACCACTAAGTCATTTTCACGTGTGTGTTCTCCGACAATCATTCCTTCGTATACATCAACACCTGCTTCAACAAAGATGACTCCTCTGTCTTCAACACCTTGTATACCATAAGTTGTTGACTTACCATTTTCCATTGAAACAAGAACTCCTTGACGGCGGCCACCCACTTTTCCTGGTTGCATTGGTTGGTAGCTATCAAATGTGTGGTTGATAATCCCGAAACCACGAGTTAATGACATAAACTCTGTTGAGTAACCAATTAATCCTCTGGCAGGAACATTAAAGATTAAACGAACTTGACCATTTCCGTTATTAATCATATCAATCATTTCACCTTTACGAGCTCCAATTGATTCCATTACACCACCTGTGTGTTCTTCAGGAACATCAATTTGCACACGCTCAACAGGCTCACATCTCACACCATCGATTTCCTTTACAATTACTTCAGGTTTCGATACTTGTAATTCATACCCTTCACGACGCATATTTTCAATTAATATGGACAGATGTAATTCACCGCGACCAGAAACAACCCATGCATCTGGTGAATCAGTTGGTTCAACACGTAAGCTCACATCTGTTTGTAATTGAGCTAATAAACGTTCTTCAATTTTACGTGCTGTAACAAATTTACCTTCTCGGCCAGCAAAAGGACTATTATTAACAGCAAACGTCATCTGAAGTGTCGGTTCATCAATACGTAAAATCGGAAGTGCTTCTTGGTGCTCAACAGGACACACTGTTTCACCAACATTGATGTCTTCCATACCAGAAACAGCAACTAGATCCCCTGCAACAGCTTGTTCAATTTCAACACGCTTCAGCCCTTGGAAACCAAATATTTTTGATACGCGGAAGTTTTTAATAGAGCCATCGACCTTCATAAGGGATACTTGTTGTCCAACCTTCATCGTTCCGCGGAACACTCTTCCAATTCCAATACGCCCAACATAATCATTGTAGTCAAGCAATGCTACCTGGAATTGAAGAGGCTCCTCACGATTATCAACTGGTGCGGGAATATGACCCACAATAGCATCGAATAATGATGCCATATTTTCTTCTTGATCAGCAGGGTCTGGACTTGTGCTGGCAGTTCCATTGATTGCAGAAGCAAATACAACCGGGAATTCTAATTGATCTTCATTTGCATCAAGCTCAATAAATAAATCTAATACTTCATCTACTACTTCTGATGGACGAGCAAAGTCTCTATCAATCTTATTAACAACAACAATTGGTGTTAAGTTTTGCTCTAATGCTTTCTTAAGAACGAATCTTGTTTGGGGCATACACCCTTCATATGCATCAACAACAAGTAAAACACCATCAACCATTTTCATGATACGTTCTACTTCCCCGCCAAAATCAGCATGTCCTGGGGTATCCATAATATTAATGCGAGTGTCTTTATAATTAATTGCAGTATTTTTTGCTAAAATTGTAATTCCACGTTCACGTTCAAGATCATTTGAGTCCATTGCACGTTCAGCAACCTGCTCATTTGTACGGAATGTTCCAGATTGGTGTAATAATTGGTCAACTAAAGTTGTTTTCCCATGGTCAACGTGGGCAATAATAGCAATGTTGCGAATATCATTTCGAAGTTTCACTATTTCATCTCCTAAAAATATATAATAACAAGAATGAGTATAACTATTTATTTAATAAATGATCTAACCCTATTCTTGCCGTATTCCGAGTGAATATCATCAGTATTTCAAAATCACCTTCGATATTATACCATAAACAATCTAGAAAAGCTGAAAGTTTTTAAGTAAACTGTAGAAAGAGGTAAAATATTTGTTGTATGTTGGGGGCTGTCTGTTGAATGAAACAAGTAAAGTGGATTTTTCTCTTTTTAGCTATTTTAGCGGCTATTAGTATGATCGGTATTGGAATAGCAGTAGGTGAAAGAAGCATTATTGGCATTTTATTAGCTATTATCGCCTTAAACGGCGTTATGGCGGCAGGCTTTATTTTGAAAAAAAGAATGCGGGAAAAAGGGTTAATTTAACAAATTAACACGAAAAAAAACACTTAAAAAAGAAGGGATCTTAGCGATTCCTTCTTCTCATTTACAGCGGTAAAACAGATATCATGTATTCCTTTTGTGTAGCCTCGTCTTTTTCTACCTTAAATTGTTCAAATCCACATTTCCCAAGGAATTGAATCCAGGAAGCCCTCTGAACGGGACAACCTGCAAACAAAACTTTATGGCCTTTTTGTGATAATTCTTCCTTGTAGTGATCTATGATCAATTTTCCATATCCTCTGCGATATTTGGATGGATGGATTAGTATTGTTCCAATCCAAGGCTTTTCATTTGATGGCGACCACTCAACCAAGTAGCTAATTCCTATACAGGTTTCTCCTTCATGCCAGATTCTCCATTTTCCATTATACATTTTATACGAAAGCAAATAAGCTTCCAGCTTGTCACTTGTACATTCCTCTTGCTGCCATTCTAAACTGCTATTTATTAATTCCTGAAAAAAAGGAAGGTCACTCGATTGATAATCTCGAGCATTTAAAATCTTCACTTTCCTAAATATTCCTCAATAATATGTTGATGAAGGTGCTTTTCTCCAATAAAGAAGCTGTTTTTAGATAATAGATCAAGAGGTTGTCCATCTAATGTAGACACGCTGCCTCCCACTTCTTCAATTAAAATAATGCCAGCAGCAAAATCCCATGGAGCTAATCTCATTGTTATATATGCATCTAACCTGCCTGCAGCTACATATGCACACTCAATTGCAGCAGAGCCATATGAACGAGTGCCTCTTACCTTTTTCACAATAGGGACAATTAAATTATGATCAATTCGTTTGTTTTCGGTTACCCAGACAGGGCTTATACTAATAACCGCTTCTTCGATCTTTACTCGGTCCAGCTTTGGTAACGGGAGTTCATTCATGAAAGCACCATTTCCCTTAAATGCATGATAAAGCTCTTTATGAACAACATCATAGATCAATCCTATGTATCCAATTCCATCGCCGTAAATACCAATAGAAATGGCGAAATTACGTTGTTGATGAACAAAATTCATTGTCCCATCAATCGGATCAATAATCCAAATAACACCATCAAGATTCGTTACGTCGTCTCCATATCCTTCTTCACCGAGTATTCGATGATTGGGATATGTTTCTTGAATTTTCCCTATGAGAAACTGTTCTACTTCCTTATCCATATTCGTAACCAAATCATTTGGATTTGATTTGTATTGAATAGAAAGCGTAGATTCAAAAGACGATCTAATCATCTCTCCGGCTTCTTGTATCCATTGTTTTGCATTTTGATCAATTTCCTGCCAATTCGTCATTAAGCGACCTCTTTTCTATGTAAAATCTCACACTTCTAATTGTAGGATACTGTATGGAATTGACTGAAATCAAGTATGAGCGACTTTGTCGCGCAGATAAAAACGAACCTTATCTTTAGGTTCGTTTGTAGATAAACTTAACTCCACCTATGCCTGGAGCTTCATCCACTCTTTTCTAAGCTTCTCTAATTTTTGTTTACATTCTATTTTTTTCTTTTGATCTTTATTTTGCATTGCCTCATAAAGGGTGGCTAATTCGTAATCAAGTTCGAGCCTTAACACCCCAATACGATTATTCATCATTTTCTGACCACTCGTCTTTACAATTTGTTTCATTTTTACCGCCCCTTTCATTCATGTGGTTATTTAAAAAAGGTACCAACTAAGCGATTTCAAAGAGTCTATTTAGGTTTTAATAGTTTTTTTATATAATATGTGCTTATAAAAAAAGTTGGAACTGCTTAGACGAAATTGTGTATTTACCTAGTTAATACCCCTATAAAAAGGTTCAAAACGTTGTTTACCTATTTATAAACAGAAAAGAATAACAAAAGATACGTGTACAAATCATTGTAGAAAAGCCCCTGATTGGTTTATAATTAATAATTATTATAAAAAGAGAATGTATCTAAGTAGGAGGAAACATGAGATGAGTAGTTTTGACGGATTCACAAAAGAAGATTTTGAAACATTTACAATAGATGGTCTTGACGAAAGAATGGAAGCTATTCGCGAGCGCATTCAACCTAAATTCAGAGAGCTTGGACAAGCCTTAACAGACGATCTTTCAGCAAGCTTGCAAACTGAAATGTTTTTACATATTGCCAAGCATGCGAGAAGGACAGTCAATCCACCAAAGGACACTTGGTTAGCAATTGCAGGCAATAAAAGGGGGTATAAACAGCATCCTCATTTTCAAGTTGGTTTATTTGATGACCACTTGTTTATTTGGTTAGCCTATATATATGAATTACCAAATAAAAACGGTATTGCTAAAACGTTTTTAACTAATATCGATGAATTTAACAAATTTTCAAGTAATGATTATTTCATCTCTCTCGATCATACAAAAAAAGATGCAATGCCAATCGAGAAAATAGATCTACCTCGTTCATTAGAACGCTTGAGGGATGTAAAAAAGGCAGAATTCCTTATCGGTCGTCAATTTCAAGCAAATGATCCTGTTCTTCAAAATGGTAAGAAGTTATATCAAATCATTCGTGAAACCTTTGAAGAATTAACACCATTATATAAACTCTCCTTTAAGTAAAATTTAAATTGGCTAATTGCTTGATTGTAGCTTTTATTAATAAACCTAATAAACGCGTAAAAGGTCTGATTCCTAAAGTGGATCAGACCTTTTTATATTTATTACATTTTGATTGAAATTTCATCAGAATCTTTCCCTTTTTTTACAACTTTATAAGCTGAGTACCCACTAACTTCTTCAAATTCGTTACAAATTGTTTTTTCTTCTGCTTTACTTGGTACGATTTCTTTAAACCTTCGATAAGAAGCCATTAATAGTGACCTCTCAATTCCATTTTCATATGCTTTTTCAATACATTCAAAAAATTTTATCACATCTACAATTTCTTCTGTACTCCAATCAAGGGAGATGGGATATTGATAATCCATAACATTTACCTCTCTCTCATTTTATCCGGACCAATGTGCTCTAATTCTTTCCGCATCTTTAATGATACGTTCTAATAAATCTTGAACAGAAGGGATATCGGTAATCAACCCCATAACTTGCCCAGCCCATGCAAAGCCATTATCTATCTTACCATCATATATGTATCTTTTGTTAGCAACACCACTTATATAATCCTTTAATTCCTTATATCCACCGTTATTTTTTTCTATCTTCAAAATTTGATCTGTCCAGTTATTTGCGAGAGCTCGCGCTGGAGCACCTATCGTTTTCTTAATGACGACGGTTTGGTTTTCATCACTTTCTACTAAGGCTTGCTTGTATAGAGGATGTGCGTGCACACACTCTTTTGTTGCAATAAAACGTGTACCCATTTCAATACCTTCAGCTCCTAAACTTAAAGCAGCCATAAAGCCTCGTCCATCACCAATTCCACCTGATGCGATAACTGGAATGGAAACAGCGTCAACAACTTGAGGAATTAAAACCATTGTTCCAACATCGGTTCTGCCTAAATGACCTCCCCCTTCATGTCCTACCACCATAACAGCATCTGCACCTAGCTCTTCTGCCTTAATTGCCTGCCTTTTGGCAGCTACAAGAACTAACTTTTTCGCATCCACACCTTGTAACATCTCAAAAATAGGTGCGGGGTTTCCACCAGTCATTGAAATGACCGGAACTTTTTCATCAATAGCTACTTTTACTAATTGTTCATAACCTTTACCATGCTGCCCGATTGCAAAGTTAACTCCAAATGGATTTGCCGTTATTGCTCTAGTCCTTTTTATTTCATCTCTTAGTGCTTCAGGTGAATCTAATGACATTGCTGTTGACCTAGCCCTCCTGCATTTGAAACGGCTGCAGCTAGCTCGGAATATGCTAAATATGCTAAGCCTCCCTGAATAATAGGATAACGAATACCTAAGATGTCAGTTATTCTCGTCCTCCAATTCATCTTTTCCCCTCCTTACCATTTATGTAAATAGCTATTCTAGATTTTTTAAAAAATCTCCTTTATTTATCAAACACATTATATCTAATAAATTTTGAATTCTATTTTCATATTATTTTTATTGACTGACCTAGTTGATAACGATATAATTCATTTGTTTTATGTTAAATAAATAGTCAGATTTCGACACAAACTCTACATAATAGAACATGTATCTGAAACTGAATTGACTAGGTTAATGACATATCAAATGCAAGTATTTGTCATGTAAACCATTTTAAAATACGATTAATAATGAAAAAGAAGGTGGAAAAACGTTGTCACAATTTGAAACACCATTGTTTACAGGTTTAGTTGAACACGCAAAAAATAATCCAATCCAATTCCACATCCCCGGTCATAAGAAGGGGGCAGGAATTGACCCTGATTTCAGAGAATTTATTGGTGATAATGCACTATCAATTGATTTAATTAATATTGGACCATTAGATGATTTACATGCACCTAAAGGGATGATTAAAAAAGCACAGGATTTAGCGGCTGAGGCTTTCGGGGCTGACCACACATTTTTTTCCGTACAAGGAACAAGCGGAGCCATAATGACGATGGTAATGGCCGTTTGCGGGCCAGGAGATAAAATTATCGTTCCAAGAAATGTACATAAATCCGTCATGTCCGCTATTGTCTTCTCAGGGGCAACACCAATTTTTATACACCCTGAAATTGATAAAAGGTTAGGAATTTCACACGGAATAACAACAGATGCAGTCGAAAAGGCTTTAGAACAACATCCAGATGCAAAAGGTGTTTTAGTTATTAATCCTACTTATTTTGGAATTTCTGCTGATTTACAAAAGATTGTCGAGATTGCTCATTCATACTCTGTTCCTGTATTAGTAGACGAAGCTCATGGTGTACACATACATTTCCATGAAGACCTCCCTTTAAGCGCGATGCAAGCGGGTGCAGATATGGCTGCAACAAGTGTACATAAACTTGGCGGGTCAATGACTCAAAGCTCAGTTTTAAATGTTAGAGAAGGTCTTGTGTCACCTCAGCGTGTTCAATCCATTTTAAGTATGATGACAACAACTTCTACTTCATATTTATTATTAGCTTCACTTGATGTAGCTAGAAAAAGATTGGCAACAGAAGGGCATGAATTAATTCAGAAAACCATTGATTTAGCTAATTATACACGAGAGCAAGTGAACCAAATCCCAAACATTTCTTGCATTGGAAAAGAAATTCTCGGCACAAAAGCAACCTTTGATTATGACCCTACGAAATTAATTGTTCCTGTTTATGAACTTGGTATTACAGGCTACGATGTTGAAAAATGGTTACGCGAAAATTATAATATTGAAGTAGAATTATCCGACTTATATAATATTCTTTGTATTATTACACCAGGTGATACGAAAGCAGATGTTGATATGTTAATTCGTGCCTTAAAAGAATTGTCACATCATTTTCAACCAGCTCATGAACAAGCAACATCAAAAGAACGCATCTTTTTACCAGATATACCTGTGTTAGCACTAACTCCTCGAGATGCATTTTATGCTGAAACAGAAGTTGTTCCTTTCAATGAATCTGCTGGTAGAATAATTGCTGAATTTATTATGGTTTATCCTCCTGGTATCCCGATCTTTATTCCCGGAGAAATCATTACGGAAGAAAACTTAACTTATATAACTAAAAATTTAGAAGTAGGCTTGCCTGTTCAAGGGCCAGAGGATCCTACTTTAGATACAATTAGAGTCATTAAAGAACATCGTGCAATTAGATAAAGTGAATCCTCCATCAGTGGGGATTTTCTTTATCCCCCACTAATGGTTAGTTTAACCAATCGGACCTTTACGGGCAGTTATCCCCCAAGTTATCTTCTTTGTAAACTTAAAAGCTTGACGTGGGTATTACTGCACGTTAAGAGTGGGGATAATATTTCAAACAATAAGGGACAGCCCCAATAGAATATATATCTTCCTCTTCCAGGAAGTACTATATATTCATATTTTTTGGGACTGTCCCTTCATTTTTATGCAAAAAACAATGGGAATATATATGGAACCCCTTTTATTTGCCCTTAACTTTTACAAGATTTTGGCTTTGGTTACAACAATCATGATGACTACATTTCCCATACAAAGTTGTCACTTTTTCCCCTTCAACATGACCAATTGTAGAGTTGCAGTTCTGACATACGATTGTTCCCATCTCCATACCCCTTTTCAATCAAATTTTAACTCTCAAAATCTCCAAAACTTTGAAAGCGTTTAACATTTCTTATAATCATAATAATATAACACATTGAGTTCGTCAATACCCATTTTGTATAACACATTATAAAATAATCATCATATTTTGAAGATTTATGTTACATTCAAAATTATTAGCTTCATTTATGTATAGATTAAACACAGTTGTCTAACGATAAAGTCAGACATTGTATTATTTGTGCACTAAGATGCTCAAAGGAGTGTTTAACTAAATGAAAAACTTCACCCCGGTTTTTATCCTTTCTGTCATTGTAACAACTCTCTTTATTATTTGGGGACTAATACCTCAAAATGTTTTACCTAATGGGAATATTAATGTAGTGACTTCCACTGTTCAAGCATTTATTATTGAAAAGTTTGGATGGTTTTATTTACTTACAGCAACATTTTTCCTTATCTTTGCGATTAGTTTAATTTTTTCAAAATACGGTCATGTTAAACTAGGAAAGGATACCGATGAACCAGAATACAGTTATCTTTCTTGGTTTGCTATGCTTTTTAGCGCAGGAATGGGGATCGGTTTAGTCTTTTGGGGCGTGTCAGAGCCAATCTTTCACTATAGTGGTCCACCTGCTGGTGAAGGATTTACTAATCAAGCAGGAAGAGATGCCCTGCGCTATTCATTCTTTCATTGGGGCTTGCATCCTTGGGCTATTTATTCAACAATAGCTTTGGCGCTGGCTTATTTTACTTTTCGACACGAACAAAATGGTGTCATGAGCAATATTTTACGACCGATATTAGGTGATCGTGTTGATGGAAAAATCGGCATTTTGATAAATTTCATTTCCGTATTTGCCACGGTATTTGGGGTTGCCACTTCAGTTGGTTTTGGTGCTGCACAAATAAGTGGAGGTATTTCTTATTTAATAGAAGGGATTGAAAATAACTTTTCAACGCAACTTATCATAATTATCATTGTGACGGTTTTATTTATGATTTCAGCACAAACAGGGTTAAATAAAGGGATCAAATATTTGAGTAACTTAAATGTTATATTAGCAATTGCACTTATGCTCTTTTTGTTATTTGCTGGTCCTACTAATTTTATTATGGACCTATTCACAACAACAATCGGTAGTTACCTGCAATATCTCCCATCTATGAGTTTTAAGATGACCCCCTTTCAAAGTGGAAACACATGGGTTCAGGATTGGACGATCTTTTACTGGGCATGGTGGATTTCTTGGGCACCTTTTGTTGGTACCTTTATTGCAAGGATTTCACGAGGAAGAACAATTAAAGAATTCGTAATTGGTGTTTTAGCTGTTCCAACGATATTTGGAGCTTTATGGTTCTCGGTTTTCGGCGGTTCTGCAATTTATTTAGACTATTTACAAAATGTGCCGATCGTTGAAATTGTGAATGAACAAGGTAAAGAAGTTGCGTTGTTTGCTGCTTTAGACCACTTTCCTCTTGGAACATTTATGTCGTATATCGCTATTTTTTTGATTAGTACTTTTTTTATTACATCAGCAGACTCAGCTACATTTGTTTTAGGAATGCAAACAACAAATGGAATGTTAAATCCTCCAAATAGAATTAAGTTAATTTGGGGGCTTATTCAATCAGCTTCAGCAGCCATTCTCCTATGGTCAGGGGGCCTAGAAGCTTTACAAACTTCTGCTATTATTGCTGCATTGCCCTTTGCTGTTATTATGATTTTAATGGTTTTCTCCTTACTAAAATCTTTGCAGCAAGATATAAAAAAATCATATAAGTAAATTTCATTTATTCAGACTGTTTAAGGCTGGACATTTTCTTCTTGTTTGGAAATTCTCCATTAAAAGAAGAGGTCATATTATAAGTAGAAACACCTTGTAGGAGATAACGAAAGATATAAAAGATGAAATAGAAAAAAATATCGCAGCCTTCCTCGTTTTCATCATTGAAAATGCAATCAAATAAGAGAGATAAAAAAACATGAGCAGCAAGATTGTTTTGGCTAATAAACTGTCTTTATTTGAAATCCACTCAATAACACTGTAGCTGCTCCATAATATAAGATGTGTACAAGACAATAACCCCCACGTAATTTTCATTTCACAATACACCTCTTCAAACTATATGTTTTCCTTTTGCAATATAGAATTTCTTCATACAAAATTAGGTCTCCCAATTGGGAATTTTAAGTATTTGTATAGGTAAAACGTAATATTTTTCATTTGTGTAACAAATAGATGACAAGGGAAGGTTCAATCAATATGTATGATAAAATAGGAGTAATTTAACATATTGTACGAATCTAGTTATTTTGAGCCCAACTGTACATACTATTTTTGAACTATTTAATTTATTTAAAAGAGGTGGACATGGATGAAAAGATCAATTCTTATTATTTTCATTATTCCAGTCGTTGTTCTTTCCTCCTGCAAAAACATTTTATTTTCAGAGGGGCCCTCAGATTTTACAATCAATCGAGATAAACAAATTGTATTTTTTTCTGACGTTAAAAATATTGATAAAGAAGCCATTTACTATGATGCACTATTAGATATCAAGGAAGAATTCCCAGAAGAATTTAAGAATATGAGAGTGATATCCGAAAATAAAGATAAACATAGATATGAGGTTGAGACATACCCTTCCCTATTGGTCGTATCTAAGGAAGAAATTCTTGTTCAAATTGAGGGAACGGTTTTATCAAAAGAAGAAATATTAGAACCAGTTTCTAATGCATTATTAGAGTAAGTGTTAAATAGCCTCTTATTTTTTAAATTATTGGTCTCAATAATTTTTCTAAAGGATCAAAAAAAGATGCTAACTTTTGAGTTAGCATCTTTTTTATATGATTATTTTACAATATGGATTGGGCTACCAATTGCAACTTCAGCAGCTTCCATTGTAATTTCACCTAATGTAGGGTGAGCGTGAATAGTCATCGCAATATCTTCAGCTGTCATGCCAGCTTCGATTGCTAAACCAAGTTCTGAGATCATATCAGATGCACTTGGGCCAGCAATTTGTGCACCAATGACTAATCCATCTTCTTTACGAGTAATAAGCTTTAAGAAACCATCTGTATCATTTAATGATAATGCGCGGCCATTAGCAGCAAATGGGAACTTAGCAGCAGTTACTTCGATTCCATCCGCTTTAGCCTCTGCTTCTGTGTAACCAACAGATGCAAGCTCAGGCTCAGAGAATACAACGGCAGGAATGCCAAGGTAGTCGATTTCAGCTTTTTCTCCAGCAATTGCTTCTGCAGCAATTTTTCCTTCATAAGAAGCTTTATGTGCTAATTGAGGACCTTCAACAATATCACCGATCGCATAAATGTTAGGGATATTTGTGCGGCATTGCTTATCGATTTTGATAATGCCTCTATCAGTCATTTCAACTCCAACTTGCTCTAAACCAAGTTCATCAGTGTTTGGACGACGGCCAACAGAAACTAATAAGTAATCAGCTTCAATTGTTTTTTCTTCGCCATTCACTTCAAATGTAACTTTTACGCCATTTTCATTTTCTTCAACACTTTTAGCTGAAGCTTTTGTGTGAATTTCAGCACCTTTTTTCTTAAGGTTACGTTTCACAATTGCGCTCATTTGCTTTTCAAAACCTGCTAGAATTTCATCCGCAGCTTCAATGAAAGTAACTTCTGTACCAAAGTTAGCGTAAGCAGAGCCAAGCTCAATTCCAATTACGCCGCCACCGATTACAACAAGCTTTTTAGGAATTTCTTGAAGGTTTAAAGCACCTGTTGAATTGATTACGCGCTTCGTATATTTGAAAGTTGGAATCTCAACTGGGCGTGAACCTGTTGCAATAATACAGTTTTTAAATTTGTAAGTTTGTGAAGATGTTTCGTCCATAACTTTTACTGTTTCATTGTCAACGAAGTACGCTTCACCAGAAACGACATCAACTTTATTACCTTTAAGTAATCCAGCTACACCGCCAGTTAATTTTTTCACAACACCCTGCTTGAATTCTTGCACTTTAGAAAAATCAACTGTTACGTTATCAGCTTTAATTCCCATTTCTTCAGAGTGTTTAGCTGTTTCATAACGGTGACCAGCAGCGATTAATGCTTTAGAAGGAATACAACCTACGTTCAAGCAAACTCCTCCAAGTGTTGCTTTTTCTACTACTGTTACTTTTTGTCCTAATTGAGCGGCGCGGATCGCTGCAACGTATCCGCCCGGGCCTGCTCCTATGACAAGAGTATCTGTTTCAATTGGGAAATCTCCAACTACCATCGATTACGCCTCCATTAAAATTAATTGTGGATCGTTTAGTAAACGCTTGATGTGGTTAAGAGCATTTTGAGCTGTAGCACCATCGATCATTCTATGGTCGAAACTTAAAGATAATGCTAATACTGGAGCTACAACAATCTCTCCATCACGAACAATTGGTTTCTCTGCGATACGACCAATACCTAAGATTGCAACCTCAGGGTGGTTAATAACAGGTGTAAACCATTGTCCACCAGCCGAACCAATGTTTGTGATTGTGCATGAAGCACCTTTCATTTCATTTGGTGCAAGCTTGCCTTCACGAGCTTTTGTAGCTAGTCCATTAATTTCATCTGAAATTTCAAAAACAGATTTACGTTCTGCATTTTTTACAACTGGTACAAGAAGACCTTTTTCAGTGTCTGCTGCAATTCCAATGTTGTAATAATGTTTTTGAACAACTTCTTCTGTTTTATCGTCAAGAGATGTATTAAGAACAGGATACTTTTTAAGCGCTGAAGTAAGAGCTTTCACTACGTACGGTAAATATGTTAACTTAATACCTTGCTCTGCTGCAACATTTTTGAATTGTTTTCTGTGAGAAACTAAATTCGTTACATCTACTTCATCCATTAATGTTACGTGTGGAGCTGTATGTTTTGAGTTAACCATTGCTTTAGCGATTGCTTTACGGATTGGGCTCATTTTTTCACGAGTCTCTGGGAAATCGCCCTCAGAGATTGCTTGAGCTGCTGCTGGCTTCGCTTGTTTTTCTTCTTGTCCAGCTGGTGCTTCCGTAGTTGCTGGTTGTGTACCGGCTACTGCTCCACCTTGTAAGAATGAATCAACGTCTTCTTTCAATACGCGACCATTTTTTCCACTGCCGGATACTTGGCGAATATCAACATCTTTCTCACGAGCATATTTACGTACTGATGGCATAGCAATAACACGTTTATTAGGATCTACCTCAGTTTCAGCTGGAGCTGGAGCTGCAGCTTCTTGCTTTGGTGCTTCTTCTGCTTTTTCTTCTTTCTTAGGCTCATCATCACCGTGGTCGCCTTTGAATTTTAAGTCCTCATAACCTGGTGCATCAAACGTAATAATTGTTTGACCTACAGTCGCAACTGTACCTTCTTCTACGTTAACTTCTGTTACTGTCCCTTTTACTGGTGATGGGATTTCAACAACTGCTTTATCATTTTGTACTTCAGCTAGGACATCATCTTCTTCAACAGTGTCGCCTGCTTTTACAAACCACTTTACGATTTCACCTTCGTGGATACCTTCACCGATATCAGGCAGTTTAAATTCGAATGCCAAATCATTCTACCTCCTAGTAATTGTTTTATGTCATTCATGATTAATGGTTCAAATTAGAAATTGATTACTTTTTTAGCTGTTTCAATAATATCTTTGTAAATCGGAAGCCAAACATTTTCAGCTTCAGTAAATGCATAAACCGTATCAGGTGCAGCTACACGTAATACTGGTGCTTCTAGACTTAAGATCGCACGCTCTGTAATTTCAGCTACTACGTTAGCTGCAATACCAGCTTGTTTCTGTGCTTCTTGTACAACGATTGCACGACCAGTTTTTTCTACAGAAGCAATGATTGTTTCAATATCTAATGGGCTGATTGTACGTAGGTCAACTACTTCTACAGATACCCCTTCTTTTTCTAATTCTTCCGCTGCTTTTAATGATTCATGAACCATCGCACCGTAAGTAATAATAGAAAGATCAGTACCTTCACGTTTTACATCTGCTTTACCGATTTCAATTGTGTATTCTTCTTCAGGAACCTCCTGACGGAATGAACGGTATAACTTCATGTGCTCAAGGAATACAACTGGATCATTATCACGAATAGCAGAAATTAATAGACCTTTAGCATCGTAAGGTGTTGAAGGAATAACTACCTTTAATCCCGGTTGTTGAGCAACTAGACCTTCTAAGCTATCTGCGTGAAGTTCTGGTGTATGTACAAATCCACCAAATGGAGATCTGATGGTAACCGGTGCTGTCCAACGGCCACCTGAACGGTAACGCATACGTGCTAATTGACCATTTAAAGAATCCATTACTTCGTAAACGAATCCGAAGAATTGAATTTCCATAACAGGGCGGAATCCAGTTAAACCAAATCCTACTGTTAAACCACCAATCCCTGATTCAGCAAGTGGAGTATCGAATACACGATCTTCACCAAATTCTTTTTGAAGTCCTTCCGTCGCACGGAATACCCCACCGTTCACACCAACGTCTTCACCATATACAAGGACGTTTTCATCATTTTTTAATTCGGTGCGTAATGCATCAGTGATGGCTTGAATCATTGTCATTTGTGCCATGGATTATTTCGACTCCTTTGCTTTGTAAATTTCATATTGCTCTTTTAAGTTATAAGGCATTTCTTCGTACATGATTTCCATCAAGTCCGTTACCTTCTGTTTTGGATATTTATCCGCTTTTTGAATCGCTTCTTTAATATCTTCTTTCGCTTGTTCAATTACCTTGTTTTCTTCTTCTTCATTCCAGATCCCTTTATCCTCCAGGAACTTACGGAAACGTACTAATGGATCTTTTGCTTCCCACTCATTTTCTGTTTCTTTTGTACGGTAACGTGTTGGATCATCACCTGCCATAGTGTGTGGTCCATAACGGAATGTTAATGTTTCAATTAAAGTTGGCCCTTCACCATTGATTGCACGCTCACGAGCATCGCGTACAGCAGCAAATACTGCCAATGGATCCATTCCGTCTACTTGAACACCTACGATTCCGGCAGCAACCGCTTTTTGAGCAATAGTTTGTGCTGCAGATTGTTTTTCAACTGGAGTTGAAATTGCATAACGGTTATTTTGTACAACGAAAATAGCAGGAGCTTTATATGCACCAGCGAAGTTAATTCCTTCGTAGAAGTCACCCTGTGAAGCACCGCCGTCACCTGTATAAGTGATCGCAACAGCTTGTTTCCCTTTCTTTTTAAGACCTAGAGCAACACCAGCTGTTTGGATGTACTGTGCACCAATAATGATCTGTGGAGATAATGCGTTAACTCCTTCAGGCATTTGGTTACCATGGAAATGTCCACGAGAGAATAAGAACGCTTGATATAATGGAAGACCATGCCAGATGATTTGTGGAACATCACGGTAACCTGGTAAAATCCAGTCTTCTTTTTCTAATGCAAACTGTGATGCAATTTGTGAAGCTTCTTGTCCAGCTGTAGGAGCATAGAAACCTAAACGACCTTGACGGTTCAAAGAGATAGAACGTTGGTCTAGAATTCGTGTATAAACCATGCGACGCATTAACTCTTTTAATTGTTCGTCACTAATTTCAGGCATTGCCGCTTCGTTAACGACTTTACCTTCTTCATTTAAAATTTGGAATGTTTCAAACTGCTTCGAAATAGCTTCAAACTGTTTCTTACTGTCAACAACAGCGCTTTTTGTTTTTGCAGCCATCTTATAACCTCTTCCTTTCCGTTTTAAGAGTTGTTCAATATTGATTAACATGACATAATTTCAACATTGAACTTCATTTAGTTTAGTAAGAGAATTCCAATATTCACAGCAATAGGTTACCCTAAAATCATTTGGATGACACAATTTTTTTGAATTCAACTCTTCTTACCTTTTAAACCACTCACGAGATGCCTAAACCGTTCTCTATGTATGGTGCATGAACTTTAAAAAGTCCATTCTGTATTAGTTTAAATTTTAAATAAACTAATACACGTTAACAATTCATTTACAAGTTTACACTAATGATTTCATCTGCGTCAATTAGTTTGTATAAGGATTTTTTAAAGAAACCTCTTTTTAAAAATGTAAATCAAAATACTGATTTCCAATCTGTATTATTACAAAAAGAAAATCTGTAATAGTGTAGTTGATACAGTTTTCTTTTTTACGCCGGAAATGAACTGCCACTTATAAATTTAAACAAAAAAAGAGGATAACTCTTTGATTGAGTCATCCTCTTTTTTTTATTCACTACTAACCTCAACATTTAACTCCGCTTGTTGATAAAACGAAATTTTTTGGTCATTATACTGTTCTGTTAACTTATTAAATTCTTCATTTTGCTTCATGACAGATTTATAAGCTGTATTGATTTCGGAAATTTGAGTGTCTAGCTCGTCAATCGTTAAATCTTCTTTTTGAAGCATTGTATATAATTCCTTATCAAGTGAGAGAGAAGTTTTATAATTCTCATAAAGCTTTTCATAGGAGCTGTATCGCTCTTCCATTGTTGTTTGTAACTGTTTGGCAGATTCAAGTAATTTTTCATCTTTTATTTTTTCAATTTCTTCATTTATATCTTGGAACTTTTTCTTTGACGACATAATGCTATCATACTCAGATTGAATTTTTTTTTCTCGTTCTTCAACAACGGTTATCGCTTCTTTTGACAAAGAAACAACCTGATCAAATTCGGTCATCCCTAGATCCATAATTTTGTTATAAAGCTCAGACTCTTTCTTTTCAAGCTCAAGAAGTGGTTGCTGTTGTTTTTGAAATGTTTCCTCTATTGAAGCGACCTCCTCCAATGTTTGATAAATATTTTCTTCTGGTGAGGGACCAAAACAACCTGATAATAAAATAGTACTTATAAATAGCGTCAAAATCGTTTGTTTTTTAATCATTTTAAGCCAATTCCCCCTAATCATTCAGACATTTTCTACTATAATCTGTTCCATTTATTTTCACAATGCTTTTTTAATATTTAATGGAATAAAATGGAGATAAACAAACCGTAACATATTATATGAATGCTTGTCTTTTCTTTAGACCAATTATTTTTCAAAAACGTGCCTGGCCGGGTAATCTCTTATTTTTCTTACCCAACATCTGTTTACTTTTTTATTTCTGAGAAAGAAAAGAACTTGATATAAGCAACTGTTATAATGTTTATCCTGTGAAATATCGTTTGAGCATGTTATTTAGGCTCATAATCTTCATAAACGTAAAGAACCTCATTTCATTGGTTTTTCACGTTTCCCTTTTCGTTTTCTATCCCTTCATTTATAATCAATATATATATTTTAGTAAGGGGCATTTTTACATAAAAATACGTATAAGTACTATAAAACAATAAATTGTCGCCGTGTTAAAAGGAGTGTTACATCATGATTACAATGGAAGATATTATTAGAGAAGGACATCCAACGTTAAGAGAAGTAGCGAAGGAAGTTACCTTACCTGCGTCTGATGAGGATAAACAAACGCTAACAAATATGCTTGAATATGTGAAAAATAGTCAAGACCCTGAAATTGCAGAAAAATATGGCCTACGTCCAGGAATTGGTCTGGCAGCTCCGCAAATAAACGTGTCAAAACGTATGATTGCCATTCATACGTTGGACGAAAAGGGAAATCAGCACAGTTATGCACTTTTCAACCCGAAAATTGTTAGTCACTCTGTTGAGAAAAGTTTCTTAACCTCTGGTGAAGGCTGTTTATCAGTTGATCGTGCCGTTCCTGGGGTCGTTCCTCGATATGCTCGTATTCGTGTAAAAGCTACAACCCTTGAAGGTGAACAAATAGATATACGTTTAAGAGGGATGCTTGCTATCGTCTTTCAACATGAAATAGATCATTTAAATGGAGTCATGTTTTATGATCATATTAATCAGGAAAATCCATTCCAAGAACCTGAAAATGCAATTCCAATTGAGCGTTAAGAAAAAGAAAAAGCAAGGGCTTAGCCCTTGCTTCTCTTCATTCACACATCCACTTAAAAATCTTATATCTCTCCACTTACCTTTCTGCGCCTAGCTGAGCTCAAATAAACACCACCAAAAATAAACATTAATCCTATCATCATATTTACCGTTATTTGTTCACCTAGGAGTAAACTGCCCCAGATCATTGCCGTTATTGGAACAATATAGGTTACAAGGGATGCGAATTCAGCACTCCCCTCTTTCACCATATAATAATAAAAAAGATATGCAATACCAGTTCCAAATACACCGAGACCCACTAAGGATAAAAAGATATCGAACGAAGCAAGACTTGATACACGGATTGGCTCGTTAGTAATCAGCATTAGGATAAAACTAATGAGTGTTGACATAGCTAAAGTAGAAACAGAAACAACAGTAATTGGTATATTCTGCAAAAACTTTCTAGCAAGTTGGGCACCTAGTCCATAACAAAAAGTTGCTAATAACATTGTACCTGCACCAATAAAGCTTGCTTCTATTAAACCTTTTACATTTACGTTTAATAAAACTATGATTCCTAAAAAGCCAATTGCAATACCAACCCATTGCCTTTTATTAACCCCCACTAAGAAGAAAACAGACCCAATAATCATTGTCCAAATTGGCGTTGTTGCATTAATAACAGAAGCTAAACTACTGGAAATGTTCAATTCACTCATTGCAATAAAACCAAATGGAAGTGCATTATTAAATAGTCCTACAAAAAATAAAGCAAACCACGGTAATTGTTTTAGATTTTTCACATCATGTTTTTGAAAAATAAATAAAATAAAGGCAAGCGTCAGTGTTCCAAACAAACAGCGCCAAAATACAACTCCCCAAGGCCCAAGGTCCACCACTAACAATTTAATAAATAAAAAAGACATTCCCCAAATCATACTTAGAATAAGTAAAGAACCATATAACCTTTTCATTCCATATCCTCCCAGCATTAACCAAACCTGATACTAAGCTAAGGCAAAAAGAAGAAACTGTCAATTATTTCACAATAATTCCCACTAATCATGGTGTAAAAGAAATGAACCTTCTCCATATACTATAAGTGTATTAAATATTGGACGGCCCCTCATTAAATCTTAAAAAAAGGAGGTTATCGCTATGCTGAAAAAATTAAAAAAATCACTCCGTGAACAATGGAACCAGTTACTTAAAAGAAAACTAATCGCTTAAAAACACTGATTTAAATGGATTTAAACCCTAAAAGTTTGTCAAAAATAAACGATTAACTATTAGTTATAAAAAAAGAACTGTCCACACTTTTCTTGATATACTTGGCTTGGATAAGAATATCGAATATAATAGAAAAAGTTAGTCTAACATTCGGTAGTTAAGGAGAGATTTGGTAAATGATTTTTAAAGTGTACTATCAAGAGAAAATTTCTGAGGTGCCTGTTCGAGAAAGAACAAACACTCTATATATTGAAGCAACATCTGAAGAGGATGTTCGATCTAAATTAAAAGAGCGTGGTTATAACATCGAATTTATCACTCCAGTTGATGGGGCATATTTAGAATATGAAAAGCAAAGTGAAAACTATAAAGTATTGGAGATCTGATTGTTATGAAATTTGTGAAAAATGACCAAGTTGCAATCTTTGCACTAGGTGGACTTGGTGAAATCGGTAAAAACACGTACGGTGTTCAATTTCAAGATGAAATCATCCTTATCGACGCCGGAATAAAGTTCCCTGAGGATGAGCTTCTTGGAATTGATTATGTTATTCCTGATTATTCGTATTTAGTAAAAAATGAAGACAAAATTAAGGGATTATTTATTACGCACGGACATGAGGATCATATTGGAGGTATTCCATATTTACTACGTCAAGTTAATATCCCGATTTACGGTGGGAAATTAGCTCTAGGGTTACTTCGAAACAAATTAGAAGAGCACGGACTTTTACGTCAATCAAAATTAATTGAAATTCAAGAAGAAGACATTATTAAGTTCAGAAAAACATCTGTTACGTTTTTTAGAACCACACATAGTATCCCTGATTCTTATGGAATTGTTGTCAAAACACCTCCTGGAAACATCGTACATACGGGTGACTTTAAATTTGATTTTACACCTGTTGGTGAGCCAGCCAACTTAACAAAAATGGCAGAAATTGGTCGTGATGGTGTACTATGCCTTTTATCCGATAGTACAAATAGTGAGATTCCTACCTTTACTATGTCAGAGAGACGTGTTGGTGAAAGCATTCATGAAATCTTCCGCAAAGTGGATGGTCGTATCATTTTCGCTACATTTGCATCAAATATACATCGACTTCAACAGGTAGTCGAAGCTGCTGTTTCACACGGCCGAAAAATTGCGGTATTTGGCAGAAGCATGGAAGCAGCGATCCAAATTGGACAAGATCTGGGGTATATCAGCTGTCCAAAGGATACATTTGTTGATGCTCATGAGATTAACCGCATGCCTGCGCACCGCGTGACAATTCTATGTACAGGTAGCCAAGGTGAACCAATGGCAGCTTTATCTCGTATTGCGAATGGAACTCATAGACAAATTCAAATTATACCTGGAGATAATGTTGTCTTCTCTTCTTCTCCAATCCCGGGAAATACGCTAAGTGTCAGCAAAACAATTAATCAACTTTTTAGAGCAGGCGCTGAAGTCATCCATGGACCACTTAATGATATTCATACATCAGGACATGGTGGACAAGAGGAACAAAAGCTCATGATCCGTTTAATGAAACCAAAATACTTCATGCCAATTCACGGTGAATACCGAATGCAAAAAATGCATGCAAAACATGCTGTTGATTGTGGTGTTGAAAAAGAAAATTGCTTCATTATGGATAATGGTGAAGTCTTAGCGATCGGCGAGAGAGAAGTTGGAGTTGCAGGTAAAATCCCTTCAGGAAACGTATATATTGACGGAAGCGGTATTGGAGATATCGGGAATATCGTCCTTCGTGACCGACGGATCCTTTCAGAAGAAGGTCTTGTCATCGTTGTTGTGAGTATTAATATGAAAGATTTCAAAATCGCTGCTGGCCCAGACATAATCTCAAGAGGATTTGTGTATATGCGTGAATCAGGAGATTTAATTAATGATGCTCAAACTCTAATTACAAAACACTTAAATAAAATCATGGAACGCCGTACAAGTCAATGGTCTGAAATCAAAAATGAAATCACTGATACTCTGTCACCATTCTTATACGAAAAAACGAAACGTCGTCCTATGATTCTTCCTATAATAATGGAAGTTTAATCATATCCTTACATAAGAAGCCTTCACATCCTGTGAAGGCTTTCTTAATCCTTTTCTGTAAACTGTCTACTTAAAGTTTCCCTCTTATCCAAGTAATCGCTTTTCAAATCGATTTATATCGGTATCTGCTCCAATAACGATGAGAATATCATTTTTTCTGATGATCTCATTTGCTTGTGGTGAAACTATAATATCTTTATCCCTTTTCATCGCCACGATATTAATCCCATACTTAGCACGAATATCTAAGTCAATAATGGAATGACCATCAAGTCTTTCATTTGCGACAATTTCAACAATACTGTGTTCATCAGAAAGCTCCAAATAGTCTAATACATTGTTTGATATAATGTTATGGGCGATTCGTTTCCCCATATCTCTTTCAGGATGAACAATTCGATCAGCACCTATTTTCGATAGAACTTTTTCATGGTAATCATTTTGAGCTTTTACTGTAATATGCTTTACACCTAGTTCTTTTAAAATTAATGTCGTCAAAATGCTCGCTTGAATATTATCACCGATCGCAACAATGACATGATCAAAGTTACGTATACCAAGACTCTTTAGCACTGATTCATCCGTTGTGTCTCCTACAACAGCATGTGAAGCAATATTAGCAAATTGATTAACCTTATCTTCATCCGTATCAATCGCCATGACTTCCATACCTTCCTCACTTAATGCGCGGCAAATACTTCCTCCAAAGCGTCCGAGTCCAATAACTGCAAATTCTTTTCCCATAAATATTCCTCCACCTAGTCACAGTTAGAAATGCTTGGCTTGTCGCCAGGTACTAATGGCAAAAACCTTCGTTTTTCTTTTCCAATCTTCCAATTTTTTTTGTAAAAGTATTAATAATTTTTTCTGATAAATACCATGTAATTCCTACTCTCAAAATGGTACCATAAAACCCCACTCTTTTACAGAAGAACTCTGTAATGACAGATTCAGGAATTATGATAAAATAAAAAGAATAATATAATGGTATCTATAAACAGTTTACCTAGTTAAGTTTATTTAATTATTTTTTCGTAAATATTGGAGGAAAAGACTATTGAATAAAATAAATAACATTGTTTTCCCATACTTAATTGGGTTTTTAGGTGGTTATATCTTCTACATTTTCCATATTCCACTTGCTTGGATATTAGGCCCAATGACCTTCTTAATTATATGGCGCTCAATCTTCACAAGCAATTGCCAATTCTCACAACCTACCTTTCTTAAAAACGGATCTTTTATTATTCTAGGAATATCGTTCGGGCTTTCCTTTACGAAAGAAACATTCCTTTTAGTAGGACCGTATATTCTACCCTTTTTAGGAATCACTATTTTGTTAATTATCATAAGTGTTATAAATGGTGTCTTGATTAGTAAGATTGTCAATGTCGACCGAAACACAAGTATTTTCGCATCAATACCTGGTGGTCTAACTGAAATGGTTGCAGCTAGTGAATCGGTTCAAGCTAATTCTTCTCTAGTTACCATTTTTCAAACCGTAAGACTCTTAACTGTTGTTTTTTTGGTCCCTTTCACGATCCAGCATTTGTTTGAACCACATCATATTGTTCAAACAACGGTTAGCTTAAATGATCATCCAAGCATTTTTTCATTTGGATGGTACATAATCGCAGGCTTTATTGGATGGATTTTGAGAAAAGTATTACCTGCTTCCTTTGTCATTGGACCACTTCTTACAACAGCCTTTTTAAATATTATAGGCATATCTTTACCTTCAATTCATGAGTTATTTTTCATTTTTGCTCAAGTATCAATTGGTGTTGGATTTGGTTTAATGATTACATTTCGTGATCTGAAAAACGGTGGAAAATATTGTGGTCTTTATTTCACAACAACTCTTTTATTAATTTGTGCTAGCTTTGGTTTTGGTTATTTATTTTCACTATTTACTGATTTAGATTTAGGAACTGCGATGCTTTCATTCGCTCCAGGCGGTCTGGTTGAAATGGTGTTAACAGCATCTACTATTGGTGCAGATCCCGCAATTGTTAGCTCCCTGCAATTTATTCGATTATTATTTATCATTAGCTTTGTTCCAAGTATATTAAAATTCAGTATGAATAAAGTACAAAACAACCACCTTAGTGCATAAGAAAAGCTCAAGCGCCTTGGTCAGCCTCGGACAAAAAAGCCGCAAATGAAATGAAGACGTTCCTTGTCTTCATTTCATTTGCGGCTTATGCCCCCATGGGGCTAGGCGCTGGAGCTGGACACCTACACTAAGTACAAAACTTATAAATTCTGATATTAAAAAGAAAACTCACCGATTGGCAAGCCTGAAAAGGTAAAGACAGAGGCCAAGTTGCCCTTATACTTCATACTTAAAATTGGCCACTACTCGAATAATCTTCCACGTTGACAATTTATAATTTCTTACGTCAAAAAAATGCACACATCTAATCATTTCAATCTTAAATAGATGTGTGCATTTCTTTTTAATTATTGATTTCTTCCATTCGTTGTTTACAAATAGCTGCTTTAATTTGAAAATAGTTGATATTATCTGGCAAATTGTCCTTAAGCGGCTTTAATAGTTCTGCTCCAATTTCTTGAATTTTCTCTTTAATTAGGACCTCTTGCTCATCTGTTAGAATACGCGACCAATCAACTAATTGTCCCTCTTCGATAGCACGAATAATATGATTTTGAACAGTGATTTCAGTTAAACCCCGTTGTTCGCTAATCTGTTTAATAGTGGAGTCATCATTAAACAGTTGAAATGTTAAAAGATGACTTGGCGTTTTATCATTGTTAATTGTTAATTTTCCCCCTATAACTTGATGGCCAGGTTCAGTTCTTTCCACTTTAGCATATTCACAGATTGCATTAATAAACTGCTCACCATAGCGTTCTAATTTTGTTTGAGCAACACCTTTAACCTCTAAAAATTCCTGTTCATTTGTCGGGCATTTACTACTCATATCTCTTAAACTACTATCTGAAAAAATAATATACGGCGGTACACCTAATTCTGATGCTAACTCTCTTCTTATCTCCTTTAATTTTTCAAATAAATCATCATTCGCTTGAATAGCCTGTACTGTTATTTGCTCTTTTTTGAATACTTGTTTTTTGTCAACTATTACTGATAAAGCTTTTTTAGTAAGTAATAATACAGGGTATTGAGCATTTGTTAATGATAAATATCCCTCTGCAATTAAAAAGTCAATAAAATCAACTATTTGTTTTTCTGTTTTATCTTTCATTAGACCATATGTTGACAATTTATGAAATTGAAATTGGGTAATTCGCTTATTATTCGACCCCTTTAATACTTGTGCAACTAATGTTTTTCCAAATTTCTCATTCATTCGTTTTACACAAGAAAAAACCATAAGGGCATCTCGAGTTACATCAATCTTACTTCGTGTATCGCGACAATTCATACATTTTCCACAATTTTTTACAGGGCTTTTTTCTCCAAAATATTCAACAATATAGGATTGAATACATTTTTCTGTATGACATAAGTCCACCATTTGTTGAAGCTTTTGATATTCATGTATCTTCTTAACATCATTTAAATTGGATTGCTCAATTAAAAATTTCTGAAGCTGAATATCTTGTCCAGCAAATAATATAAAGCATTCACTAGGTTCCCCATCTCTTCCAGCACGTCCTGCCTCTTGATAATACGCTTCAATATTTTTAGGTAGATTATGGTGGATCACATAACGGACATTTGATTTATTGATCCCCATACCAAAGGCATTTGTTGCGATCATGACCTGAAATTCATCAAATAGAAATAGATCCTGCTGCTTTGCTCTATCCTTTTCAGACATCCCCGCATGATATTTCCCGCAATTCATCCCACTTTTCTTAAGAAATTGTGATAATTCATCAACTTCCTTACGTGTTGCTGCATATATGATGCCTTGTTCGCTTGGATTTGCTTTTAGATATTTTAAAATAAAATCACGTTTATTTTCCCCTTTTATCACATTAAAGGTTAAATTTTCTCTAGTAAAACCAGTTACAAATGTATGGTCATGATTTAGATCCAACAATTGACAAATATCTGCTGTTACTTCCTTTGTTGCAGTAGCTGTTAAAGCGATAACCAACGGCTTTTCAGGAAGCGAAGCAATCATATTTTTAATAGATCTATAGCTAGGGCGAAAATCATGTCCCCATTGTGAAATACAATGTGCCTCATCAATTGCTACAATAGAAATCGGAATAGAAACAAGTAGTTCTCGAAATGCTGCTGCCTCTAGCCTTTCCGGGGCAATATATACAATTTTATATGCTCCATCCCTTATTTCGTTCATTCTTTCATTCAGCTCATGAGCAGATAAACTACTATTTATAAAAGCAGACGAAATACCTATACTTAAAAGTGCATCTACTTGGTCTTTCATTAGTGAAATTAACGGTGAAATGACAATCGTGACCCCGTCCATTAATAAGGCAGGGATTTGATAACATACTGATTTCCCCCCGCCTGTTGGCATAATGGCTAAAGTATCATTTCCTGATAATAGATTCTGTATGATCTCCTCTTGTCCCTTACGAAACGATGTATAACCAAAATATTCTTTTAAAAGTTCCTCTGCTTTTTGAAACATCTTATCACCCTTGTATCTATTGGTTCTACTTGCTAAATATAAATATAAGTATAACACGATATTCATTTACTGTATTTTTATGTAATCCTTCTTTTTTACCATAAAACTGTTTTTATATGGTTCAAAATGGTCATATGATAACCTTACCATTAAGTTTTACTTATAAAAATGTATTTTAATCCTAATTAGAAAAGTTTGGATTTTCCCTATGTGTTAATGGCAAAAAAAGCTAACTCATTTCCTCTCTTTAAAGGAGAGGATGAGTTAGCTTTGCTTTTATCTTATTTGTGAATCCAAACAGCACCTGCCGAGTTATCTTTCGCTTCTCCAATTACCTCAAACTTTAAGCCATGATTAGGAACAATACGACCAGCATCTGGAATCGCAGAGTCGATGTAACTATTTGAATCATCAAATTTTGTCACACCGTTGAAACCAACAAACTCATAAGCTCCACGTGTTGGAGAGTCTACAATGAAACTTGGTGTTTTATCTAATGAGAACGCTGCATCGGCAATTTGATATCTAGTACTTTGTGCAATCGTCTTATCACCATTTAAAGTACCAAATACTGCCTCAGGATGTGAATCTACGACACCTAGGAAGCCTTGTCCTGGATGTACTCCGACCCAGTTATCTGTATAACTCTCATCAGCATACCAAACAACTAAACCAGTGTTATAAACTGCCCCGCGTGAGTAAGCTAAGGCTTTATCAGAGCCAGCGTAATTTCTCCACTCTAGATAATAATGATTGTTTGCTTTTGAATAACCATTTGACACAATAAATCCATCTAATGCAACTTGTGCTTCCCCTTCAGCTCCATCAGAAAAGATTTCCTTGCCATCTGCTGTTACAGAAATATTATCAAGTGCAAATCCTTCTGGCGCTAAGCCTCCGTCTGTTACATATTCAAATACAAGCTTTACTTTTTTACCGGCAAATTGACTTAAGTCATATGTTTTTTCAACCCATTCACCGTTTGTTGTTTCCATTCCACCTTGAGTATTTTCATCTCCGATAAGATCAAGCTCAACTGTTTGTCCATCGCTTGTTACTGCATTTACATAAACGTAGTCGTAATCATATTCTACTTCAAACCATTGCAATGCCTTGAATTCTGCAGTTGTTGCATTTGTTAAATCGAATTCAGGTGTTTCCAGAGCTGTATGAAGGTCATCACCTTTTGTGCTGTAGTAATAGTTTTCCCCACCAGCTTCTGAAGGCATAAAGCCTTTTACATCTTTTTGAGGTAAATTCACTTTTACAATTCCAGGATTATTAGATTTAGTTACACTCTGGTCAATATATGCCGCAACACCATTTTTCGTAATATCCTCATAGTCTACCTCTACCATGTTAGCCCAGTTTCCACCCATGACGTTTTGGAAAAATTCCTTATTTTGCGGTGAAAAACTTGTAGGAGCTGTTCCAGCAATATTACCATTCCAGCTTCCACCACTCATAATAGACCAAGATGCAACAGGTTCACCATGACCTGTATATTGTGTATCATATTCATCAGGTAGTCCTAAATCATGACCAAATTCATGAGCAAATACACCGACAGCACCATCTTCCGGTTGAATTGTGTAATCATATGCCCCCATTTGGCCACCCCAGTAATTAACTTCTGCTTGAGAACCTGGTACCGCATACACTCCATTTAAAGCCCAACGGTGTGACCAAATAGCATCATCTCCAAGCTGACCACCACCAGCTTCTTGACCTGTACCAGCATGAATAATCATCAAGTGATCAACAAGTCCATCTGGTTCATTTTGATTCCCGTCACCGTCTAAATCATATAAATCAAACTCATCAAACTCAGCTAAATCAATTCCAGATGTAACCGCAGCATCAAGTGCTCTTTTTACTAAATCACGTGGTCCTAGTGGATTCAGGTTGTCATGACCGCCCTCTGGATTATCATCACCATAATCAGCTGCATTACCTGGAACCGTTAACCATTCAGAAACAGTTCCATCAACAGTGTAACTGCCGCCTGATTGTTCTTCATAATACTGTTTAAACGTTTTCACTTTATCCCCATTAAATAAAGTGAATTCTTCATCTCCAAACATTAATTTTTCATAATGCTCACGGTTAAAGTCATCTGCATACATATATCCTTCTTCTTGCACGACATTATTATGTTTAAAATCCTCGAACTCAGTCAACAAAACCAGTACTTTATCAGTACGTACTTCTCCATTGTATGGAGCCTGTTTTGCAGAATTCACTTTCACTTCACCATTTGGATTACCCTTTTTAAAATTTTCATGCCCTTTGCTAAGTTGTTTCGTCAGCTTGTCCTTTTGTTTTGTAAGGAAATCCTTTGTTTTTTTGTCCATCAGTACTTCGTCGCTAGACTTATGTGAAACCTTACCAGGCTTTTCGCCTTGTTTCTTTTCGACATATTCCTTTACGGCATTTTTCACTTGTTCGTTACTAGCATTCTTCGAAATTATTCCTTGTTCTTTTAATGAGTTAGCTAATCTTTCTTCAGGAATAATATTCCAATCGATAGGCGCAGATTCTTGAATAGTGCTAGCTGCTTGAACGTTTGAACTGCCAGGTAAATATGTACTAAATAAAAGTCCCCCCATAACGATAGAGCTAGCAGTAATTTTTAAAGTCTTTTTCCACCGCTTGTTTCTCGCTTGAATTCCTCTTTTCAACTTTCTCAATTTAATCCCCCTTCATTTTAGTAGAAATCTCCCAGAGCATATACTCACTAAATGGTTTCTACTAAAATATTAATTATTACAATATCATTATAATCTTTATATGAATATAATAAATAGTTCGAAAATTCTATTTTCTGAAAATTTAAACAGGTTCTTTCTTCCTATATCTTCCTGATTCGTAGGTCATTATATCGAGAGATAACGCAAGTCAAATAAACCTTTAATATTCAATAACTTCGATAGTTTTTCTTACAAAAAATATATCTTAATCCAGCATCCAGCTTAAGTCATAGTAATAAGTTCATTTTGTCACTATTACTTTAAAATACTTTAGCTTTAAAGCTTTTAATTATTAAAGAATATTATTTCAACAAAAATACCACATTATAAATATTACATTTATGACAAAGCGATGACGTTCTCTTTTCATCTGACCAAAAGCCCCCAAAAAACTGCAAAGTTCTACAAAATCTATAAATAAGTATTGATGAAAAGAGGTTTAATATATTATGTTTTCAACAACTGAAATTGGAATAGATTTAGGAACTGCAAATATACTCGTTTATACAAAAAGCAAAGGAATTGTTCTAAATGAACCTTCTGTAGTAGCAATTGATACTGTTTCCAAGAAGGTATTAGCTGTTGGTTCTGAAGCAAAAAGCATGATTGGAAAAACACCGGGCCAAATTGTTGCCGTTAGACCCCTAAAAGATGGGGTTATTGCTGATTATGATGTTACAACCGATATGTTAAGACAAATCATGAGAATTGCATCAAAGAAACTAGGAATGTCCGTGAGAAAGCCGACTGTTGTCGTGTGTACACCTTCTGGAGCAACATCTGTGGAAAGAAGAGCGATACAGGATGCAATACGTAGCTCAGGAGCTAAACAAGTTTATTTAATTGAAGAACCTGTAGCTGCTGCCATCGGAGCTGATTTGCCTGTAGATGAACCTATAGCAAACGTCATTGTCGATATTGGCGGAGGGACAACTGAAGTTGCCATTATATCGTTTGGCGGTGTTGTTACATGTCACTCCATTCGTATTGGAGGTGACCAATTAGACGAGGATATCATTCAATACGTACGTAAACATTACAACCTATTAATTGGTGAGAGAACAGCCGAACAAATGAAAATGGAAATTGGTTATGCATTAATTGAGCATGAAAAAGAAACCATGGATATCAGAGGCAGAGATTTAGTAACAGGATTACCAAAAACCATCACCGTTTCATCAACTGAAATGCAGGAAGCGATGAAAGAGTCACTCTTACACATTTTAGAAGCCATTCGAGCAACCCTTGAGGATTGTCCGCCTGAATTAAGTGGTGATATCGTAGATCGTGGAGTTATTTTAACTGGCGGTGGAGCACTAATGAAAGGCATTCAGGAATGGGTAAGTGGAGAAATGATCGTCCCAGTTCATATCGCTCCTAATCCATTAGAGTCTGTTGCAATCGGTACAGGCAAATCTCTCTCTGTTATTAATAAATTATTAAAAGCCGCAAAATAAATTATTTTAACATTTATGAAAGGATTAAGCACTCTACATCTTAAGGAACCAAGTATGTAGCGGGTTTGATCCTTTTTTACTCTCTATTCCTTTCGCCTCTTTTTCTACCTTTTACACAAACTTTACAAAATAAGTTGCATCAATTCTCTTATTCTTGAATACATTATATCTGGCTTACTAGTGAAGTAAGGAAAATCCTTTTTTGAAACAATGGCTGAATTTTTTTCGTTTAATTAATACAAACCAAAGGAGGCACATGAGTGAAAGATCTAAGTAGACGTATTATCATCAGTTTAACATTAGCAGTCATTATTATGGGAGGAATGAGCGTTTCAATTGCAAATATGCCAGGTAAACCATCTGATGATGAAATTGTTCAAGTTGTTAGTGAATAAGACAAAAGCGAGGTTTTATATGACGATGTTTTTTTACAACAAATCCACTATTCAACATATGATACCGTTTTGCTTTCCAATTACAGCTCTATTTCTTCTCTTTAGCGGGTGGGGAGGTTCCTATACAATTCCTGTCTTTGTCATTCTCTTATTACTGGGTTTTACCTATTCATTTATGTCAATGATGACCAAAAAGGCATTGATTGGATCTATTATTAACCTTTACGTAATCGGCATTTTAATGTTTGGGAGTGCAGTGATGTATATGATCACAATTGCATCAGGTGTATAAGCGTACATAAGCTATATACATATTAGAAAACCTAAGGCTTGTCGCCAATACTAATGGCGTAAGCCTTAGGTTTTCTTTTTCTCAAAAATAAGCATTTATGTGACAACCCGTCTATTTTAATGCTTTATTTCTTTACTCTCTAAACGCTCTGTCGCCTAAAATCTTATATGTGATATCATCAGAAGGGGGATTATGCAACCCTGCTCTAACATCGCGATAATACCTTTGAAGTGGGTTTGAATAGTACAAGCTTTGTCCCCCTACAATTCTCATAGCCAAATCCACTACTTCTACTGCTGTATTTGTAACGATCGTCTTGGCAATGGCCAAATCGTAAGCTAGCTTCCCTCTCTCATCTTCAGTCATACTATCCCATTTTTCAGCGGTTGAATATAATAATGTTCTTGCAGTTGTTAACTTAATATCCATTTCCGCTACCTTTCTTCTTACCTCTGGCACATCTTTGATTGGGTGAGGCAAGCTTGTTGGTTGATAGGTTTTCCCAAAGCTAACAGCTTCATTTCTTGCAGCAACTGCAATTCCAATGTAACATGCAGGAATATGCAGGAGCCATCCTTGAGCTGACGGTCGATCCTTCTTCTCTTTCCTTTCCACTAATGCATTCTCTGGAAGATAAACATCCTTTAAGATAAGATCATCACTTCTTGTTCCGCGCATTCCAACAGTATCCCAAGTTTCCTCAATCGTTACACCTTCTGTTTTCCTCGGAATTAGAAAGTCACCAATTTCTCCTGTTTCTTCAATTGTTGCGGGAACGATAAAGTAATCCAAAGCAGGAGCCAATGAAGTAAAAATTTTCTTTCCATTAATGACCCAATTACCATCTTTTTTAACCGCAAGAGTTTCTGGCTTCCCGCCTCTAGCAGGACTTCCAGAATTAGGTTCGGTTGCGGCACTATTTATTAAAGTTTTATTTAAAATTACGTCCTGACAAACACGTTTATAAGTTTCGTGATCCCATTTTTTTGTTACATGCAAGTGCATCATTAAACCTAAATGCCAACCTAATGACAAGGCAGTAGCAGCATCGCCTTGAGCAATTTTTTCCTGAACTAATAGAAAATCATAAAGACGGGCCCCATGTCCTCCATATTCCTTTGGTATGGTAAGGTGAAGGTAGCCTTCATCTTTTAATACATCAAAATTTTCAAATGGAAATGCTCCATTTCGATCATAATAATCTGCCCGTTTTGCGAATACTTTGGATAGCATATCTGTTTTTGCTAGCCATTTCTCTTGATTCGATGTTTTAATAAATTGTTCATCCAAATAGTTCACGTTATCACCTCAATACTTCTTATTGTATTCATTTTCCATTCCAACTGAAAGTAATTTGGCTTATGTGTTGGCTTTTTGATTTCTTCTAGTGAATAGTTTTGTTACAATTACCCTAAAGCAGTTTATACATATTTCCTGATACGAAGGAGTGTTTACTTTGACTAATTTTCAAAAAAACCTAGAAAAATATGCTGACCTGGCTGTTCGTGTAGGAGTTAATCTCCAACCAAATCAAAACTTAACAATAAACGCATCAATAGAGGTCGTTGATTTCGTTCGATTAGTTGTAAAAAAAGCATATGAAGCGGGTGCTCGAAATGTATATGTTGAGTGGAGCGATGATGTAATCACTAGAACTCGCTTTGAACTAGCTTCTGAAGAAGCTTTAAGAGATTATCCTGAATGGAAAGCTAAAGGATTAGAAACATTAGCAGAAAACGATGGTGCATTTATGTCCATTATATCTTCCGATCCTGACCTTTTAAGTGGTATTGATCCTAAGAGAATCGCTGCTTCAACCAAAGCCGCTGGAATGGCACTTTCAAAGTACCGAAATTACCTTCAAGCTGATAAAGCAAGCTGGTCTGTAATTGCAGCTGCCTCAAAGAAATGGGCAGAAAAAGTATTCCCAAATGAAAATGAGGACCAACAAGTTAAAAAGCTTTGGGAAGCGATATTCAAGACAACACGTGTGGATCAAGAGGATCCTGTTGCAGCTTGGAAGCAGCACAATGACAACTTACATACAAAAGTAGAGTACTTAAACAGCAAAAAATATAAAAAGCTTCACTATACTGCTGAGGGAACAGATTTGACGATTGAACTTCACGATACTCACACATGGGTTGGGGCTGGAAGCGAAAATGAAAAAGGAAATTTCTTTATGGCTAATATGCCAACAGAAGAAGTATTTACTGTTCCACTAAGAAATGGTGTAAATGGGGTTGTTCAAAGTACGAAACCTCTTAGCTATAGCGGGAATTTAATTGATAACTTCTCCTTAACGTTTGAAAATGGAAGAATCGTTTCTGTAAAAGCGGAAAAAGGTGAAGAAGTGTTAAAACAGCTTGTGGAAACAGACGAAGGATCACACTATTTAGGAGAAATTGCATTAGTTGCACACGATTCTCCAATCTCTCAGTCTGGCATCCTTTTTTATAACACGCTATTTGATGAAAATGCATCAAATCATTTAGCGATCGGAAATGGGTATGCATTTTGTGTAGAAGGCGGAAAAAAAATGTCTCGTGAAGAATTAGAAAAAGTAGGCGTAAATTCAAGTATTACACATGTCGATTTTATGATCGGTTCAGCAGATATGAACATTGATGGTATTATGGAAGATGGGACATCAGAAGCCATTTTCAGAAATGGAACGTGGGCTTTTTAACTTTTTAAATGGGGCTGACAGTTGTCAGCCCTTTTCAAAAGAATAAGAATATGACAAAGGTTTTTACATGGATAAGGAGATTTTTTATGAAGCAAGTTGAAGTATATATATTATCTGGTTTTTTAGGAGCAGGAAAAACTACGCTTCTTCAAAACATACTTTCAGAGGAACAAAAGAGTGACCGCAAAATAGCTGTTGTTATGAATGAGCTTGGTGAAGTCTCAATAGATTCTGATGTGATTCCCGAAGAGACTCCTCTTAAAGAATTACTAAATGGCTGTGTATGCTGTACAATTCAAGGACAACTTGAAGTACAATTAGAAAATATGCTCCGTGAATATGACCTTGATGCGCTCTATATCGAAACAACAGGGGTTGCACATCCAATTGAGGTTCTCGATGCCTGCTTGTCCCCGCTTTTCGCTGACCGCCTTGATGTAAGAGCCATTTTAACGATTGTTGATGCGAAAAGATGGCAAAGCCGAGATAGTCTCAGCATTCAATTACGTAAGTTACTTATGGAACAAGTTGAACATGCCGATGTTGTACTTATTAACAAAGTCGATTCTTTATCTGAAAATGAAAAAGCTGCGATCATCTCTGAAATTCAATCATTAAATAAAAATGGAAAACTGTTTATGACTGAGTTTGCCAAAATTCCTCTTTCATCAATTCAAACGAGTAAAATCAGCAAAAAGCATCAGCATGAACAAGCACATGTACATAACCACCTTCATTTACGGAGCTATGTTCATTCTTTTACAAAACCAGTTGATTTAGGAAAATTCGAACAGTTTTTAAGAGAAATGCCAAATACCATATTCCGTATTAAAGGGTATATTCGTTTTAGTCATTCAGAAGATTCATTTCTTTTCCAATATTCCTATGGCATGCCCTTATATATGAAGGAGCCTATGAAGAGAAAACAAACCCTTGTCTTTATAGGAGAAAATTTGGATCATATCACATTACAAAATCAATTAACGGATATAGAAATAAAAGCTTAATAAACGGCAAAAGCCCAGCAACTATTATAGATGCTGGGCTTGATCTTGATTATAATAACTTATTTATACATAAAGCTCTTTTACTTGCTTTTGAACTTGTTCATCTTCAAGAAATTCATCGTATGTCATTTGTTTGTCCACAATACCATTAGGTGTGATTTCAATAATACGATTTGCAATTGTTTGAACAAATTGATGGTCATGAGATGTAAAGATCATTGCGCCTTTATAAGCAGTTAAGCCATTGTTTAAAGCTGTAATAGATTCAAGATCTAAGTGGTTTGTTGGTTCATCTAATAAAAGAATATTTGCCCCGCTTAACATCGCCTTGGAGAGCATACAACGAACTTTCTCTCCTCCAGATAATACGCTTGGTTTTTTTAATACTTCTTCACCTGAGAATAGCATTCGACCTAAGAAACCACGTAAAAAGCTCTCACTTTGATCATTTGGAGAATATTGACGCAACCAATCAACTAAAGTTGGCTCATCACCTTTGAAATACTCTCCATTGTCTTTTGGAAAATAAGCCTGTGACGTCGTTACACCCCATTTAAATGTCCCGCTATCTGGCTCCATTTCCCCTGCTAAAATTTTAAATAAAGTAGTAATCGCAATCTCATCACGACCAACTAACGCAATTTTATCTTCCTTGTTCATAATAAAGCTAATATTATCTAATACTTTTACTCCATCAATTGTTTTAGATAATCCTTCTACACGTAACACATCGTTTCCGATTTCACGTTCTGGTGTGAAGTTTACATATGGATAACGACGAGAAGAAGGTTGAATATCATCTAAAGTGATTTTATCTAATAATTTTTTTCGTGATGTTGCTTGCTTTGATTTAGATGCATTCGCACTGAATCTAGCAATGAAGTTTTGAAGCTCTTTAATTTTCTCTTCTTTTTTCTTATTAGCTTCCTGACCTAATTTTAATGCTAATTGACTTGACTCATACCAGAAATCATAGTTACCAACATAAATTTTGATCTTAGAGAAGTCAAGGTCGGCAATATGGGTACATACTTTATTTAAGAAGTGACGGTCATGCGATACAACAATAACAGTATTTTCAAAGTTAATTAGAAACTCCTCTAACCATTGAATTGCATGGATATCAAGGTGGTTAGTCGGCTCATCAAGTAGAAGAACATCAGGCTGTCCAAATAGTGCTTGTGCTAATAAAACCTTGACCTTATCTCCACCAGTTAATTCTGCCATTTTTTTCGTATGAAGTTCTTCACTAATTCCAAGACCCTTTAAAAGAATCGCTGCTTCACTTTCAGCTTCCCAACCGTTCAGCTCTGCAAATTCTCCTTCTAGTTCAGCTGCCTTCATACCGTCTTCATCTGTAAAATCTGCTTTCATATAGATCGCATCTTTTTCTTGCATAACCTCGTAAAGACGTTTGTGACCCATAATGACTGTTTTGAGAACTTCAAACTCTTCATATTCAAAATGGTTTTGTTTTAAAACAGCCAAACGTTCACCTGGTGCCATACTGACATCACCGGTTTGGGCCTCAATTTCTCCTGATAATATCTTTAAGAACGTAGATTTTCCGGCACCATTTGCTCCAATTAAACCATAGCAATTACCTGGAGTAAATTTAATATTTACATCTTCAAAAAGCTTTCGATCACCAAATCGTAAGCTAACATTTGTTACTTGAATCATAGAACTCCTCCAATAATAAAGGGTTGTAACCCTATTTCTTTAAAATAATAAAGGGTTGTAACCCTATTTCTTTAAAAGTTAGTATTTTTCTCTACTATATACACTTTTATGAACATGCCTATTATAATGGATAATCCTAGTGATCGCAATGGATACAAAGAAACCGTCCAAACTGAATCTTCATTGTAACAGTACGGTGATCGTCTGTTTAATACGATTGATTAGGTAACTCTAATGAACGTATGATATGTAATAAAGGCATCCATTTGCTTCATGGATGCCCTTTCCTTTTACATGGATAACGCTTTTTGTGCAAGGTTAATATCATTATTTAAAAGCTTTTGTAAATTATAAGATGGATAATAACCTCTTTCTAACATATAATTATAAATTCTCGCATGACTATTAACAGCTAATTGTAATTGCTTAGCTAAAACGTTTCTTAATTCAGGTGTAGCAGTTTCAGTTATGGCTACAGCGTAATTTCTAACAGCTGTTTTAGTGAAGGCAAGTAAATCACCCGCATAAAAAGCCTTATCCAGATCTCTAACTTCATCTCCATCGCGTGGAGCTAGAGGATAAAATTGTAATAACTCCTTTATATTCCTTTCAAGTTCACCTATCGATTGCGAATAGATAGACCTTAATGTTGGACACTTTATTTTTCCAATACCTTTTTTTAGTTTTATTAAACCAATGGAAGAAAATGCTACTAGCTCATGCAGCTCTAATGTTTCATGCCAAGCAAGTTGCCTCGGCTGGCGCTCCATCTCATATGGATATTGTTGATAATACACTATGACTCCCCCCAAATATGTTAATCTTTATACTAATATTCAATAATATAGAAATGGACTATTGTCCTTTCTGAAATGGGCAAAATAAGAAATTTCGTTTTTCCCTCAATCCTCATTTGCTTTTTTCACCATTATCTGTTATTCTATTAAAGAATTATTTTTGTTCGGTCTGTAAGGAAAGAATAAGTGGTTTAAACTTTTCGCCTTTGATATCTAATTGAGCAAGGATAGTAATAAATTGTGGTAATTCCACACGGGAGGCAACAAATTATGCAACAAGGTACAGTAAAATGGTTTAACGCAGAAAAAGGTTTCGGATTCATCGAAGTTGAAGGTGGAGACGACGTATTCGTACATTTCTCAGCTATCCAAGGCGAAGGATTTAAATCTTTAGATGAAGGTCAAAAAGTTTCTTTTGAAACTGAGCAAGGTCAACGCGGTCTTCAAGCAGTTAATGTTGTTAAATTATAATTAACTCTTTTTAATAAAGAAGGTCTCTAATTTAGAGGCCTTCTTTTTTTATAAACAGCGGGTATAAAAAAGCCACTCATAAATGAGTGGTCGAAGTGTTGCTACAAGTATTAAATGGTTACCTCAAGCATACCACATAATCAAGAATATACCTAATTCTTCCCCAATTTATTGTTCTTTTGCTTTATCCCTCTATTTCATGTATAGTTCACTGAAAATTTGTAAACGATTTTATGTATGGAATGGAGGTATTTTATTCTTGTTTTCAACTCGTGGGGACGCACATAAATTGTACTTAAAGTTTAAAAAGATAACTGATGACGGTGAATCATTACACGAATTAGATGAATTAAGAGAGATTGCTGAAATGAAAACATTTTATGAAAAGATCGAAACCCCTACTTTAGAGAAAATATATTATAGAATTTTAAAGGAAAAGAATGGAATGGGGATGATTCCAGTTTTTGTTTCAGCAGGTCCTTGGCTGCTGTTTCTTTTCTCCAAACAACTACAGGAGTTTTTATTTAAAAACGGAAGCATTCCCTTTTTTATTTTTATTACATTCTATTTGACCGTTTTAATCATTAGCGTAATTTTACATTTCCGTGAAAAGGCATGGGCATCGATTCATTTGACAATGATCGAGCACATTCTAAAAAAGCGGTCATGAGTTCATGATGTCAAAAAGCGTGCACGATGGCACGCTTTTATCAGTATCCAGTACTTTTATTTTTTCTAAAAACTATGATAGAAAAGATAATCCCCGTTACAATTGTTGTTATTGTTGAAATCATTGCATTTACATTTGTGGTTACAAACAAAGAAGGAATATCGCCATAAACAGTGTCCTCCATTGTTAAAAATAAACAAAGAAACATATTATTTGCTGCATGTGCTCCAATTGAAAATTCGGAACTATTTGTTTTGATTGAAATATAGGTCCAAATAAAGCCCATCGACAGGTAATCTAACGCAACCCAAAAGGCACCGTATTCCATCTCCGGGTTAAAAAAATGGAGACTTCCAAAGATTCCCCCAACAATTAATGTTAAGATAAATGGATTTTGCGTAAATTTCCCTCCCCATTGAAGAAGAAAACCTCTAAACAGTAATTCCTCTGAAGTTGTTTGAATCGGTACAAGTAAAATAACAGCAACACATAACCATATGAACCTTGTCAGATTAAAATCATTTAAGTGGTATTCATGCGGGAAGATAGCAAAATCAAGCAACGAAAAAATGATGAGGATAATAAGAAATACAATAAAACCATAGCCGATTTTTCCCCAATTCAGCTTATCAGCAGGTGTAATAAGCGAAATAAATCTTCTTTTTAAAATAAATTTAACAGCAATAAATAATCCTATAACTAATAAAATGCTTTGAAGATGCAATAAATATAGATCAACAAGGGGATCTGTTACTAGTCCTGTTTCGATATCGAGGAGACCAGGGTTTATTATTTCACCTATAATTAAAGCGATTATGTAGAATAATGAACCTAATATAAGCATAAAAGCTAATATAACAAGAAGAGAACTAATATATCTCTTATGTGTATTTTTCCCTTCCGTCATTTTTATAAAATTCTGATTCATCATCAATCTCCTTTTAATAAAATAGTTGTTAACTCTCTAACTTTAACATTTTTTTAAACAATTCTTAACATCCAAAGACGAAAAAAGCTATCCAATAAGATTGTTTATTTATTGGATAGCCTTTTTTGTTTCAGACATTCAAACACTTTAAACATTCTCCATGTATCATCACAGACTTTCCCAAAGTCCTCAATACTCCAATATAAACTTATGATGGAATGGCAAAAACCCCATAAAATAACCCTCTCTTTATTTAAATCCAATTGCTCAACTAGAATATCAATCCGTTTTTCTATAACCTCTAACAGATTCTCAGATGGGACTTTATTCAAAAGAAATTGAATAATATCATATTCTTTTTCTCCAATAAAGCCTTTCGGATCAATTACAAGCCATGTTTGATCATTTACAGATAAAACATTGTGATGATGAAGGTCACCATGAAGCAAAAATAATTTATCAATTGATCTTGTTAACATAGAGAATATTTCTTCAGCCTCAGCCAATATACGCGCTGTAAGAGGTCCAACCCCATCTTTATAAAGATGGCGAATTTTTTTAAACGCTTCTTCTCTTTGAAAGATCGTTTCAAAAGAAGTGTTTACAGTGGGAGCTTCAATCCATAATTTTTTCATTACTGATGCCATGATCAAGGTAGCCTCTTTATCATCAGGTAGGGAATAAAGCTTCTCGCCTGGTGAAATATGTTCTAAAATCATAATGCCTTTTTCTACTTCAGCATCTAGTAATGAAACCATTCCATTACCCTGAAAATATCTTAAAGCCTCCACTTCTTGGATAATACCTTCTCCGTTCGGTACAACTAATTTCACAACGATATAACTCCCGTCTATTTTAACTGCAGGAGCAACAAAATTATATGACAACTCATAAGGCTGCAGAATTTGACATTCCCATTTTTCTTCACAATAACTCTTTAAATGATCAAATTGCTTTAACCATGTATCTCCCTTCTCCTTATGAATGGATTTGATTGTGTTGACAAAATGATCAGGTAAATAATTCATCTTTTCCTCCTAATCCCTACAGTCTATCCACATCTTCTGTATATCTCTCCTTTTTTCCTTTTAATTTTGAATAGAACGTTCTAAATGGAAGATGACCTCCTCACTTAAATAATTAATCCAACTATGGTAAAATAGATTATCTATACTATATGAGGAGTACCAGCATGAAATTACATACATTAATTGAATATTGTTTACTTATCTTTTTTTCTGGAATTTACTTTGCATTTCTTGGCTTTCAATCCAATGGAATTACATTTATTATTGGAGTAATCTTTATTTACTTTATCATCACGTTGTCATTGAAACGAATTCTTCCACACTATCATATTGAGAATAAAAAGCTCTCAATACTAGTAAGTGTTGCTTTAATAAGTGGCAGTGTTTTTATTACGATGCTTATCTTAACAATATTAGCAACTGATTAATATATTTATTCCTCTGTATTTTTAGGTGGTTGCTTTTGTTGCTTTCTTTTTCTTTTCAAAATAAACCAAATAACAATAAGTATGCCACCTAATATGAATAGAACTGGCAAGCTGCCTATAAAAAACACTACGAATGAAGAGATTGCCCGTAAAACGAAATTAAGTGTCTCCATAAATTGTTTTTTAGTTTCTTTCCATGTGTTTAATTCATTATTTTCAAGATCTGGAACATTTACTTTACTTTCATTTATAAAAATGGATATCGTTGCTAAATTTACTTGGTTATCTAAATAATTCATTCTGCCTTTTAGTTGTTCAATTTCTTCCTGAACTTTTGCAAGATCTGTTGATATTTTTAATAAATCCTCTGTCTTTTCTGCGGTTTCCATAAACTCTAGTAACCGCTTTTCAACCACCTGTTTTGATTTTAATCGCGAATCTAAATCAACATATTCTTCTGTCACATCTTGACCATTAATTGATTCATCTATTACCTTTGTACTTCCATTCTCAACGGTCTTTAAAAATGCTTGGAAGTGTTCCTGAGGAACTCTAACCGTAATCGTCCCTTCAGTTGAATCATCTTCGACTGAATATGAGTTTGAATTAACGATATATCCATCTAATGTTCGAAGTTCTTTTTGGATGAAAGCTAATGTTTCATCATAGCTTTTAACCTGAATAGAAAGATTCGCTGTATAAATGACCATCCGATCTTTTGTACTAGTTGCCTGAGTGGTTTTTGTTTCAGAACTTACTGTCTCACCACGATCTGAAGAAACCTCCTCCTTATTTTCTAATTCAGCCGCTATCTCTGGTCCTGTATGATTTTGGGGTGCACTATTACTTTGATCCGCTTGACTCTCCTCACTTGAATGACTACTGCAACCACCAATAATGATAGCTAGTAAAAATGAACAAACGATCACCATCCACCTTTTCATCTCTCAACACTTCCCTTGTTGTAATCTCTTAGATGTAGACGGATAGAAAAATAAAATGTTACAAAAAAATATCATAAAAAGAGCCGAAGCTTGGGAGCAACGGCATTATGTATTATTCTGTTTTACGAAAATGATCAAATGGATAAAAAATGAATTCAGACTTACCTAAAATACGGCTTGATTCAATGAGCCCTAAGCCATTCCGACTGTCCATACTATTTAGTCGATTGTCTCCCATAACAAAATAGCTTCCTTCTGGTACTTCAATCTCTTCAAAATCTCCTGTTAGAACCATCCCTAACTTCTCGGCTTCTTCACGGTTTTCAGCTAGATAAGGTTCCTCTATGAGTTGGCCATTCACATATACTTGTCCTTCCTCTGCACGGACCTTATCACCAGGTAAACCAATAATTCGTTTAACATACCGAATATCTTCTTCTTTACCATCAATAATGACGATATCCCCTTTTTCAATTTCTCCAATAAATTTTAATGTTTTATTTACAAATAGACGATCACCATCATGTAATGTTGGATCCATAGATGAGCCTTCTACAAGATATGGCTCAAATAAAAAGAACCTTATAATCATCGCTAACCCTACAGCTAAAACGATGGCCTTAGTCCATTCCCATATTTTGGATTTAGTTGTTTCAGTTTCTGTTTGTGACATAAATAGTCCTCCTAAATTCAATCCTCTTCCTTATTATACCTCTTTACAGGGCTATTTGTTAAATTTTTAAAAAATGCTTTATCTTTTCTGGGTGATCCCCCTAAAATAGGAATGTATTGGAAAAAAGAGTATTGGAGGAAAAAATTATATGGAGACCTTATTTTATATAATACGATTTTTGCATATAATTGGAGGATTTGTCGCATTATTTGTATTTTGGATACCTATTGTGACTAAAAAAGGCGGGCAACTTCATCTCATCTCTGGATGGATATATGTATCTGGTATGATTGTTGTTGCTATTAGTGCTTTTTATATGGGGATTTATCGTATTTTCCTCGATACAACATCATCAACCGATGTGATCTCTTTTTCATGGTTTCTTATTTTTATCAGTATTTTAAGTTCCGCTAGTGCTTACTATGGCATTCGAGTATTAAAATTTAAAAAAAGAAAAGGGCGTCATACCCATCTGCTTGATATTGGCTATCCAATGCTTTTACTAGGATCAGGAATCGGAATTAGCTGCTATGGATTTAGTCAATCTTCTCAGTTATTAACTTGGTTTCCAATGGTAGGAATTTCATTAGGAATAATCCAGCTTCTTTATTGGTTTAAAAAACCAACCCGAAAAATGCATTGGTGGTTTGAACATTTTTCCGGCATGTTAGCTTGTTGTATTTCTACAATTACGGCTTTTACAGTATTCGGGGCTCCAAGACTTCTGAATATCGATTCTATTAATATCTTACTGTGGTTTTTACCAACGATCATCATAACACCTATAATCATTGGCCTTGGGATTTATTATGAAAGAAAATTTAATAAACCTAAAAAAATCGGGTTATAAACCCCATAAAAGCAAGCCCTGCCATCATATCTTTATAAGGGCTTGCTTCTAAATGTTTTATTTATTACACAACAACCTCAAGATCTACATTAATATTTCCTCTTGTTGCTTTTGAATAAGGACAAAATTCATGAGCTTTTTCAACCAGTTCCTTAAGCTTTTCCTTTTCAATGCCTGTCCCTTTTACTTGTAAGGTAACCCCAATCTTAAAGCCATCATCTGAATCATCTTTAAGTAGAGATACATTAGCCGTTACTTCAGATTTAAAATCAACTTTTTCTCTTTTCGCGATAAGCTGAAGAGCTCCATCAAAACACGCTGAATATCCAGCAGCAAATAATTGTTCAGGGTTTGTTGCATCAGGATGTTCTTTGGCCTGAGGGGAACCCGGCATTGCCAATTTCATGTTAATTTTCCCATCGGAAGACTCTACTCTTCCATCTCTTCCCCCAACAGCTTTTGCCGATGATGTAAATAATGGTTTTGACATGATTTGTTTCCACCTTTCCATTTGATTATTAGAGCCATTACTAGAATGTACCCTACTTTTAAGATTTCTAACCAAAAAAAAGCTGATTTGATTCAAATACTCGAATCAAATCAGCTTTATATTTTATTGATTAACAGGTTTTTTCAAAATTCCTAGCATAATTGCAGTCACAACTGCACCAATAACAATAGCAAGTAGATATAATAATGGATTACCTTCTACTAATGGGATAACAAATGCACCACCATGAGGAGCACGTAAACCATTTCCAAAGAACATTGCTAAAGCTCCAGCAACAGCTGATCCCGTCACAACGGAAGGAATCACACGACCTGGATCAGATGCTGCAAATGGGATCGCACCCTCAGTAATGAAAGAAGCACCCATAATATAACATGTAATACCTGATTGACGTTCACGCTCAGTAAACTTGCTCTTAAATAACGTTGTAGCCAACGCAATTCCTAATGGAGGGACCATTCCTCCTGCCATAACAGCAGCATGTGGAGCAAAATTTCCTGCATCGATCATAGCAATACCGAATGTGAAAGCAGCCTTATTAATAGGACCACCCATATCGATTGCCATCATTCCGCCTAATAATAATCCAAGAAGTACTAAGTTGCCAGTACCTAAACCACCTAAGAAATCACTAATTCCTGCATTTAGCGCACTTACTGGTTTGTTAACAACGAAGAACATAATCATACCAACTGAAAAAATACTTAACACAGGATATAGCAATACAGGTTTAATTCCCTCTAACGAAGCAGGTAGTCCTGATAGAACTTTCTTTAAGAGAACAACAATGTACCCAGCTAAGAAACCAGCAATTAGACCACCTAAGAAACCAGCTCCACCTTGAGCAGCCATAAATCCACCAACCATACCAGGTGCTAAACCAGGACGGTCAGCAATACTTAGTGCGATAAATCCGGCTAATACCGGAATCATTAAACCAAATGCATTACCGCCACCAATTGTATTTAATGCTTCAGCAAAAACGTTATGTGAAGGATCGTTAGGATCTGATGCGTGGATTCCAAATAAGAAAGATAGGGCAATTAAAATACCGCCACCAACAACAAATGGGAGCATATTTGAAACACCGTTCATTAGATGTTTATAAAAACCTGTTCTTTCACTTCCACCTTCCTCTTTTCTTCCTTCACCATTTCCTTTATAAATAGGTGCATCTTGTTTAACAGCTCGATCTAAAAGCTCCTTTGTTTTACGAATTCCATCCGCTACAGGAACAATAATAACATGTTTTCCCTTAAAACGTTCCATTTCAACTTGTTTATCTGCTGCAACAATAATCGCTGTAGCTTCTTCAATTTCAGCTGCAGTTAATACATTTTTCGCTCCACCTGAGCCATTTGTTTCAACTTTAATTGAGAGATTCAACTCTTTTGCTTTTTCCTTTAAAGCATCCGCAGCCATATACGTATGTGCGATTCCTGTTGGACATGCAGTTACCGCAAGAATTTTCCCTGAATTTGTATCCTTTACTTCTTCACTTTCCTCTTGAACATCGTATTTATCAATAATACCCAACACATCTTCAGGTGTTTTAGCTGCCAATAATTGATCTCTTACTTCTTGCTTCATCAAAATACTGGATAATTTTGATAATGCTTCAAGGTGAGTATTATTTGCACCCTCTGGAGCAGCAATCATAAAGAATAAAAAGCTAGGCTGACCATCTAATGCTTCATAATCTACACCATCAACTGATCGACCAAATACAATCGCTGGTTCCTTCACAGCACTTGTTTTAGCATGCGGAATCGCAATACCATCACCGATTCCAGTTGTGCTTTGCTTCTCTCGATCTAACACGGCCTGTTCGTATACAGCTTTATCAGATAGTTTTCCAGCACGGTCTAAAACTTTTACTAATTCCTTTACAACATCACTTTTAGTTGATGATTGGATACTTAATGTAATTGTATCTTTTGTTAATATCTCTGTAATTCTCATTTTATTTCCCCCTCTATATCTTCTTCACTTCTATTTGAGGTAATAGCTCTTCTATTTTTTCTTTTGTACAAAGTTCAAGTGAGAAAGCTGTTGCACTTCCTGAAGCTACCCCAATCTTAAATGCCTGTTCAATAGGCTGGTTTGTTGAATAGGCGCTTAAAAAGCCCCCAACAACAGAATCACCTGCACCGACTGAATTCAAGACTTTACCTTTTGGAACATTTGCAACAAAACTGCTTGTTCCTGTAACTAGTAACGCACCCTTTTCAGCAAGAGAAACAATGACGTGTTGAACTCCCTGATTAACTAGCTTTTTCGCGTATCCATGTGCTTCCTCAACCGATTCAATAGTTGTATTAAATAATTCACCTAATTCGTGATGATTTGGCTTAATTAAGAAAGGCTTTTCGGACACAACCTCTTTCAAAGCATCCCCTGAGACATCTGCAACCACTTTAATCTCTTTTTCTTTACAGATATCTATAATTCTCTTATAAATGGATGATGGCAATGTTCCAGGGATACTACCTGCTAGTAAGACAATATCGTTATGATTCATTAGTTCAAATTGTTGTAAAAATTGTTCTAATTGCTCATCAGAAACACTTGGACCTAAGCCATTAATTTCAGTTTCAACATCTGTTTTTAATTTTATGTTAATCCGTGAATCACCTGATACTTTAATAAAACGATGATGGATATATTCAGTAGTTAAAAAGTCTTCAATAAAAGCACCGGTAAAACCACCTAAAAAACCTATTGCCTTTGATTCTACACCTAGTCGTTTCATTACTCGTGAAACATTAATTCCCTTACCACCAGGAAATTTAGAATCTTCAGACATTCTGTTCAAAGATCCTAATTCAAGTTGTTCTAGTCTAACAATGTAATCTACTGATGGATTTAACGTAACAGTATAAATCATGAATTCACTACCTTTATTACTATATTTTTTGGATAATGTACTTCTTCATTCATCCATAATGATTTAGTGTCTTTCATACTGAAAATCTATTATTAAACAGGAATGATCAGGAGTTACCATATATCAGCACTCTCCAACCTCTTGTAAGCGAATACATCAATTGCTTACAATTTATTATACTGTCACTTTCAGTCAAAATCAATCATAAATTATCGAAAACTATCATTTTTATCATTTATTTAATTTATATCAATCAAAAACAATCACATGATAGAATTAACAAAATATTCCCTATATTGAAATAGGTTTATCTTAAACTTTCTAATACTTTTAAAATTCCACAACAAAAAACCTCACTTAAACCAAATAGATTGATTAGTGAGGTTCTTCTGATTTATTCATATCGTAAAGATTCAATCGGACTTAACCGGGCAGCTTTGTTTGCAGGAAGCATACCAAATACAATTCCTATTACCATCGAAAATAGTAATCCTCCTGTGACAACTTCCCATGAGATTAGTGGCGGCCACCCAGCAAAGATGGATACGATATTGGCTGCCACAGCACCTAAAATAATACCAAAAATTCCCCCGATAAGCGTAAGGGTTACAGATTCAATTAAGAACTGGGTTAGAATTTGACGTTTTGTTGCTCCTAATGCCTTACGAATACCAATTTCCCTTGTCCTTTCTGTTACCGAAACAAGCATAATATTCATTACACCTATTCCGCCAACAACAAGCGAAATCCCTGCGATGGAACCAATAATTAATGTCATAATTGTTGTAATTTGGCCAATTCCTTCTGCCATTTCTTCCATATTAAAGACTTTATATGAATCTTCAGTATTGTGGGCAGTATTTAAAAGAGTTGTTGCTTTCTCACCAACTTCTTTCATCACATCCGCATTAATTGCTTGTAACGTTATTTGGTTGTATTCATTATGACCAAACGAGTTTCGAAAAGTATTCCAAGGGATATAAACTTCCATTGCCCCAAATGCAAATAGGCCGGTAGGTTTATCTAAGACGCCAATAATTTCTATTGGCTGACCTTTAATCCAAATGACTTCTCCTAAAGCAGACTTATCATCGAACAATTCTGTACTAAGTTCAGCACTAATGATCCCTACTCTTGTTCCTCCAATATAATCACTTTCCAAAAGGTTTCTTCCGGACTGAACGGTTAGTTTATTCACTTCCATATAAGCTTCATTGATTCCATAAACACTAGTATCAGTTGTTTCTTCTCGGTATCTTGTTTGAAAATATTCTGTTGAAGAAGCAACTACCTTTTTCACTTCAGGTATCTCATTTAATTTATTGACATCATCTTGGGTAAAAGCAGCATTCATGTAGGCGTTTGGATTTGATAACAGTTCTTCTTCACTTGGTTCATAATAAACTTCAATTGTATTTCCTGGACCTGTGATCGATGTTTTCAACAATTGTTCTCCACCTTGCCCTATGGCCACAACAAGAATAACTGATGCAACACCAATAATGATACCTAACATTGTTAATATGGAACGCAATTTATGAGCGAGAACTGAGCCTAATGCCATTTTAAGATTTTCTATTAAACTCATCTACGATCTCCCCCGCTCTTCATCAGAGAGAATAATCCCATCTCTAACAGTGATAATTCGGTTTGCGTACTCAGCAACTTCTTGTTCATGTGTGACAAGGATGACAGTGGTGCCTTCTTTATTTAACTTTGTAAATTGTTCCATTATTGAAATACTTGTTTTAGTATCAAGTGCACCTGTTGGCTCATCTGCCAGAATAATCTTTGGCTCATTCACAATCGATCTGGCAATCGCTACGCGTTGTTTTTGTCCACCTGACAACTCATTTGGTAAGTGATTCATTCTTTCAGCCAAGCCAACCTTCTCAAGTGCTAGTTTAGCTCGTTCCTCTCTCTCTTTCTTTTTGAAGCCTGCATAAACCATTGGAAGTTCTACATTTTTTAATGCCGTTAATCTAGGTAATAGCTGGAATTGTTGAAAAACAAAACCAATGGAGAGGTTTCGTACTTTTGCAAGCATTTCATCATTATATGTTGATATATCCTCTTGATCTAATAAGTATGTTCCTGAAGAGGGGTTATCCAAGCAACCAATTACATTCATTAGAGTAGACTTACCTGAGCCTGATGGGCCCATAATAGCAACAAACTCTCCATGTTTTATTGTTAGATTAATACTTTTTAGCACCTCTAATATATCTTGACCTACTTTATAGCTTTTCGTAATAGATGTTAACTCAATCATTTTTCGTTCACTTCCAAGTTATCTCGAACTTCTTCTGAAGGATTAATGATGACTTTTGAGCCTGGTTCCAGACCTGATATGATTTCCATATATTGATCACTTGCTGATCCTATTTCGATTTCTTGACGGACTGCCTTTCCTTTTTCAACTATGTAGACAAAATAGTTTTCCCCATCTTGTTTTACTGCTTCTAAAGGAGCTGCTAAGGCTGAGCGTTTTTCAGTCTCAATATCCATAATTAGCTTAAATCCTGGTTTTGCCTCGATATTGCGATCTCCAATAGAAGCTTCGATTGAATATTGAACGGCTGTTTCTTCATTGTTAATCGCATTTTCATTTTGTACAGGTAAATAACTGACCTTTTTTACTGTTCCTTTCCATTCCTTGTCCGTAAGAACATCAGATCTTAATGTAACTGATTGCCCTTCTTTTATTTTTAAAGAGTCATATTCTGAAATTGTTCCTTTGACAACAAGTTCTTCAGAATTTCCTATATGTAAGATAGGTGATTGAGAGATACCTTTTCGTGCATCCTCATCTATGGATAGAACTGTCCCAGCTATTTCACTTTTCACCACTAAATCTTCCAGCTTACTCTCAATCGTTTCTTTTTGAAGAAGTATCTGTCTTGCTTCAAGGTCCGCCCTCTTTAAATCAGTTTTGAGTTGATCACGCTCATTATCGACTTGCTTTTTGGCCTCCTTTTCACCTAATTGCTCCTTTATCTCCTTTTCTTTCGCATCTAAATCATTGATTTGATCTTTTATTTGATTGATTTGTAAATAGGAAGATTCTAAAGATAGTCCATTTTGTTCTTTCTCTAATTGTAACTGCTCGTTTTCATATTTTAATAAAGGAGTTCCTACTTCCACCTTATCCCCCTCATTAACAAGAACCTCCGTTACCTCGCCATTTTCAGGCACTAAGTAAACAAAATTCTCTTGACTTAAAGAGAGCGTGCCGGGAACCATCACATTCCCGGTTAGTTCACGTTCTTTCACAGTCGAAGTTTCAACTGAAAGAACATCTTGATTAGAAGCCTTATAGATGTTTACTCCAACCAAAAGTGCAATTAACGTCACGACAGCAATTGAAATCCATATTTTTTTCTTCATTATAATTGGGTCAGCCCCTCTAAAGCTCCAGAAGCTGCGGCCACGATAAGTCCTAAAATAAAGAAGATAACTGTAATGGTATAAGCTGCCGGTTTAGATAGCTGCGCTACTTTGACAAGTCCTAATCCCAGTAAGATATAATACCAAATATTAAATACTTCAATCGCTCCTAGTACTGCCCCAAGAGCTCCTTCAGCTCCTATAAAACTATTTATACTTGTTAACATGACCGTCGGATCTGAACCGATCGCATAAATAATAAGTTGGTTTAATAATTGCCCGATTGTAGAAATAATGCTAGTAAAAATAATTAATGAGAACATCTGCTTAAATGTAACGGGGGATTTTGCTATTTTTGTGATTCCAAATAATATTCCACCGAAAATTAGAAATCCTATTGGCGTACCAAATAATGCACCAATACCACCAAATATAATCCCAAACATTTTTGATAATTCGATTTGGTCAGCTGGCATTCCTTCCATTCCCGGAACTGTTGAATAATCGACATTGAAAGCTGCTAGTACTGCTATGACAGTACCTAGTAATGATATAATGATTAACGGTAGCCAAATAACTGGTTTTTCACGAATTCTTTCAAATTGTTCCTCTGGTTGAAAAATCATCCCAAATAATGACGGTTTTTTTGTTTGTATTGTTTCTTGGTCCATCGAGTAATCCCTCCAAAATATATTTTCATTTACTAATACGAGGGGAATTGGAAATAGTTTCATAATATAGGAGTTTATTTGAAAAAATTTATTAAAACATAATTTTCTAAAATAAATACATCTGCAATACAGTCAAACCATTCGATCTGTTCAACATGTGTTTTCCACAATACAAAAAACTCTTAAGTACCATCTCCCATATAACCTACAAAGCCGTGGTTATACAGAATATGGACTTAAGAGTTCTACTTATTTATTCTCTTGTAAAATTTCTTCTTTATACATATCTTTTCTTGCAACACCCGTTTCATGAGCTGCTTTTACCACTGCTTTTCGAACCTTTTCCACAACCTTTTGATTAAAGACACTAGGTACAATATATGTTTCACTTAACTCATCGTCTGAAACAACATCCGCAATAGCTTTCGCAGTTGCAATTTTCATTTCTTCATTGATTTCAGAAGCACGACAATCTAATGCACCTCGGAAAATTCCTGGAAAGCATAGAACATTATTAATCTGATTTGGAAAATCAGATCTTCCAGTAGCCATTACCTTCACATATGGCTCTGCTATTTCAGGATCAATTTCCGGATCAGGGTTCGCCAATGCGAATACTATAGGGTCCTTTGCCATTGATTGTAAGTGCTCGACCGTTAATACTCCTGGGGCAGATACTCCGATAAACACATCTGCATCTTCTATAACATCTGTAAGTGAACCGCTAAGGTTATCAGGATTGGTTATTTGGGCAAAAGCTGTCCAATTTGGATTTTCATATGTCTCATTTCTGTTAATGGCTCCCATACGATCAACTCCAATAAGTTGACGTACACCTGCAGCTAACAACATTTTCGCACAAGCTGTCCCTGCAGCTCCCACACCATTCAGCACAACTTTAATTTCTTTTATGTTCTTGCCTGTCAACTTTAAAGCATTATAAAGTCCTGCTAATAATACAACAGCTGTTCCATGCTGATCATCATGAAAAACAGGAATATTTAATTCAGCTTTAAGTGCTTCTTCAATCTCAAAACATCTTGGTGAAGAGATATCCTCCAAATTAACGCCACCAAAAGCAGGTGCAATTGCTTTGACAATTCTGATGATCTCATCTGGATCTTTTGTGTCAAGGCAAATCGGAAAAGCATCCACATCAGCCATCTGTTTAAATAGCATAGCTTTCCCTTCCATAACTGGCATTGCAGCTAACGGACCAATATCACCAAGCCCTAACACTGCTGTACCATCCGAAACAACAGCAACCGTATTTCTTTTAATCGTTAATGAGTGAGCTTTTTGTGGTTCATCTGCTATAGCATGACAAACCTGTGCAACTCCTGGTGTGTAAACTCTTGATAAGTCATCTCTGTTTTTAATAGGATTCTTCGGTGTAACTTCAATTTTGCCTCCAAGATGTAAAAGAAACGTACGATCTGAAACCGAAATAACCTTTACACCTTTTAGCAGCCCAAGTACATCCATTACACTTTGACCATGCTTCTGATTTTTCACTGTGATCGTGATATCACGGACTGTTTGTGTTTTACTAGTAGAGATCACATCAATTCCGATTATATCTCCGCCAACCTCACCTATAACTTTTGCAATTTCACTAAACGTAATTAAGTTTTTCTGAAAATGCAATCGAATAATAATGTTTGTGCTAGCATTACTTAATTGTGACATCTCTGACCTCCGTATCTTTTACCTTTAAAGGGGATATTAAAACAACTTATGTATTTCATCATTTACCTCAAAAGATTTGGAAGCGTTTTAATATCCTTTTTCCATTGTAGTACAACTTTTCTTCCTTGTAACTGTTTTCTAACTTTTTATCTTAAAATTCTTTTTTGTTACTTAAATGTGTGTTATTTAAGTAATCAAAAATTCTTACAGATAGTACAAAAAAAGCTGGCTCCCCTTGCAAAGGGAGCCAGCATCATGTTTTTATGGATGAACAGCTTCTAAAATCTGATCGTTAAAATAGACAACATGCGAGAGAATTGTTCTACCTTTCATTTTCTTCAGAGATTGTTTGGCCTCTTCTTCATTATCAAACTCGTACATTTTAATATTCTCTTCATCATATAAGGTTATGACCCACATTTTCCTGTTGTGCCTCCAATAATTAGTGGATTTAAAAGTAGACTTTACTTCCAAAGAGAATAATATCTCTAATTTTAAGTAATGTAAATAGATAGGATCATATTTTATATAATGTTCAAATATTAAGAAAAAAGGCGTCCGGTGGACGCCTTTTTTACCCTACCTCTAACATATTAAATTGTGCTTTCACTAAGCCATAATAAATCCCTTTTTTCTCCATTAGCTGCTGGTGATTTCCTTGTTCCATGATGTTACCGTGATCCAGGACGATAATATTATCCGCTTCTCGAATCGTAGAGAGACGATGAGCAATCATGATCGCAGTTCTTCCCTTTAAAAGTGTTCTTAAGGCATGCTGAATTTTCACTTCTGTTTCAGTATCAATACTAGCTGTTGCCTCATCTAAAATGATAATACGTGGATTTGCAAGCAATGCTCTAGCAAATGAAATAAGTTGTCTTTCACCTACAGATAAGACATTCCCTCTCTCTTCAACCTCGGTAAAATACCCATTAGATAAGTTCTTAATGAAATCATCTGCCCCAACCGCTTTTGCTGCTTCAATTACTTCTTCATCAGAAGCACTTGGACGACCAAAGCGTATATTATCAATAATCGTTCCAGAAAAAATAAAAGTATCCTGAAGAACTACACTGATTTGTGCTCTTAGTTCCTGAATTGATAAGTCCTTAATATTGATATCATCAATTTTTACTGTACCAGAAGTTGCATCATAAAAACGGCTTATCAGATTTGCAATTGTCGTTTTTCCAGAACCTGTATGCCCCACAAGTGCGACTGTTTGACCTGCATCAATTGTAAGGGAGATCTCATGTAAAGCTTTTCGAGAGGAATCATATGCAAATTCAACTGATTCAAATGTAATTTTCCCCTCTATATTTGTTAAACGAATTGGACTTTTAGATTCAGCAATAATAGGTCTTTCATCAAGAAATTCAAAAATCCGTTCAGATGAAGCCATTCCCATAAGCAGTTGATTATATACCTGGCCTAATCTTGAAATAGGCTCCCAAAACATGCCTAAGTAAAATGCAAATGATACGAAGGTACCAATTGTTATTGATTCATTTGCTATTAAACTCGCACCGTATGCAACTAAGATTGCGGTCCCAATCGCATTCGTCATTTCCACCATCGGTGTAAACATCGCATTTCTTTTTGTGGCATTCTGCCATGCACGAAAGTTTTCGGTATTAACACCATCGAAAAATTCGATATTTTCCTTTTCCTGTGTATAAGATTGTGTCACTCGGATTCCTTGAATAGACTCATTTAAATGTGAATTTAGCTTGGATTGCTTTAACCTAACATTTTGCCAAGAGCGACGTATTTTTTTACGTAAGCTTGTAGAAATGAAAAACATCAGTGGCACAATAATTAAAATCGCTAGAGTAAGTTCCGGGCTTAGTGTAAATAATAAAGCAACTACTCCAATTAAGAGGATAAAATCCATTAATAGATTAATAACCCCGCTTGTAAACAATTCTTGTAGTGAATTAATATCATTCATAATTCGAACAAGAATAGAGCCCGCTGATCGTTGATCAAAAAATCGATGTGACAAGGTTTGAACATGTGTAAATAAATGCTTCCGAATATCATAAATAACATTTTGTCCTAGCATATTCATCCATTTAATCCGGAATTTATTTGCAATATATGATAAGATATAGAGCCCCGCTATTGTCAAAACTAAAATGGTTAATAAATTAATATCTTTGTTGGCAATGGCATAATCGAGAGTGTATTTTCCTATTAAAATTGGTGCAATCAATCGGACAAGTGCTGATATTAATACTGCAACAAATGCTCCTGGAAGCAGGGTTTTTGAATATGGTTTTAAATACCTAAGCAATCTCCACATTTGCTGCCAGTTAAACGGTTTTTCAATAATTGTATCTGCGGAGTAATGAAATCTCTCCATAATTTTTTCTTTTTTATCTTTTTGATCCATTTTTTCACCTACCCAGCCGTTGACTGTAAGACAGCCTTTTGGTCTTTATATTGAATATCATAAATTCGTTTGTAATATCCATTATTTCTAACTAATTCATCGTGTTTCCCTCTTTCAACAATTGAACCGTTTTCAAGAACAAGAATCTCATCTGCATGCTTTAATGACGAAATGCGATGTGCGATAATAAAGGTTGTTCTCCCCTTCATAACTTCCTTTAAGGCTTTTTGAATATTAAATTCTGTTGTCATATCAACCGCACTAGTTGAATCATCTAAAATCAATATACTTGGATTCATACAAATGGCACGTGCAATCGCAATCCTTTGCTTTTGGCCACCAGATAATCCTAGACCACGCTCACCAAGCATTGTGTCATACCCATCAGGTAATTCCATAATAAAATCATGTGCTTGAGCTCTTTTTGCCGCATCTATAATCGTCTCCATCGAAGCATCTGGACGACCATATGATATATTCGCTTTAATTGTTGAAGAAAATAAAAATGATTCCTGTAAAACAACCCCAATATTTGAACGTAATGTTTTTAAAGAGTAATCTTTTATATCTCGATTATCGATTAATATTTGACCGCTTGATGGGGTATAAAATCTTGTTAAAAGTTGAGTTAAACTGGTTTTTCCTGATCCCGTAGCACCAATTAATCCAATGGTCTTCCCTGATGTTGCTTCAAATGATATATCACTAAGTGCAAGCTCATCCTCATCCTTATATCGAAGGCTTACATGATGAAACTTAACATTCCCATTTATCTTATTAACAGGAGCTACCTGTTCCATGTCTCTGATGGTTTCATCAGCATCAAGAATTTCGAGTAATCTTTCCCCAGAAGCCTTAGATTGAGAGAATAAGTTGATGACAAATCCTAAGTGCATGATTGGGCCCATTAAATACCAAACTAAACTAAAAAAGGCAACGAGCTCACCAGGCTGAAGTCCCCCCTGAATGACTAGAACACTTCCGTATGCCAGTAAGGCAACAACACAAATATTTCCGATGAGTTCCATAAGCGGAAAAAACTTAGCCCATATAAATGAAGTTGTTAGTGATTTTTCCTTATAATCTCCATTTGCTTGGTTAAATTTATTTATTTCAAATTCCTCTCGTGAAAGTGCTTTAACTGTCTGGATCCCACTAATATTCTCTTGGACATTCGTATTCAATTTACCAAACGATTTTCGAATATTCCGGAAAGACGGATGAACTCGTTTATCAAAATGGTAAACAGCCACAGCTAAAAACGGTAAAGCTGCGATCGTAACCAATGTTAGCGGAACAGAATAAATGAACATAACGGTTAATGTACCACCTACTAAAAGAACGAACCGAACGAGCTCTGAAAAACCGAAGGATAAAAAAAATCGAAATCCTTCAACATCTGCTGTTAGCCTAGACATTAAGTCACCTGTTTTGGCGTTGTCATAATACATAAATGGAAGACGTTGTAGTTTTTCATATAAAGCATTCCGAAGTTTGTATACAGATTGAATTCCAAACATATCACCTAAATATTGATGAAAAAAAGCAGATACCCCTTTTACAACCATTAATGCTAAAAATCCACTCACAATCCACGGAATATATTCATATTGTCCTTTTAACACAATTTCATCAATCGTTAATTGAAGAACAATCGGATAGACTACAGTAATGGCTGTGATGAATAGAACAAAAAATAATGACCATAAAAAATATCTTTTGTATGGCCAGTAAAAGCTTTTCAGCTTTTTAAAGGTTTCCATATATACCCTCCCCATTTACATGTTTCCATTTTTCAATCACATTAACTATAAATATAACGTGATACGTTTAAATATATCGGGAATCGAAATATTTTTCCAGAGATTTCTCTGAATCTTCCAAAAAACACGTCTATGGAAGGAAATTCCCTCATCCAAAAGGATGAGAACAGTTAATTTCCCATAAGAATTAACAATCAAGGTGAAAATAAAAGCTTCCTCCACATCATGTCACAATATGCAGAGGAAGCTTTTTTATTCTTTCAAAAACATATCAATCTTGGCTTTTTATGATAAACTATGTTCATATTAAGCTCGAGAAGGATGTGTCATATTGAATAGATTAAAAATTATTATTCCAATATCAGTAATCGTTTTCATTTTTGCAATAAGAGTTCTTGACCAGCAATTTGGGGATGATATTTCAATTGAAATAAGAACAATCATCGCCTTAGGAGGAGCATTATTTTCCGGCCTTATCTCCTATTTTCTTTTCCCAAGCAAACAAGATCAAAAAAACTAACAAGTCATTCGAAGGATGACAATTCATGGTTGGTATCCTTCGAAATGACGTGTCTATACTCCTTTAAATGCTGTGACCCCAAAAGTATCATCTCGAGCATACCCATTTAAGTGAATATCTAAATCATGAAATAAACGATGCAACTGTATCATTGCTTTACGGTTATCACTTTCAATAATCTTTTTTGCCGAATTTTCAATTTGTACAAAGTCATTATATAAATCCTCATTATTAATCTTAATTCCTTTGAAAACTTCGACAATTTCAAGTGCTTTATCTTTTTGTTCTTTATAATTCGCCGTATTTACTCTTCCCCAACAAAGAGTATTGTTGTAATACTGATGAAAATCTGTAATAAATTCATGTCCGTCCGTAAATTCTCCAGTTGTGAATGAAATAATATCCTTTGAAGCAGGCTCATGAATGACTTCTGTCGGGATATCTTTTTGTTGTTGTTCACTTTGTATTGCCGGGACATTCCCGCCTAACGTTGCCTTTTGTTCAGTTTTACCAGATGAAAAAAGGAAAAATCCACCATAGGCGCCAGCAGCAATCAGCATGATCCCAAGTGGTATAATGATTTTCCAATATGTCTTCATCATTCCTCCCCCTTCCATATTTTTGATGTTTATATTTTATAGTATCAGTTGTATTCAAATGGAATCAATCTTTATGCCCTGATCTTGCTCAAACTTATATAAAAATAGTCCTAACAATAAAAGTCTTATACTTCTCCCTTTTAAAAGTACAAAAACTAGCCAATTAAGCAATCGCAAAATTAGCTAGTTTACTAGTTTAGAATTTTTACACCTTAAACCGATCTATTATTAATTGAAGTTCTTCGGCCATATCTGTTAGCGATTTTGATGCCATTGTGATTTCCTCCATGGAAGCGAGCTGCTCCTCTGTTGTAGCAGCTACTTCCTCAGAAGTTGCAGAGCTTTCTTTTGCTATAACAGCCAATTCATTTGCCGAGGCACTAACTTCTTGTACAGCTGCAGTGATTTCCTGTACAACTGCTGAAACTTCATCGATCTGTGGTGTCATCATGTTCATTCGATTCATGATCAAATCAAATTTTTCTGAGGTTTCTATTGAAATGGCAAGTCCTTGTTCAGCATTTTTTGAAACTTCATCCATTACTTCAACAGATTGATTCGTATCTTGTTGAATTGATGAGATAAGAGCAGAGATTTGACCTGCCGACTGTTGGGATTGCTCAGCTAGCTTTCGTACCTCATCCGCAACAACTGCAAAGCCTTTACCATGTTCGCCAGCTCTAGCAGCTTCAATCGCTGCATTAAGAGCTAATAGGTTTGTTTGATTTGCAATTTCTGAGATTGCATCTAATATTTTTCCTATTTCATGTGAACGATTCGAAAGAGATTGGATAACTTTATTAGACTCTAAAACAGAAGCATGAATAAATTTCATCTGTTCCAAACTGTTCTTGACATATTTTCCGCCAATTGCCGCCTCACCTAATGTTTCTTGAGCTAACCCGGATACACTTTGAGAGCTTGAAGTGATGCGAAGAACACCTTGAAGTACTTCTTCTAATGCCTTATTATTCTCCTCAATTTTGAGCGTTTGTTGCTCAGCGCCTGCTGCAACTTCCTGAATCGCCTCTGTCACCTGTTTTGTCCCAGTTGTCGTTTGATCAGCACTTGCAATTAATTCTTCAGATGATGAACTAACACGTTCAGAAGCTGATTGTAAATTGGTAATAACATGACGTAAGTTTTCTACCATTACATGGAAGCTTTTAGAGAGTTTTCCTATCTCATCATTTGAGTTAGTATCAATCTCTATTCCTAAGTCACCATTTGATATTTGATCAGATGTATGAATTAGCTTACGAATAGGTTGTAAGATTGAACGTATAATAACAAATATGATGATACCTCCAATGATAAAGGAAGTGAAAATAACAATTAATGTATCTAGTAAAATTCCGTTTGCAACATCTTTCGTTTCACTTGAATACATCGTACCAGCAATTTTCCATCCGGTAAGCTCATTTGTCGTAAAATCCATTTGTTTGTCTGTACCGTCTATTTGATACGAAAAATTACCCTTTTTACTTTCAAATAAATTTCCTACCCAGTTTCCTGTTACTTTTTCACCTTGCATCGTTGGGTGAATTAAATATGTTTGAGTCTTATCAATAATTGTGACATACCCTTCACTTCCAACCTTAACGTTACTCGTTAACTCACTTAAAGAGTTGATATCAATATCAACCGCTACTACACCAGTGCCATCATTAAGAACCTTTGCAAACGTAACAGATATTTCGTTTGTATCAGCATCAATGTACGGGTCTGTTATGACAACTTCACCTTTATTTTCCATTGCAAGTGTATACCATGGCCGATCTCTTGGATCATAATCCTCTGGTAGGTCAACAGACATTGGTGAGATGATCATATCTCCTGTATTAAAGCCAATGTAAATCGCCTGAGCACTTGCTTTGTCTGGATATATTGATTAAATTTCATCATAATTTTCTCAAGATCTTGCGCCTCTACTTTTGCGTTAGCTGTTTTGGCTGTTTGCGCAAAATATTCGACATCTTCTTTTATCGGCTCCAACTGTGTTTTTATGGATGAATTAATTAGCTGTACACTTTCCTGAGCCGTTTGCAACATGCTCTTCTCCAGCTCCGATTGTGCAGATTTATAGGAAATTAATCCTATCAGGACACTGGGTACAAGTAAAATAAATACAAAAGCCAAGATTAACTTTTTCCTTATTGTTAAATTCGCATTCAACTTTTTACGAGTATTCTTCAAATGAACTAGCATGTCCTTCATGGTGCATATCTCCTTTTACCTAATTATGTATGGAATAATAAAACATTTATTAAACGATTAGACTCACAAAATCACTAGTCCTATCATACTACTTTTACATTTATTTAACCATAAAATATTCTCAATTAAGTAAATTCAGAATTAATAATAACTCTAACCCTTTTTTAATTTTTCCCTACAAAAAGGACAGCCTTAGTTGCAAAAACTGAACTAGGACTGTCCCTTATTAAAATATGCACCTTTTACCATATTCCCAAAATTAGGCAATGGTATATCGTTCATAAAGATCCTTTAATGAATGACACCCTTTTTGCTTGAGCTTATTTACATAGATACTCCAAAGTTGTGCTGTTAACTTCGCGTCATAAAGAGCATGATGTCTTCCATGGATTGGTATACCGTTATGCTCACAACATTCCTCTAAAGTGACCAGCTTTTGATCAGGCTCTGCAATTCGATAGAGAAAAGACATATCGACAAGACGATGTTTGAATGGGGCCCGATATAACTTCCAAGATGCATGTTGAAGGAACACTTTTTCATGATTCGCATGATGCGCAACAAGAGTATAATCCTGAGCATATTGAAAAAATTGAAAAAGCACCTCAGACAATAAAGGAGCATTAGCTAATTCTTCGTTTGTTAAACCTGTTAATTGACTGATTTCCTCTGAGATTTGTTTTTCTGAGCGAACAAGCGAATAAAAAGTTTCTTTTTCTTTAATTTCATCACCTTTAACTTTAATAGCCCCTATCGAAATGATTTGATCTCCTTGATCGGGATAAAAACCAGTCGTTTCAATATCAAACACAATGACATTAAGGTCTGTTAATCTTATATTAAGAGTTTCCTCGACCTTCATTTCACGTTGCAATTGTCTCAAATAGGCAACTTGCTGATGAGATTGGCTTCCTTGAGCTCCACCGAGTTTTCCTTTCATGAAAAAGAACGGATCAAATGTCATGTTAAACACCCTTTATCAATAATCCCTTGTACATATTGATGAAGTTTTTTTCCATCCCTTAAAATTGTTTTCATGTCACGTTTTTCTTCCTTTGACATCTTTTTGATGTTTAAGTAATGTACATCATCATACGATGTAGCGTTTTTAAATAGCATCACTCTGTACTTAAGAAGTTTTTCAAAATTATGTTTATAATGGGGCATATCTTCCTTATATTCACTTATTTTCGACAAGCGATCTAACCTATCTATAGTTGACGTTTCAAAAACACCTTCTTTCATTGCCAAAACTCTTATCGCATTCACATAGGGTAAAAATGCTGTTTTCTTTAAATCGATACATCCTTCGTACGGACCATTTTGCTCTACATAAATTTGCCCTAGAGGACCAACTGATTGTTTAATATGCTGAATATTATCCATAAAGCGCTGCAAAAGCTTTTGTTCTTGTCTTTGATAGTCAAAGATGGCCTTCTTCAAATCTTTTACAAAATCACTATTTCCTACTAAACTTCTTGAATCATAAAAGATTTGCAAATATCTTATCGACTCCCAGCTTTTTTCATCCATCCAATGAATAAGCTGGTCCTTCCAATTCTGTAATGATTTGCACCACATGGGATTTGAGCTCATCACTTTTCCTTCACAATAGGGATAACCAATGAGAAAAAGTCCTTTTGATAACTCTTCTCCAAGTTTCTTAAAATATTCAATTGCTTGACGGGAATGTTCCTCATAAATTAATCCATGATCCTGGTCACTTATGATCCCTTGTTCAAAACGACCTCCACTTCCTGTTATAAACCAGGAAAAATAACAGGGTGGCTTCCCATACGTTTTTTCATGATGAAAGAGTGCTATTCTACTAGCACTCCTCATCATCTCATCATGAAATTCATTTAAGCCTCTAGTATCAAGCTCATAATTGTGAATATGTTCATCTTTCCATTTTTTAATTGATTCATAGGAATCAAAATTTCCTTTCATGAGAGACACTTCCTCACGTTTTGTCAAAATGAGTGTTGTATTCCACTTATCCTGATTATGAACCAACATTTTGATTTTTGGAAGCAAATACTTCTGGATACCCATAGCTTCCGTGCTCACTTATATCTAATCCCATTACTTCTTCTTCTTCTGTTACACGTAAGCCATTCATTACTTTCTTTGCAATGGCAAGAATGACAAACGATACAACAAATGCGTAGATACCTGATACAGCTACCCCCATAAATTGTACTCCAAGTTGATCAAAACCGCCGCCATAGAATAATCCTGGTTTACCAACAGAAGCTAATTCAGGTGTTGCGAAGAATCCTGTTGATAATGTACCCCAAACTCCTGCTACACCGTGAACAGATAATGCAAAGATAGGATCATCAATTTTTCTCTTTTCAAAGAATCTTGCACTGTAGAATACTAGTATTCCAGCGATAAATCCAATTACAACAGCTGCCCATGTGTCCACGAATGCACATGATGCTGTGATCGCAACTAAACCTGCTAATGCACCGTTAAGCATAGTTGGTACATCTGATTTCCCTAAAACCATCCAAGAGATAAGTAGTGCTGCAACTGCACCTGCTCCAGCAGCTAAGTTTGTGTTTAATGCAACAAAACCAAAGAACCCTTCATCAACCGCCACTGTACTACCGGCATTAAATCCGAACCAGCCTACCCAAAGAATTAACACACCTAATGCTGTAAATACTTGGTTATGACCTTGAATATTGTTTGCAGAACCATCTTTATTGTATTTTCCGATACGAGGTTTTAGAAGAATTGTTGCTGCAAATGCAGCCATTGCACCAGTTAAATGCACAACAGTTGAGCCTGCAAAATCTTGCTTACCGTGCTCAGCTAACCAGCCTCCACCCCAGATCCAATGAGCTATAACAGGATATATAAGTGCTGAGAATAAAATTGTAAACACTAGATAAATAGATAATTTTGCACGTTCAGCAAATCCACCTAAAGCAATTGTAATTGAAATACAAGCAAACGCACATTGGAATACAAAAAATACCGCCGTTGATAAACTTGCACCTTCTGCTTGAGCTCCTGAATAAAAGAAGTCTGTTAAACCAACGAAAAAGTTACCATTCCCACCAAATGTAAACGCATATCCTACTGCCCAATAAACTAATGATGCAAGACCAACCGTAAAAATTGTTTTACCAGCAATATGACCAGCATTTTTCATTCTCGTTGAGCCTGCTTCTAGTAAAATAAACCCACCTAACATAAAAATCACTAAAATTGCTGCGAGCATAACCCAAAGGCTATTCATCAAAAACAAAGTGTCCTCCATTACATTTCCTCCTGTCTGATAACTTTACTTACGATGTTAGAAAATATAACATCTGTTTCTTATTTACTATTCTATACGATATTCAATAAGTGTCAACCCGTTTTGGAAAGTTTCTGATAATTGTATGTAAGAATATCTAACACATTAAACAAATTGCTACACGCAAAAATACATCCCACAAAAAGTGAGATGTATCAAATTATCTTTTTACCATTTTCTTTCTTTTTATTTCACCACTAAAGTCCTTAAGTATTGAGAACGACATCGCAATTAGGACAAAAGTCAGAGGAAATGCACTGACTATAATCGCTGTTTGCATCGCATCCAACCCACCTGAAAGCATTAAAACGATTGCTGAAGCTGAAAGGAAAAATCCCCAAACAGTTTTCACAATATTTGGCGGGTTTAGACTTCCATTTGAAGTTTGCATTCCTAATACAAATGTCGCAGAGTCTGCTGATGTTACAAAGAAAGTCGTAATTAACATTAAAGTAATCACAATCAATAACCCTGATAACGGCAATTGCTGATACACAAAGAATAAAACTGTTTCTAATGTTTGTCCACTTACATCTAATCCCTCAAAGAATTCGAAATAAATACCTGTTCCACCGAAAACCGCAAACCAAAAAGCACAAACAAGAGTAGGAATGATTAAAACAGCAATCATGAACTCTCTAACAGTTCTCCCTTTTGAAACACGGGCAATAAATGTACCTACAAATGGCGCCCAGGCAATCCACCATGCCCAATAAAAGATTGTCCAGTCTTGAATCCAAGTAGCATCTTCTTTATTAAAAGGCGCAAGCCTTAATCCCATACTCGGTAAATTTTGTATATAACTTCCTAATGTTGTGGTAAATAAATCTAACAAAAAGCCGGTAGGTGCAAGAATTAAAAAGAGTATAAGCAAAATAACAGCCAAAATTAAATTTGCATTACTTAAATATTTAATCCCTTTTTGAATACCAGTTGTAGCAGATAACATAAATAACACTGTTACGATCGAAATAATGATTAATTGGATTGTAAAAGTAACTGGTATTCCAGTTATATAATTTAGTCCACTATTAATTTGTGCGGCTCCAAGTCCTAAAGAAGCTGCTACACCGAATATTGTGGCAAATACAGCAACAACATCAATAGCAATTCCAAGTGAACCGGTTGCGCGTTTTCCTAGTAATGGAGTTAATGTAACACTCATTAAACCTGGCTGCTTTTTTCTGAATTTGTAATAGGCTAATACTAATGCAATGACAGCGTAAATGGCCCATGCATGAAATCCCCAATGCAAGTATGTATAGCGCAGAGCTACCTTTGCCGCTTCGGCAGTACTTCCTTCTCCAATTGGAGGACTCGCGAAATGAGATACCGGTTCTGATACTCCAAAAAACAATAACCCAATCCCCATTCCAGCACTAAACAACATCGCAAACCAAGTGGCACGTTTAAATTCCGGCTTTTCATCATCAGCCCCAAGCTTAATTTTTCCATACTTGCTAAAAATTAAAAACAAAGCAAAAATTAAAAAGAATGTAGCAGACAACTGGTAAAACCAACCGAAATTACTAAGAAAAAAAGCTTTCGTTTTATCCATCATTACTCCGAGATGATTAGGAGCAATAACACCCCACCCAACAAATAGTGTGGCAATTACGATTGAAATCCAAAAAACCTTTGATACTTTTTCCATTATCTATCTCCTTTTTTATACCCAGGAGAAGAATTGACAAATTCGATTTTCATCCTGAGTTAACTCAATTTCATCGAAATTAATATAAATAGATACTTGTATCCTTCCCATTTTCCATACCCTGTTATGCTAGAAAAAACATGTTATAAAATTGCAATTTGGCTTATAGGTAAGAAAAGGCTATAATATTAATACTTATGTTCAAGTGTATACTGAGTTAAGAAAGAGGTATTGATATGAAGATTATTGAAGCAACAATCGAAAAATTAGAGGATCCGTTTGGGATACTTCCTGGAGAACGTTTTGAAATTTTCCTTAAATTAGATGTTGAAGAAGATGATGAGCTATATAGTGAACTCGGAGTTACACTGAAACTTATTTTCGCTATTGAAAACAATCAATCTAAAATCGCCCAGTATGATTTTATTGAAAACACGACTGATAAAGTGTTAGACTTCGCTTTAGAAGAAGCTGAAGAAAAAGAGATTATAGCTCATTGTGAAGAACTTGTTGCTGCATATTAAAACAAAAAAACACTTAACGTCATATTAATTGTACATATCTACAATTTGAAAACTTAGCATTTTCTTTACAAAAAAGAGGACATCCTTTCGCAGGATGTCCTCTTTTTTATACTACCTGTTTATCTCGTAAGATTTTCCTAATAAATATTGAGTCTTTATGTTTAGGTTCTTTTCTAACAATGATAATAAGTTGAATGATAAGAAAAAATAATAATGACTTTTTATACACTAAGTAACGTGGTGACCAATCAGTTGCAAACTTCGCCTTATATCTGCGTAAACCTTTAAAATTATAAAATCTACAACCATTTAAAAAAGCATATCTAGCTATTTTTTCTTGATAAGGAGAGTTTGGATCTATTCCTACATTTGATAAAGGAGACATCCCTAAACTACAAACAGAATACCCCTTCTCTTTTGCCCAGAGAATCGTCGAAACGAATACCATATCCATAGCTCCCCTCGGACTTTCATTACGGTATCTCATCAAGTCAATACTTAAAGATTCTTCTTGCTGATGATTAGAAGGTAAACTTGCAAATGCTAGTAATCGCCCATTTGGATCACGAAATAAAGAAACTGGAAAATGACCAATATAATTCTCTGAAAAAGCACTAACTGAAAACCCCTTTTCTTTTCGCCCATTTAACCAATCATCTGAAACAGACTTCATTTCATCGATTAGATCCGAGTCGAACGGAGGATATGCTATAGAGAAAAGATACCCATCTTTAGTAAACTTATTTCTTAAATTTCGAATATTCCTAAATTTCTTCCCTTCGATTGCAAATTTTTTCAAATCCACCTTAGCTTCTTCACCAACTTTAAACAGCCTATAACCATACTTTAAATAAAACGAGGTATATTTATTAGTGGCTTGATAAAAAATAGGTGTCAGTCGCTGTTTTGCACCATACGAAAAGAACTCTTCTAATCCATCGTGATGTTTTTCTTCATCTCCAATCGGATCTCCTAGTACAAATAACTTTTTCCCCTTTTGCTTATACGAAATTAATACTGAGTCATTCTGTGCTAAAAACACTTTTTTATCTTCTAAAAACAGAAGATGTGACAAGGTATTCCCGCCATATTTTTTTATAAATGATAATACAAAGGAGCTGTTTAAATGATGATCACCTGTTCTTAGGGATTTAGTAAGTAGGAACGTAAAAACTGAAATGATAAAAAGCAATATCATGATTGTTGTTAACAATTACCTCAAACCCCCTTTTTCTCTTTATACAAGATAACATACCTAGACCTTTTAGAAAATATATTTTAAATTTCAGTTTATTCTAGCATAATTCCCTTAAAGTCGGACATCGTAAAAATAGACTAAAATACGAAATTCAAGATTATATTGCAATGAATATGCATCAAAAAGGAGAGTATGAAATGAATGTAAATCGAGCAAAGGAAATAGCAAGTATGGGCGAAATGGTGAATGTCCAATATGAAGGAGAGTCAATTTATATTCAATCAGTAGATGAGGAACAAGGGACAGCACGTATTTTCCCATTAAATAATCCACAGTCAGAAAAAAGCGTCCCTGTAGAGGGGTTATCAGAGCAATAATAATGAACAAACAAAAGGGGGCTGACAGAATGTAATGTCAGTCCCCTTTTATATTTATGCTTATAATTTCACTACGTCTTCTGCTTGAGGACCTCGGTTTCCTTCAACAATGTTAAATTCAACTTTTTGTCCTTCTTCTAACGTTTTAAAACCTTCACCAGTAATAGCACTGAAGTGAACGAATACATCATTTCCTTCTGCAATCTCTATAAACCCAAAACCTTTTTCTGAATTAAACCATTTTACATTACCAGTTGTTTTCATAAGTAGAACCCCCAAAGATTTTTTCATATGTTGCTCACTTTTGTTTGAAGAACTCGACTTCTCACTTAACCGGAAGGCGGATGTCGTAGTTTCCAATCACATCTATCAACCTAGATAGTGATAGGTTTAAAAATTCACAAATCATTTGTGATCGAATGTTGCCCCATATTTATCACTAGAATATATATTTTCATCTATTGTATTCTATATCGAAATTGCAGTTACTCAAAACAACGAAAGCCCTGCCTCTCTTTCGTCCTTGCGGATCCTTGTCCGCGCCAGCGTGAATTGAAAGCATATCATATGTTTCATCCACAAAATCACTATAAAAGTGAAGAGATAATAAGCATGAAAATTAATTATATTACAAATCTCTTCCAATGTCAAAATTATTAATACGCTTTGTTATTTAACCATTGAACGATTAATAACATACTTGAAGAAATAAGTATCATCGAAAACACCCATAACCATGCCATATCCATCTCTCCACTATCGATCGCAACATAAATAGCTGTTGAAACTGTTTGTGTTTTTCCGGGAATATTGCCGGCAAACATGAGTGTTGCACCGAATTCACCCAGTGCTCTTGTAAAGCTTAAGACAAAGCCTGTTAAAATATATTTCATCGTTAATGGAAGAGAGATCAGAAAGAAAACCGATCTCTCATTTGCACCATCAACACGTGCTGCGTTTTCGATATCAACATCAACATGCTCAAACCCAGCCTTTGTAACTTGATACATTAATGGAAAAGCAACAACAACTGCGGCTACAACACCTGCCCACCAAGTAAAAATCACAGTGGAATGAAAGACCCTCTCAATAAAATGCCCGATTGGACTATTTGAACCAAAAATGACAATTAATATAAACCCTACTACAGATGGAGGCAGCACTAATGGCAAAATCAACAATGTTTCAATAACCATTTTCCCTTTAAACGTTGACCTTGCCATAAATTTACCTATGAATGTTCCCATAATAACGACAAGAACACTCGCTACGATTGCAATTCTTATTGAAAGTATAATTGGATCCCAAAACTCAGTCGTCATTCTTACTCCTCGTCCGCTAAATAAAATCCGTGCTTCTCAAAAATATCAATCGCACTCTTTTTCAGTAAAAAATCATAAAATTGTATTGCTTCTTCTTGGTGATTAGCAGTTTTAAGAACTCCTACAGGATAGACAATTGGGGAATGCAATGAATCTTCAAAACGTTCAACTACCCTTACATTATCTGTACTTTTAGCATCTGTTTGATAGACAATCCCAGCTGTCACATTACCTGTTTCAACATAAGACAAAACTTGCCGTACATCCTTTGCGAATATTAATTTATCTTGTAAAAGATCCCATATTTCAAGATTCACTAGTGTTTCTTTTGCATAATCTCCAGCTGGTACTGTTTCAGGGGTCCCGATTGCAATTTTATCCGCTTTTCTCAGATCCTCTATCGATTGAATAGAAGATGAAGATGAAGCAATTAACACCAAATCATTTTTAAGCAATTTTCTTTTCTCATTTTCAAGAACAAGACCCTGCTCAACTAATTCTTCAAAGCTTTCAAGGTTAGCAGATAAAAACACATCTACTGGTGCTCCTTGTTGAATTTGTTTACTTAATGTACCTGAGGAAGCAAAATTAAAATGAATATCTGTTGAAGATCCTTTCTCATAAACATCTTCAATTTCTTGCAAAGCTTCTTTTAAACTTGAAGCTGCTGATATTGTTAGCTCTATTTGTTTCGAATTGTCCTTGGAACAACTTGTTAAAAAAATCAAGATACAACAAACAAAAAAAAAGGTTTTGACCCTGTTCATAGAGATTACCCTCCACTAACAGGGGGAATAAACGCTACTACATCTCCAGATTTAACAACATCTTCATCAAGTGCATACTCTTCATTCACAGCTACCATAACATTTTCTAACGATCCTAAGTCAAAGGTTGTCATTATTTCATCTCTAATTTCTTTCACGGTAGCAAAATTTTTTTCAATACTTATGCTTTCTTGTCCTACTTTTTCTTGTAAATGAGCAAATAAAAGTACTTTTATCATTCTTTCTCCTCCACTGGCTTCCCATCTGGATATGGTGTTTTTTCTAATTGGTCCCCAATCCATGATTCTCCGTTCTCCCAAATTTCTTTTTTCCAAATCGGGACAATTTGCTTAATTCTTTCAATCGCGTATTCATTAGCTGCATAAGCATCTTTACGATGTGGTGTAGATACAGCAATCACAACAGCAATTTCCGTAATTTCTAATTTTCCAATCCGATGAGTGATCGCTACTTTCGAGTCATTCCATTTCTCATTGATTTCTTTCCCTATTTGTTCAAGTTTTTTCACAGCCATTTTTTCATAAGCCTGATATTCCAGGGATAGGGTACGTTTTCCATGGGTAAACTCCCTCACCGTTCCGATAAAAGTTGTAACCGCTCCTGCTTCATTTCGAATGACTTTGCTTGTAATTTCTTCTATTGAAATTGGACCCTTTACAATTTCAAACATTGGAGTTGTCAATCTGTTCACCTGCTTTGTTAGTTATTAACCACTTTATACATTGATCTCGATTAGAAAACGTCAAGTATGTATCTTCGACCTCGATAGGTAATGCAAAATCAGCCAAAACACACTTTATATTTTGTGCTTTTTGAAGCATTGGGAGATCCTCCTTAGATCGAAGCAAAACAACCTTTGGGTATTTTTCAGTTTTAAATCCTTCTACTAAAATTATATCTAAGCTAAATACACTGTACATAGAAATCATTTGAGGAAGAGTTAACCCAATTTGATCAGAGGATAAAATAAAGGAATCATTTCCTTCGATAAACGTCACTTGAGCACCTGCATCACGATGCTTCCACGTATCTTTACCATCATCACCCTGGATTAAAGCTCCGCCATGTCCATGATGCTTTATTGTACCTACTCTTAGCTTATATTTTACTGCTTCTTTTATATACTCAGTGACAAATGTTGTTTTTCCACTATTTTGGTATCCAACTACTTGAAGGATTCTGCCCAATGAGTGTCACTTCCTATTTGATCTTCGAATAGCAAAAGATCTATCTTGTCCCCTGCCTTATACCCTCTAGTACCACCTGGTAAAACTATGAACACATTAGCATCAGCTAATGAGGAAACAACATTTGATTTATCTAATCCCACAGGACTTGCGAAAACTTGTCCATCTAATAATTGGATTGATCCCCTAACAAACCTTGTGAACGGGTTTGGCTTTAAGAAGTCCTTCCCTAAAATAGCCGATACCTTTTGAAGATGCGGGCGAGATGAATATAAGTAATGTCGAACAATTGGCCGGACAAACAATTCAAAACCAACATAACATGCTGATGGATTACCGGAAAGTCCGAATAATAACTTGCCATTATACTCAGCTACCGTTGTCACACTACCAGGTCTCATGGCAACTTTATTAAAAAGTACTTTTGCCCCTAATCGTTGATAGATTTCCGGCAAATAATCATAATCACCAACCGAGACTCCACCAGTTGTAATTAAAAAGTCGACCTTTTCTAATGCCTCGACTATAGCTTCATAGCAAGTCTCAAAATCATCATCTAATTTGCCAAGGTAAATTGGATTTGCTCCTGCCCTTTTGGCTTGTGCTTCAATCATAAATGAATTACTATTTCTTATTTTTCCTGGTTGAAGCGGTTCACTAACTTCTAATAATTCACTGCCTGTTGCGATAATACCAATCCGTGGCTGTCTTACTACCTGAACCTTGTCATAACCAAATGTGGCGAGCAATGCGATTGTTCCTGGTGTAATAATCGTTCCTTTTTTGACTAAGACACTGCCTTCTGGAGAATCTTCACCTTTAAAAGACACATTGTCTCCTTTATGAAATGGTCTTTTTAATGACATATATGTTTTGTTATCTTTTTCATAGACCTTTGTTAATTCTAGCATGACGACTGAGTCGCTTCCACTTGGCATTTGTGCACCTGTCATGATTCGGACCGATTGATATTTCCCAATAGTTGACTTACTAACACTACCTGCACCAATTTCATCAATCACCTCAAATTCAACAGGTTGATCAGCTGTGGCATCAGCTGTATCCTGTGCTCGAATAGCAAATCCATCATATGGTGAACGATCAAAAGGTGGTACTGGATGAGTAGCAATTAAATCTTCTGCTAAATATCTTCCAAAACTATTTTGAAGAGAAACTTGTTCTATTTCTCCAGTTTTTGCAAAAGTCATCACATTCTTAATTGCTTCTTTTACTGGTAATGGTTTTCTTTTTTCAATCATATAACCCTCTCCGCACAAAATAATTTATTCAGATTCTACTATTTTACCATTGTTTAATAGCATACCATAATCATTTGGTGAGTTAATGTTACAAAATATCTTAGGGTCTGTCTGCAATTCCTTTTCTGTTACATAGCAAACCTCGACTTGACTTAGTAATGTCATCATCTTCCGTTCTTTATTTTCCAATTGTCTCTCAATTAGGGGAAAAACAGAATAATGATACACGCCTACTAAAGGATGCAACTTTCCTTTTATGTTTGGGATAATTATTTTTTTGTCAGGAGAAATAAATGATTGCAGTTTATGAACCAATTCAGCAGAAATTAATGGAATATCACACGACAAAATCATATACCACTCTGATATTTCATATTTCATCGCCGTATATATCCCAGCCATAGGTCCATCCCCTTTGAATTTAGGATCATCCGTTAGTACTATTTCTTCAGTTTCTTCTTTAAATCGTTCCAAGAGATTTTGGTGACTTATGATTAACTGATGTTCTGTTGTTTCTTTCAAAGCCTGCATTGAATACTGCCAAAAGAATTTACCGCTATATTCCGCGAAAGCTTTAGGCTGGCCAAATCTTCGCGATTCCCCTCCCGCAAGTAAAACACCTATTATCTGCGTCATATTTAAACACTCCCTATCAATTAAGTTATGCAAAAAGTCAGTTACCAAAATGAGGTAACTGACTGGTTATAATCTACTCTCTATTTTTCTTAGTTCTGTTAACCATCCAAGTTCCTATTGATTCAGGAAAAAGGCACATGTATTTCATTGCTATTTTTTGTAGAATAAAAAGGCTGACCATCCTTTTTATTACTTATAGAGTCGCTTGTCCTGGTTTCCAGTTTACAGGACAAAGTCCGCCAGTTTGAAGGGCTTGAAGTACACGTAATGTTTCATCAACATCGCGACCAATATTATTGTGATTTACTACTGAGTATTGAAGTTCGCCTTCTGGATTAATAATAAACAAACCACGAAGTGCTATTCCTTCTTCCTCAATTAACACTCCATAATCACGTGAAACTGAATGGTTTGTATCAGCTGCTAAAGCGTATTTTAAATTACCTAAACCATTATCTTTACGATCTGTTTTAATCCAAGCTAGATGTGTGTGAATCGTATCAGTTGATACTCCAATTACTTCCGCATCTAGATCTTCGAATTCTTCATAACGATCAGACAGTGCGATAATTTCAGTTGGGCAAACAAATGTAAAATCCATTGGATAGAAGAATAGTACCGTCCACTTATCGTTCTTCATGTTTTCTTCTAAGCTAACTTTACCGAATTCTTTATCTGCTAATACTGCATCCATTTCAAACCTTGGGGCTTGTTTTCCTACCATACGATCTGCCATTATGTCATCCCTCCACATTATATTACTCATGAGTGTATTTTTGAATTCTTATATTGTTTGTCTATGTAGATATTATGATGATGAGCCATTAAGAGACAATGTCCACTTTTTTCATGAATATTAGGTGAAATGATTAAACATATATAGTATGATCGTTATTCGTATCTACTATTCAATTTGAATTCTCTTCACTATTAAACTTTCGACAAAATAAGCTTAAATCCTTCATTTTCGAACAAAATATGTTTAACATGGAAAGAGACAGGTATTAAAAGTATGTTCTTTCTTACAGAAAAACGGAATTGAATCCTTTTGTACTGAAGAACATGTATTTCGAGAAAGGATGTTGATGTATGGAGTTTTTAGAAAATATTGATTGGTCGGGGCTAATGACCAATGCAGGTATTATTATTTTGAAATTACTTGGAATTGTTATTGCTTTTCTAATTGTTAAAGCAATTGGTAACAAAGTCATTAGAAAAATGTTCAATAGGTTGCAAGAACGTGACAATATATCAAATGGACGAGCGTTAACTTTACAGAGTTTAACCTTAAATATATTTTCTTATGTCTTGATTTTCATTTTTATTGTTATGATTTTTGAAGTTTTTAATTATAATGTTTCTGCATTAATAGCCGGAGCAGGTGTTGTGGGGTTAGCCATCGGCTTTGGTGCACAGGGACTTGTTAGCGATGTAGTTACAGGCTTTTTCCTTCTATTAGAAAAACAAATTGATGTAGAGGACTATGTTACTGTAGCAGGCTTTGATGGGATTGTAGAGCAAGTTGGGCTTCGAACTACCCAAATTAGAGGTTTTGATGGTACACTTCACTATGTTCCAAACAGGGAAATCACTAATGTAAGCAATCATTCACGAGGTAATATGAGGGCACTAGTTGATATTGGGATTTCCTATGACGATGATATCGATAAAGCTATTGCGGTATTACAGGATGTATGTGATAAATTTGCGGCAGAGAATGAGAATATTGTAGAAGGTCCAAACGTCCTTGGTGTACAAGCTCTTGGTTCTTCAGATGTTGTCATTAGAGTACTAGCAAAAACAAAAAACATGGAGCAATGGGCTGTTGAACGAAATCTCCGCAAAGCAATGAAAGAAGCATTTGATGCGAATGGAATTGAAATACCATATCCACATCAAGTAAATGTGAATAAAAAGTAAATAAATGATTTAGAAAAAATAAGGCTTGTCGCATGTGCGAAAGGGACAAGCCTTATTTTTTTCCTTTTTTGTCTTACATGGTGAAACTATAAAAAGACGCATGCGCTCGATCTAGTGGTCTCTCATAAAACCTATTCGCTAAATAAATAAAATGGAGAGCAATTTTTTCACTCTCCATCATCGATTAATTAGCGATTTAATTTACTTTCTACTTGTTGGCAGATTTCATCTGCAGATAAGCCACTAGCCTGAATAACAGATCCAGCTGTTACTGCGTTACTGATCCCCATTACATTAGAATCTTGACCAGTGATCACACAGCAATCACAGCCTTTTGCATCATTTTCATTGTTTAATTGGACAACATCATAGCCTTTTTGTTGTAATGCTGAAGTAACATCAGATAATGATTGTTCTACACCGATTTTTGGCATTATTTATCCACCTCCTACATGTATTGTGTACACGGTTGGATAAAATATACTTTGTAAATTGGTGTTGAGTGTATCTTTAAGCGGAAATTTTTTTACCCTCAAAACTTTTATCTTCGATTTTTAAAATTTATCTTCGGTTCTCAAATTTTATCTTCGATTTTTTAAATATATCGACTATTAGACATTATCAACAAGACGGCAACTTTCCCGATGCAAAAAAATAGCAATCGGATCCCAACCGATTGCATTTTCATTTCATTGATTTGCCTTATAAGAAATATATTTACACATAATATCAACTGCAACCTCAATAGCCGACTCATCCGGCTGTAGTTTTGCATGATGTAATCCATAAGGTGAGCCTACACCCAGCCAAAACATAAACCCTGAAATTTGATCAACCATATATCCAAAATCTTCTCCGGTCATGGCTTCTGAACATTCTCTTACAACATAGCTCGTTTGCTCAGAAATATATTGCATAAATTCTCTTGTCAGCATCTCATCATTGTCCACTTGGTGGTACATTGATCCATAATCAATGGTTGCTTTACATGAATAACCTATTTCGACCCCTTTTACAATCGCTTCAATTCTTTCCTTAACCTTTTCCATTGATTCAACTGATAAAGTTCGAATTGTCCCCTCAAGTCTTGCATTTTCGGCAATAATATTTTGTACAGTTCCACCTGTTATTTTTCCGACAGTGATAACTGCACTATCTAAAGGATCGATATTACGGGCAACGATTGTTTGAAGCTGAGTAACTAGTGAACATGCTGCCACAACCATATCATTTGTTGTATGAGGGTACGCCGCATGTCCACCTTTTCCTTTTAGATCGATAAACAATTCTGATGTGTTAGCAAACAGTAAGCCAGGCTTTGTTGCAATTGTTCCGACCGGGAGCTCTGGTGCTATATGCAGAGCTGTGATTATATCGGGTTTCCACTCTTTAGCAATGTCACTATTTAACATCGGCTCTGCTCCACCAGGTCCCTCCTCTGCAGGCTGAAATAAAAACAATACATGATCAGAAATTGGATTTTGCACAAAATATGTTAAAATCCCAATCGCAATTGTCATGTGAAAATCATGTCCACAAGCATGCATAAACCCTGGATGTTCAGATTGAAAGTCATAGTCTGTTTCTTCTGTTATTGGCAACCCGTCGATATCTGCTCTATAGCCTATCGTTTTTCTCGGATTTAATCCTTTCACTAACGCAAATATACCTGTTTTCCATGTTTTTATTTCTAGGCGATCTTCCGGAAATTGCTTTAAGAGATTTAAAAGATATTGTTGTGTTTTAAATTCCTGAAAACCAATCTCAGGAATGCGATGAAGATCCCTTCGAATTTTAATGAGGTGTTCTGTCCCCACAATGACCATTCCTCTCTATATAGAAGAGGATGACTATAATAGTCCCCCATACATTAGTGGGTAAGAATATTTAAAGTCATCCTCATGTTTCTTATAATTGTCTTAACTCTTGCATAATTTCAGTTTTAGATTGTGTTTGAGCATCGATATCTTTAATTTTACGAGCTGGTGCACCGTAAACAACGGTGTATGGTTCAACATCTTTAGTTACAATTGATCCGGCACCGACAACAGCACCTTTACCAACTGTTACACCCTCAAGAACAACGCAGTTAGCTCCGATTAATACATCATCTTCAATAACTACTGGTTTAGCAGAAGGCGGCTCGATTACACCTGCCAATACAGTTCCTGCACCGATGTGACAGTTCTTACCAACTGTAGCTCGTCCACCTAGTGTTGCGTTCATATCAATCATTGTTCCTTCTCCAATGACAGAACCGATATTAATTGATGCCCCCATCATGATAACAGCATTATCGCCAATTTCAACTTGATCGCGGATAATTGCACCCGGCTCGATACGCGCTTTAATTCCTTTAAGATCTAGTAAAGGGATTGCTGAATTACGACGGTCGTTTTCAATCACGTAGTCTTCAATATTGCCTTTGTTGCTCTCTAATGCTGCTTCAATTTCTGCCCATTCTCCAAAAACAACTCCAGTGTTTCCAGTAATAAATGTTTGAGCAGTTTCACCAAAATTTATTCCTTCAAGGTTTCCTTTTACATAAACCTTTACAGGTGTTGATTTTTTACTGTTTTGTATAAATGAGATAATCTCATTTGCATCCATCATTTTCATATGTATATCCTCCTTGTACTATATCAATTCATTCTTTACTGTATCAAAGGATCAAACCGTTGACAAGAGATCTATTAAATTTGTCTTATTGTTGAATTGATCTGTTTCAATTTTACATACTTAATCACTCTTTTGTTGCTCCTCAACAATTTCAAGGAATGCTTTAACCTGTTTTAATCCAAAAGAAGACTCAAAACCTAACAGCCAAGTATCCCTTTCAATTGGTTTTCCGTCTTCATCAAGGAGCGGTATTTTAAAAACCCCATGTTCCTCGTCTTGTAGTGTGACGGAAGGAAGGATTGCATAACCAATTCCATTTAAAGCCATTTGTTTACAAGTTTCAATTTGATCAACGACAATTGTTCTTTTAGGCGATGTATTAAATTGACGATGCCACCAATCTTGTATTTCTTGATAATAGGAAGAATCACTTTTGAATTGAATGAAAGGTCTTTCTGTCCGGAGTACCTCTTCAATATTTTGTATCTCAGTATCAACTAGGTAAAGTGTGTCGGTCAATAGGTGCTTTTTTAGCCCTTTCCATTCAGGATTTCCACGAATAATCCCTAAATGAACATGATCTTCATACATACTTTTTAAAATTTCACTGCTCCATCCGGTAATAAGAGATATTTTTGCATGTGGATATTTTCTAACATATGTTTTTAACACACTCGGTAGCCAATGTTGACCGATTATAGAAGCGACCGCAAGTTTTAAAGTTCCATGTACCTCACCTTCTAAAGCTAGTATTTCCTCTTTCACTTTTTCTTCTTTCAAAACAACTTCTTGGGCATAGGCAATAATTTTTTCACCAGCTGGAGTTAGTGTGAGACCCTTTTGTGATCGTATAAATATTTGCAGCCCCCAAGATTTCTCGATTGTTTGTAAACGCTGTGATAATGCTGGCTGGGAGACAAATAATCTCTCTGCCGCTTTCCTCATATTCATTTCTTCAGCTAAAACAACAAGCATTCTAAGTTCTGATGTTTGCATACACTCACCTACTAAATATAATAAGTTTTTCTTATGTAAAGTATCAAAAAAATTCTAATTTTATTATGAGATGTCTTTAGTATCATAAGGATATAAGGGAATTTTGTAAAGTATTATTTAGTAGGAGGTTAGTATAGATGGGCATTTCGATTAAAGGGTTAGACCACTTTCAGATTTGTGTTCCAGTTGGGGAAGAAAACACCGCTAGAAGCTTTTATCTAGATTTGTTACAGTTTGAAGAGATTGAAAAGCCTGAAGTATTAAAGAAAAATGGTGGTTTTTGGTGTAAAGCAGGGGAAGTTCACCTTCATATAGGTGTAGAACCATTTGAAAAAACGGTTAGTAAACGTCATCCGGCCTTTCTTGTGGATAATATTGAAGAAGCCCGTAATATTTTGCAAAAACACAATGTCCCAATAAAAGAAGAGACACCAATTCCAGGTATCGAACGTTTCTCCTTTTTTGATCCTTTTATGAACCGAATAGAATTTCTTCAAAGGACATCTACTGATTGATAATAAACGAACTAAGGACTGCCCCACAGATGGAGCAGTCCTCATTATATTTTTTCTTTCCTAGGCAAACATGAAATAAGGATAAAACTCAAAATAGCAAATCCTAACACAACTAAAAAAACATTATGGAGAGCATTTTCAAGGCCTTCCTGGAGAAGCTGTCTTGCCTGAACAGTTAGTGATGTTCTTTGGCTATCATTTAATAGCATTGTTGTTGAATCTAGATTTAATTCATCTTCAACACCTTTGCTAGAAAAAAACAAAAGAAGCTGACTGTTTAAAATACCACCTAATAACGCTGCACCAATTGTGCTTCCTACATTCCGCATAAACATATTGGTTGCTGTTGCAACCCCTCTTTTATTCCACTCTACTGTACTTTGAATCGAGACAATAAAGGCAGTTGTTGTTAATCCCATTCCTACTCCGATTAAAAAAGAATCAAAAGCAGCAAAGATCGGGCTATCGCCGCTTGAAAGAAAAATGAAAACAATGCTTCCCAGAATTAGAGATATTCCCCCAAATATTGATGTTGTTCTAAAACCAATCTTCAATATAGCCCTACCGGAAATTGTTGCAGCAATCGGCCAGCCAATCGACATTGTGGTTAAAGTAAATCCAGCAACTATTGGCTTTTCCTCCATAACTCCTTGTACAAACGTTGGCAGAAATGTTGATAATCCAATCAACATAACCCCTGTTGTTAAGGAGGTAAGATTTGCTATTAAAATAGATCTCTCTTTCCAGAGCTCGAAAGGCATCATTGGTTCATCTACTTTTCGTTCATAAAGAACAAAAAAGAAGAAGCTTATTAAAGTAAGTGCACCCAGCAAATAGACTGGTGTCGATAGCCAATCAAAGCGAACTCCTCCCTCTACTAAGATAAACATAAATGAGGTAATAGCAATTGTTAGAAAGGCAGCCCCGCCATAATCAATTTTCGGTTTGCGTTTTTCTATGTTTTCATGAAGAAATAGATACAGTCCAATTATAGCAAAAATTCCAAGGGGAACATTCATCCAAAAAACAAATCTCCAACTTACAAACTCCACCAGCAACCCGCCGATAGCAGGCCCCAATATAGCCGAGATTCCCCAAACACTAGATAAATAACCTTGAATCTTCGCTCTTTCTTCCTTTGTATAAATATCACCTACAATTGTCGTGGCAATTGGCATTACTGCTCCAGCACCAAACCCTTGTACAAAACGAGCAAAAATTAGCATCTCCATAGATGATGCTACTCCACATATAATAGAACCTATAAGAAAAATGATAATTCCGACCGTTAATACCGGCTTTCTTCCAAATAAATCTGATAATTTCCCGTAAATTAACACAGTAACGGCATTCATTAATAAATAAGATGAAAATACCCAACTGTAGAGAGAAAAATCTTCTAATTCTGCAACAATGGCCGGCATTGCAGTAGCTACTATTGTAGCTTCAATTGCTGCCATAAACATGGCTAACATAACTGTGGCTAGTACATAAGGCCGATTCGTTTTTTGTTCCTTCGCTTTAAACTGTTCTTCTTCCATTGAAAATACCTCCTTTTAAAAAGGTACTATATGTAATAGTCTTAATAAAAGGGACTGTCCTAAGTTTTTGTGAAGTGAGGACGGTCCCTTTCATTTGTCATTTAATTTTTTTCAATCATCATTCGCTTATATGGTCATTTTGATAATGTTGAATTAGTTTTTTTACTTTCTTTAAGATCGCTCTTCTTGTAAAGATTCCTTCAAATATATTGCTTTCATTTACAACACAAACAAATGGATGATTGACGACAAGTTCTAACCCTTTTTCAAGAGAATCATGTAAATACAACCTAGGGATGTCCGTATTCATCACTTCTTCCACTTTCATGTTTTCTAACTTTTCGAACTCGATTCTTTCAAGCCCAAAAATATTATCCATGATTAAGTTCATTCCAATAAGTCCATGCAATTTAAATGAGGGATCTAAAACCGGAATGGCCGTATAACCTGTTTTTGTTAAAACAAGCAACGCATGCTCTAAATTATTCCCAATTTGGACATGAGCTACTTTATCGCCTGAGATCATTAAATCTTGTATAGTTAACCCTATTAATTCATTTGCATCTAAGCTAAACATGTTGTTCTTCCTCTCTAAAAAAGCTATTTTTATCCACAAAGAGGTGTGTTAAAGTTTCCTAATTTATCATATCATAAAATGAAACTCTATTTCTTCCTTCAGTTTCCTATTTAGGTGAAAGATTCAAAAACTTGTCACCGAGTCTTATGGCAAATGTGTTACACATTCTGACACACATACTATTTTTCTTTTTGATCATATAAAAAAATGATACCCTTGGTGGAGTATCTTCTTTTCGGTACTTATTTAATTCTTAGGCGCTCGTAAAGAGATTTTAATTGCTGATATGAATGCTCATCTATTGCCTTTTTACCACACTCAATGTCATTTAGTTCACTGCTAAGCAACTCTATAACGTAATTTTGACTTAATAGTGTTTTAACTAATAATTTTTGCTCATCATCAGTAAATCTCTCCATCATATGCACACAATTGCCCCCCATTAAAAATAACTCCTAAAAAAAGCATACTCAACATTTAAGAAAGTCTTCAAACGCAAGATTCGACATCAACCTGCTGTTCTTTATTCATTTTGTATATCTATTAGCATAGCTAAAAGCAGTATAAGAGTCTGGCTTTATTTTAGCCTCGATTCCCATTGCTTCTATTCTACCAGTCATTTCTTGAATTAATTCCTTTGTCATGCCCTTTCTCCCAATATCCAAATGAATCTCAAAAATTAAATCTGCTCCCTCATCCGCAAAAGGAATCAAAATATCAGATAATTCCATTAAATGCTTTGATGTAAAGTAGTAAGCAATTTCTTGACTGAGTGCTGTTTCCATTGAAATTTTTTCTCGAATACTAGAAATTGGCCGTTTCACAGTATGGTTTTTCAAGCACCCCCATGCACCTTTTCCAACTCTATGAATGTGGATAGCCGTAATGAACTTCGTTTCAGATTGATGAACATGTGAGTCTGATCCTATGGACAATACATATTCAGAACGTGGATCCTTTAACATAAAGCCTTTTATACGCTCAAGGACAGTCTGAAAGCACATTTTTTTCTCAGAGACATTATAAAAGGTGAAAGAATCGTTCATCTCACAACTCCTTGTCATATTTCATTTTTAACCTTCGAAAACAACTTTTTCGATACTATACTATATGACGAAGACAGTGAGTAATATGAATAAAAAGCATTAGAATAAAAAATAGCCATACCAGAGGTATGGCTATTTCCCTTTACTTGTCTCAATGTTTTTAATTGATTCATGACAATGAGCGCACGTAAAGATTACATTTTGGTTAGATTGAGCTGTTAATGATTTTGAAAGTGGTCCTTGTCCATGACAAAATGGACAAATAACAGTAGGATCTTTTTTCATTTTGCCTCCTTAGTCAAACGCGATTATTGGAGGAGATCGAAAATTTCCATAGCAATCATATCGATATTATCGAATTGATAAGATTGAGGCTTTTCACCCTTTTGATAAACCTCAAGCTCAAACGTACTATTTTTGTCAAAATATTTTACACTACAACGTTTTTCACCTTCAACCTCAAAAAAACGTTGCACAGGCTCGCCTGAACCAGAATTTTCTTGAAGATTTTGAAGTCTTGTAATAATTCCTAAAAGTTGTGACACCAGATATCCCCCTTCCGGAAGAGTTAACGTATAACTAATTCCTTCATTTTATTGTTTTACACTACCACTCATTCTATCCACTAAACAACGATTCAATAATCAGCATCTTTACTTTGTGCCATGTCAATTTTACACTATGTATGTAGGGATTTCCAAGAAAATTATCTAATGATGTTAAACTTCCTTGAATCTAATCGACTTTTTGATTAAATTAGATTAAAATGTCGTTTATTATTTCCGATGGAAGAAGTAGCCCGTATAATTGTATCACAATTCCCTCCAACGTTCATAATCTAATTTAATTCCCTTGGTACCAAGTTATTTTTAGTAAAAAACACACTAAATGTTTAATTATGTTAAAATATCCTTTGGATCAATATGTACTATAAGAATTTATTGTTTTGGGAGAGATAAAATTGAAAAAAGTAATTGTTTATACTCAACCTAGCTGCCCTCCGTGCCAAGTTGTAAAACAATTTTTAGATCATCATCAAATTATTTATTCTGAAAAGGATGTTTCTGTCGATTCAGAAGCTCGTCGAATTCTTGTTGAAGACTTACATTCGACCTCAACACCAACAGTTACGGTCGATAATGAGGTAGTAACTGGTTTTGATTTAAAAAAACTTGAGGAATTATTAGGATTATAATGATTGGAATCACTTGGTATTTAACATTGTTCTAATGGCGTAAACCTAGTTTTTCTAAAATGATCATCCATTATTTTTTGTTTTCTGATAGTATAAAAAAGAAAAAAGCTTGGTGACCAGCCAAGCTTTTTCCGCTCTATTAAAGGGGTTTGGGGAAAAACGAGAGTTTATGACTAATCAAATCCCTATGTAGCAATAGGTTTTTATTGATTATCTTTCTCATTTATAATGATAATGATTATCACTTTCATTGTCAATCTTTTTTTAAAAGTTTTTTAGAAGAAAAAATCATGTAAGATCGTTTTTGTTTTCGAATAAAGGTAAGGCATTAAGATTTGATTTAATGTTTGATCTAAGAAAAAACTTTTTTCGGTCTGTTTATTTTCGGTTGTTCGCACAATAGAACCATCTTCTAAATTGTTTTGTTTTGGTGTGAAGTCCATTTCTTCCAAGTTTTTTGTATAATTATTAATTTCAGATATCTTTAATCCTTTTGGTGTTTTCAATAATTTAACCCATTCATAATGATCATCAAAACTTACTGGACCATCGGTAGATGCTGGGAAAAATTCATACACAATGATATGATCTTGCTTTTCAATAATCTTTGTCTTCTCGTCATAAGAAAAAAACGGAATCACGTAAATCGGGAAATCAGTGCCATAGATAATATATTGACCGTTTTCTTCAACCATATTTTCTTTTAAATATTGATTTATTAGCCCTTTGTCGAAATAATCGGATAGGATATGAACCATTTCCTCTTTTTCTCTTGGCTTTTCTGAAAGTGCTTGTTGTGCATTAAACGCATTTTGAAGATGAGATAGGATGTTTTCTCTACTCATATTTTTTTGTTCAGACCCAGATATAGGTTGAGAAAACAAGAGAATAATGGCTATTAATAATAAGCTGTGATAAAGGTATTTTTGTCTCATACAGTTCCATCCTTTCTCATAAACGATTTGGACAAGCAATGTCTCTTCCCTCATTTTACCAACTTTTTTGTCAGAATAGTGATAGGAACGTTCGTAAAATCTATTCAATTTATGACAACAACCTTCATTATTCTCTACCCAATTTGACATAACTCTAATCAAAAAAGCATTCAGATATAGAAATAAAAAAAACAGTGAACTATTGTCCACTGCTTACCATGAAATTGTAAAGGCTAAATAAAAAATATACGCTAATGCAAGAACGGCAGCAATCATATATGCTAAAAAAACAGGATTACGCGTATATGGATGTTCTTGTACCTTTTCATTTAATTGTGTATCATACTTCGCTTTTCTTTCACTAACAAGCTTCCCGATTTTAAATGTATAAATTAAGCTTGTTGCCAAGATTAGTAATGCGACTACACCAAGAACCATTGTAAAATAGGTCATCTTGCTGTCACCCCTTCTATAGATAGGATGACTCACTTATTAAAGAAATATGCCTTATATGTCCTTGGAAAAACTTATAGAAGACCTTCCTCTTCATATAAATAATCGTATGATAAATCAATAAATAAATAATGATTTTGATTTAATGGAAACGAAAAAGTTCGAATTAATTCTCCTGTTTCAATATCACTATACACATCACTTAAAAAACCTTTTTGGTCAAATCTCATTCTCATTATATTAGCCAAAAAATAAGGTCGCCAACTCCAGTTATTTAAATAATATTGAGGTTGAATCTCCCAATTTTCTTGTTTGAATATATTGACAGATTGTTGAAACCCATCTTCATCACAGATATAAATTCTAAAGCTGCAGTCATCTAGATGTTTTGATAGCTGTTGTAGTAAATCTTGATAATCATCAAATTGCTTCCCGACTTTTTGAAGAATTTGCTGTACTCGTTGATTAAAATTCTCTGTGAAAAGATAAAGTTTTTCAAGCTTCTTTTTTTCAGAATGGATGTATGTCTGAAATTCGTGCTTTAACATATCTTTACTATCATCTATTTTAGTAAATTCTCGTTGTGGTTTATTTAGATAAAAACCTTGATAATACCGACCACCATTTTTCCAGGCATATTGAAGCTGGAAGTTTACTTCGATATCTTCATACAACAAAGTGGCTCCAATTTTCCTTGCTAGGAGTGAGATTGAATAAAGTACATCATAATATGATTGTGATGGGGAGCTTAACCGTAATGGCTGTAGATCTATCTTTAAGATTTCTGGTGATAGAAGACCAATTCGATCTAAATTACTACTGGCCTTCCCAATATTATCAATAGCAACTTTAATTCCATATGTTCTGTAATATAATAAAAGGTGATAAAGCTGTTCAATATCTCCACGAAAGTTGTGTTCCGTAATTTCCAATACAATTTGATTAAGTTCTAAGCCTTTTTCCTGCTTCTCTAAAAGGATGTCTAAAAAGCTTTCACCATGATCAATCATCAGTAAATTTGCATCTCGGTTAACAAAAAGGAGAAGATGTGATTCCTTCAATTCTAGAAATTCATCAATTGCCATATGTAAGATAGAGTCATCGACTTCAATCCTATATTCATCTGGAATGTTTTCATCCTGAAAAAATTCCCCGAGGCTTTCTATCTCATCATTTAGTTTTATTCTTCCTAATACTTCATATCCAATTATTCGTTGTTCATCTGCGCTATAAATTGCTTGGTAATTAGGAATAACCTTATCCAGGTTTGTTAATACATCTAACGGATCCATTGCAATCCCCTCACCTATCTCTATCTGTATCAGCATTATTATAGCATATTAAAGGAAGGATTAGAGGTTTTTGCTCATCAATAGATGGTTCTATGATAATTATTTTTATCTGAAGGGACATCATCTTTTCAGAATGGATGCTTATTTAACCACTGAGCTCCATCCATAGTAATACATTCACCATTTATATATGTTGCATCATTTGAAAGAAGGAAAGATGCTAAAGAAGCAATTTCCTCGGGAGTGCCCAAGCGACCTAGTGGGACACTATTAATGGTTCTTTTCGCCGCCTCTTCGGATTCCCATAATCGCTCAGCCCCGCCTGTTCTTTCGATGGGGCCAGGTGCAATAGCATTTACACGAATTCCATATTTTGATCCCCACTCTACAGCAAGTGTCCTTGTCATAGATAACACACCAGCCTTTGCTGCAGCCGAATGAATGACACCAGCACCTGCTCCCCATGCATATGTTGCAACCATGTTAATAATGGAACCGCTTAATTGTTTTTCAATCCAATACTTTCCTACAGCTGATGAACAATAAAAGCTTCCATTCAAAACGATATCAATGACAGACTTCCAGCCATTTATTGAGAGTTTTTCAGCTGGACAGATAAAATTCCCTGCAGCATTATTAACTAAACCATCAATTCTGCCACATGTAGAATCAACGAATTGAATCAATTCTGACACTTTTTCTGAATCTCTTACATCTAACTGAAAGGATAAAACCTGTCCACCTGACCCTTCTATTTCTTTTCGAGCTTCATCAAGCCTTTCTTGATTTCTGCCGACAATCACTACTTTTGCACCCTCTAATGCAAATCGTTTTGCCATTGCCTTGCCCATACCACTGGATCCCCCAGTAACAATAATGACTTTATTCTTCATCCTTATCCCCCTTACCATATTATGAATGACCATTCATTCACATTTTATCATAACTTTTACCTATTATCTAATGAAACTGTTGATTCATCTTTATCTTATGAATAGAACTCTCTCATTAAACCGTGCTATACTTAATAAAAATAAATTAACTATAGAAAAATGCTGGAGAATGGTTGGTATTCAATGTCAAAACTTTATTCTAGAAGATCTTTTCTTAAAGGACTTTTTTCCTTTTCCATTGGAGGTGTCTTAACTTTAGCCGGAGGGTACACCTATTCACGTTATTTCGAACCTAGGTTTTTAGATATAAAAAAACTAACAATTACCCATTCAACAATACCTAAATCGTTTGACGGTTTTAAAATTGTTCAATTTAGTGATACTCATTTAAGTGATTATTTTACAATCGATCGACTTAAGACAATTGTAGATAAAATAAACTCTCTATCTCCAGATTTATTATTTTTTACTGGTGATTTAATGGATGAGCCTAATCAATACACACAAATAAACAAAATAGTCCCCATTCTTGAAAAATTAGAAGCTCCTTTTGGAAAATTTGCTGTTTATGGAAATCATGATCATGGTGGATATGGGACAGATATTTATCGAAATGTTATCACGATGTCAGGTTTCACCTTATTACAAAATGAAGTGCGAAATATTTCTATGTTAGACGGGCATAAAATATCTGTTTCCGGAATTGATGATCTTATGTTAGGGAAACCAAGCTATGAAGGAACATTAGGAAACCTAAAGGAAGATACGTTTAATATTTTATTGGCTCATGAACCAGATGCCGCTCTTGAAGTAAAAAAATATCACGTTCATTTGCAATTATCGGGACATAGTCACGGTGGCCAAGTTCAGTTGCCATTTTATGGCCCGCTTATTACTCCCCCATATGCAACTGAATATTTTGAAGGATTATATGAGATAGATAATATGAAGCTCTATGTTAATCGAGGTTTAGGAACGACAAGACTTCCTTTTCGCTTTTTATCTACACCAGAGCTTACTCAACTAACACTTAAATCACCAACATAACAAGAAAAGAGGACAAATTCATAATTGAATTTGTCCTCTTAGTTATTTAAGTAAAAAGCTAGAATTTTTTATTCTTCATCCTCTAAAACCTGATAGGCTCTGCTAAATAATGTGAGCTGGCTATCAACAATTGGCTCATTCTCTTTGCGTTTAACATAATGATAAACACCATTTTCGTCTTGTTCCCTTGCTTTTACATTGTCAGTTAAATTAAGAGCCAATACCTGGTTAAGTCTCATTTTTATATGACCTTCATAGATTGGAAATAAAATTTCAACACGTTTTTCCATATTTCTAGTCATCATATCTGCTGAAGAAAGGTATGTCTTCTCTTCACCATTATGATGGAAGAAATAAATTCTACTATGCTCTAAGAATCGACCAACAATACTTCGAACTCGAATATTTTCACTTACGCCCTTTATTCCTGGTCGCAGGCAGCAGGTTCCGCGAACGATTAAATCAATTTTGACACCTGCATTAGACGCTTCATATAGCTTTGTGATGATGACTTTATCCGTCAAGGAATTCATTTTTGCAATAATACGTCCATTGGAAAATCTCTTTTGAAAATTAATTTCTTGATCGATTAACTGTATAAAGTCCTTTCTAATATCAAAAGGTGCCACTGATAGATGATGAAACTCCGGCTTCTCAGTGTAACCACTTAAATAGTTAAAGAAGTTGGTTGCATCAATCCCAAATTTACGTTTAGACGTAATTAAGCCCATATCCGTATATATTTTGGCTGTTTGATCATTGTAATTTCCCGTACCCAAATGAACAAACCGCTCAATTCGATTATTTTTCCTTCTCACAACAAGGGTTATCTTACTATGTGTTTTTAAGTACGTCATACCATAAATGACATGGCAGCCTGCTTTTTCTAATTCCTTTGCCCATTGAACATTGTTTTCTTCATCAAAACGAGCTTTTAACTCAACTAAAACAGTTACCTGCTTGCCATTTTCTGCTGCACGTTTTAAGGCATCAATAATAGGAGAATCTCCACTTACTCGATACAACGTCTGCTTAATAGCTAATACATCAGGGTCATCGGCAGCATCAGAAACAAACTCTATAACAGGTTCGAACGATTCATAAGGATGATGGAGAAACACGTCTTGCTCTGATACCTTCTCGAAAATATCTTCGTCAGAGGCAATATCCTCTGGCGGTTGAGGAATTAAAGCTTCAAATACCAAATCTTCTCGAAGTTTTGACATTTCCTTAGCAAAGCCAAAAAGGAAGGTAAGATCAAGGGGCCCATCAATTTCATAAACATCTTTTTCATGGATTTCAAGCTCTTCTGTTAAATAACGTAGTATGTTTTGGTCAAATCCATCTTTTTGGATTTCAAGCCGAACAGCAGCTCCCCATTTACGTTTTTTGAGCTCTTTTTCAATCTCTTTTAATAAGTCACGAGCACCTTCCTCGTGAATGGTCATATCAGCATTTCTTGTTATTCGGAAAACCGATACTGACACGACTTTATAACCTTTAAAAAGCTTATGAATAAATGTACTGATAATATCTTCTAATAAAATAAATTGAGTACGATCAGAGGAAGTATGTAATTTAACAAATCGCTCTAAAACAGCTGGAACCTGAACAATTGCTGTTTTATAGCGATTTTCTTCAAATCCATCATCATCTTCAATTACAATGGCTAAGTTTAAGCTTTTATTTAATAACATCGGAAATGGACGATATGCATCCACTGCCATAGGAGTTAATACCGGGAAAATTTGCTCATCAAAATATTCTTCAAGACTTTTATATTGTTCAGAAGTGACATCAGACATTTTTAATATTTCAATGCTTTCTTCCTGCAGCTTCGGAATAAGTAAATCATTGTATGAATCATATTGCATGCCAACAAGCCGATGCGCATTAAGACCAATTTGATTTAACTGTTGTTTAGGCGTCATTCCCGCTTTATTTTCCGGCTTATTGTATCCAGCCTTTACTTGGTCTTTTAATCCCGCTACGCGAACCATAAAAAATTCATCTAAATTAGAGCTAAAGATAGCTAAAAACTTTAACCTCTCTAATAAAGGGTTACGTTCATCTAAAGCCTCTTCTAAAACACGTTCATTAAATGCCAGCCAGCTAAGCTCTCTATTGTTATAATAAAGTGGACTTTGAAGATCTAAAGCTTTTTGATTGGTTGTATTCATGTTTGTTCACCCTTTTTCGACAATTTCTATTATTTCATCATAGCATTAAGGGACTTATACAATTGTTAAATTTTTGTAAATGTTTTGTTGTTTTTTTGTAAAAGTAGAATCAACCCTTGATTTTTACCCCTCAGAAAAAGTAATCGTTATTGGCTTTTTCAATAGCTTTTCTAAATGCTTCTTTTGCTTTTCAGCTTGATATTGTTCCGGTTTCCAATCATGATGACAAGTTATTTTGAAAGACAATCCATCTTTTTGAGTATGTAAATCAACCGACTTAACAATATTTCTTTTCGTTGCATTTAAGCTATACGAAAATTTTAAGATAGCCCCTAGTATCCTATAGGTTTGTAACTCTTCTTTTGAAAACCATTGACTATATGGAGCAACATACCTTTTAAAGCCTGATTTGCTTGTATAAGAAGCGATAAGGGCAACAATCATACGATCTTTATGAAACAAACCATCGATTGTGCGATTCGCTAATAAATAAAACGTATGTTGACTGCTCGATTCAGAATCAATATAGGAGCCAAGATTATAAACAAAAGCTCCTCTTTTAAGAAATAACTCGTCCTGTTTTGTTGTTGAAATAATCCCTGCTTTATTTAACAATTCTGTTATCATAACAGCATTATTTGTAACATGAAAAACATGATTTAAATTTATATTGTAATCAGTAGCAAGCTCGTAAAAGCTTTCTTCTATAACATTAGGAAAAACGGAAATACCGAAATCCTTTGTTAATTCCTCGAAGAAGACTCCATCACGTAATCCTTTTCTACTTAGTGCGAAATGTCTAGCTCCTACAATGTTAATTAATTGACGAAATACTTCCACCGCGGGAATAATAATATCAGAACGGTCTTTAGAGAGTCCTTCTACCTTTTGCAACTCAGAAAATGATAGAGATTGAAGATATCGATTCATCTCCGAAACATCTTCCCGGCTCATTAAATATTGATGGACACCCGCAACTGGATATGCAATATACTCCTGATGAATTTGGACCATATTACGTGCGCTCCCCCCGATTCCAATAATCGGAAGATATTTATCCCTCACCCAATCTAATTGACTAAATTCGTTATAGATAAAATTACGAAGTGTCATTAACTCTGTCTCAGTGGGAACATCTCCCATAATAAATTGCTTTTTTAATGACAGTGCTCCAAATGGAAAACTATGATAGTTAATAAGCTTCCGGTCATGGAAGTACGTTACTTCTGTGCTTCCTCCACCTATATCAATGGTGATTCCACTATTAAAGGGTGTTGTATTGACTACTGCTAAAAATCCAAAGTAAGCTTCCTCATATTCTGATAAAATACGAATGGAAAAATCAGTGTCTTTTTTCACACGTTCAAGTATTTCCTGTTGATTTTTCGCTTGACGAATGGTGGCTGTTGCAACACATTTTACTTCATCCAATAAATGATGGTTTGTGACTTCCCGAAAACTTAGAAGTGTTTCAACGAGAACATGAATACCTTTCTCTGTTAATATTCCATCTTCTGAAAGAAAATTTCGTAATCGTGCAACAACTTTTACATTTTCAATTTCTTTTAACCTACCGCTTTTCTCACGTAAATAAATCACCAAACGCATTGTATTTGAGCCGATATCAACAATTGCATATTTTTCTCTATCCAATATTCAACACCCTTACTATGTAATTTCAAAATCAGCTAAAAACTTTCCTATTTTTAAATAGAAACGAAGTAACTAATATACACAATCTTCATGACTAAAACATAGAAATGATTAATGATAAATTAATGTACATTATACCACATTCAACCATAAGTTATATTAAGTTTTAACAAGCAATCCTTTATTCCTAGGGCAATTTCACACCAAAAAGGGGGGGCGTTGATGATTCATACTGTTCAAAAGGGAGAGTCATTGGCTATCATTGCAGCCAATTATCGAACATCCTTACAGCAGCTAATAACTGTTAATAGAATCGTAAACCCAAATCTAATTTATATTGGGCAAAAAATTACAATACCAGGTATACCAGATCCAAACAGTATTCCTTTTTCTATAGAGGTTTCTGTTGCAAGGAAACAATTAACGTTAAGGAGAAGCGAGCAGGTCTTGAAAGTATATCCTATAGCAGTTGGAAAAATCGTCACAGCCACACCGGTTGGAGACTTTGTCATTGTTAATAGAGAACCAAACCCAGGAGGACCTTATGGAGCAATGTGGCTTTCTTTATCAAAGCTTCATTACGGTATACATGGCACAAATGATCCCTCTTCCATAGGAAAGGCCGTTTCATTAGGATGCATCAGAATGTATAATGAGGATGTTTTAGAACTTGCTTCAATTGTTCCAAATGGAACTAGAGTTTCAATAAGACCTTAAGAATTTATTAAGATTTTGTAATTTACGTATCAAAAAAACAACTATTACCTTATAATGACAAATGGAATAATGTCATATAAGGAGCAAACTAATGAAAATCTTTCGCAATCGAAATTTTGTCAAATTGTTTTTTGCAGCGCTTTTCTCTCAAATGGGAACGACGATCGGGAACATGGCTTTTGCTTTTTATTTACTAGATCACTTTAGTCATCAACCTTCATATGCAACAATCGCTGAATTAATGTATTCACTGCCAACAATCCTAGTGTTCTTTATTGTTGGAGTAGTTGCAGATCGGTTCGACCGAAAAAAAGTAGCGGAAAATTGTGATTGGATCCGAGCAGCCTTAACGGCCCTCCTTTTTGGAGCTCTTTTCACCAATTCGATTCCACTTATTTTCCTTGTTTTATTCTTTAGAAGTGCAGTTACAAAATTCTTTTTCCCTGCAGAGAACAGTCTTGTGCAAGGAATTCTAAATAAAGAGCAGTATGCCCAAGCTGCAGGCTTAAATCAAATGCTTTTTAGTATCTTTATGGTGTTTGGAGTTGGTTTAGGTGCTGCCATTTATAAAACCGTCGGGATTCACGGGGCAGTCGTAGTCGATTTTATTAGTTTCGTTTTATCTGCTCTCTTAATTCGTTCATGTCAAATACCTACTTCTGCACGGCTACCAAATGGGAAAGTAAACTGGAAAGAGGTAAGTATTAAATCATCTATCAAAGACTTTAAGGATGGAATTCTCTATATTGTTAAAAACCGCTTACTTTCAGTCCTGATATTTGGATTTTTTGTATTTGGCTTCTTCAATGGAGCTTTTGCCATTTTGCCAATGTTCACCATGAAATATGAACTTTCACCGACGAACTATGAATGGTATGCTTCTTTATTCGCTATATCTTTAGGGTTTGGACTATTAACAGGTAGTGGACTCGGTACATTAATTGCTTCCAAATTTAAACCGCACCAATTAATGGTTTTTCCTATTTTCCTAACAAGTCTACTCATTTTCTTTTTAGGTTTTACTGATAAACTTGTTATTTTCTTAGTGATTGTCTTCATTATTGGGACATGCTTAGGACCCATTAATATCGCAATCGGTGGATGGATGCCAAAAATTGTTCATCCAAAGCTAATGGGACGTGTAAGTGGCTGGATTGACCCTTTAATGATGTTCGCTCAATCGTTAACTCTCGGTTTGATTGCTTTACTCTTCCCTAAGTTCATAAACGAAATTGATTACTTATATTATGGTATTGCCTTTGTTATCTTATTGGTTTCCCTATTCTATGCTTTTACTCTTCCGAAGTTAAGCGAAGCCTTTGAAAAAAAGCAAAAACTACTTCAGCCTAAACAAAAGGCACAAAATGCAAGTAATATCCCATCCATATAAAGAAAAATGTATCTGTACACTTTGAAGTGTTAAGCAGATACATTTTTCATTTTGTTTAACTAATCGTTCTTTCGTTTGCTTACAAGAAGGAGAAACCCATTGTTAATATAAGATTTTTGAAGATAAAGTTTTAGCGAATTTTTCAAAATAAATACCGCAATTAGTTGCATTTTACTATATAGCAAGTATAATTTAACTAAGAAAGTTATAAACTGAAAGTGTACCAAGAAAAGGAGAGAACCAATGGAGGATCATAATCGACTCGATCCAAGTAAACAACTATCAATAGAAAACCTCGCGCGTGCTATTTATGTCGTTAATAGACATGCCAAAACCGCACCAAACCCAAAATTTCTTTATGCTTTAAAAAAGAAAGCGTTATTGAAGCTAGTCCACGAAGGGAAAGCTGAAAAAAAAGGACTTCACTTTTCAAACAATCCGAAATATAGCAAACAACAATCAGATGTATTAGTTTCAGCTGGAGAGTATTACTTTCATATGCCTCCTACAAAAGATGACTTCGATAAACTTCCACACTTAGGTTCTTTAAATCAAACCTATCGAAATCCCAAAGCACATATGTCATTATCAAAAGCAAAAATTCTATTACAAAACTATGTTGGTATGAAAGAAGAAAAAAAGCCTGCTCAATCATTTCATTCAAAAAAAACACGTACATATGAAAAGCCTGTGTTTAAAAAATTAGGTGAAAGTTACAGGTAAAACCCTTAGTTTTTCATAACCTACCATTCATAAAGATTTCATACTTTTGATCGTATGGAAAAGGCTATCATGTTTGTTTTATACATGATAGCCTTAAAACTATAAGATATGTTTATCAATTTGTTCGACGAGTTGATTAATTTCAGGTTTACTAATTTGCGAACTAGCTCCAACCAATTGTCCTTTGTGCCGAAGATCCTCCGTGATCAGTGAAGAAAAAATAATAATAGGCAATATATTCAAGGACTGATCATCTTTAATCCGCTTTGTTAAATGATGACCATCCATTTGAGGCATTTCAACATCAGTAATGAGAAGTTGTACTTCATCCTCAATAGCTTTTCCAGATTCCACAATTGAATTTAAGTAAAATAAGGCATCTTTACCATTTTCAAAAAACTCAATTTGATGAAAGCCTGCCTCGTTTAATGTTTCTTGCAGTAATTTCCTAAGCAGTGGAGAATCCTCGGCAATAACTAGTTTCTTTTCAGATCTTTCTCTTTGTCCTAATTTTTTTATATTTTCAATGTTAATACCAGATTCTGGATTTATATCAACGACAATCTTTTCAAAATCCAAAAGCAAAATCATTTGATCATTCATTTTCACTACGCCTGTTATTTGACTTTCAAGTCCTTGGTACATAGCTGATGGTTTTTCAATTTTATCCCATGAGATTCGGTGTATTTGTGTAACCGAATGAACATGGAAAACTACTTTTGTTTGATTAAATTCGGTCACAATAAACTTCTCATCCATTGGACTGTCACTCTTAGGATAGCCCAGAGCTTTAGCTACATCTACCACAGGAAGAATTTCTCCTCGTATTTCTATTATTCCTTCAACATTCGGATGGGAATGTGGAATCTTGGTTACTTGAACAGGCTGAATAATTTCTTTTACCTTAATAACATTAATCCCAAACTTACTTTGCCCTATACTAAATTCCACTATTTCAAGTTCATTTGTGCCGCTTTCAAGTAAAATGCCTTTTTGTTGGTCCATGCTATCTATACTTCCTTCCATTAAAACATTAGTAGTCTATATATCGGCATAATTTACAGAAATTGAAGTATATTTTTAAATGGTTAAAGATGAGATTTATGATAGCACGTAGAGTATGTACATTAAGTGTAACTTGGGGGGTTATTCCAAGCTTTGTTATCAAAATAAGAAATTTAATAGTCTATCATCTGCTAAATTTGTATCAACCTGATATTGATTAGCATCCCGTCCATATTGCCACACCCATACATTCGCTTTGCAATTCGGAATTGCAGGATTAAATCTTGGTGCCTTTCTTTCTGATGTAGCACCTGTTTCAGGTTCAACACTCCATAGAATTGCTTGGATTGCAACTTCATTATTTTCTTTCGCTGCTTGGCAATATGCTTTAGCAAAATCACCATGTAATGAGTCATAATAAAATCCTGGCCTATAGCCTGTTGGAATAAGTGTTTCCACCCACACCCTGATCCATAATGAATCAACATGAATAGAGTTTTCAATGTTGGCAAACAATATAGTCTCTTTTGGAAATCCTAACCTCCTTGCATGGTATACCGCATTTCTAACCCCAATTTGTGCCTGATCGTATCCAACAGCCTCTTTTATGACATTATATATCGGTAATACCTTTATTCCTTTATCTCTAAGAAAGCTTATTTCTTCTTTTGTTAAGCCGCTTGACACATTCGGAATTTCAGAAAGATATCTTCCCCAATATTTTGGCAAACCAAATTGACTTCTTACATAATTAAACAATTCCTGATCAACAGTGCCGGCAGAATCCACTCCCCATATCTTGCGTGCCAGAGACATCACGCCCTTTCTCTCTAAGCTCTACACATATATATGTATACGAATAGTTGTCTCAAGCATAGAAACGAATAAAGTTTGATCTTTTTTTACTTTACTAAAACTGCGTCTAATGATTTTCGTTAAACAAAAATAAGCTCGATGTTACTTGCAAGCCTACATGTTTTAATCCTTTTTAAGCCATCATAATAAACGATCTACATTTTTTTCTGATTTCACTAATGAAAAAATGATGCAAACTTGTGATACTCCTGATATAATCCATTTGTAAATTGTATAACATACGATTTACAGGGTGGGTTGAGGGTTACACTTAAGGAAGGTAAACATTGGATAAATTTTTTCGATTAAATGATAATAAGACCTCTATAAAAAAGGAATTACTTGCCGGGACAGTCTCCTTCTTTACGATTGTTTATATTGTCGTTGTAAATGCCTCTATCTTATCTGATGCAGGAATCCCATTAGAGGCCGGTATTATAGCAACTGTTTTGACATCCATTGTCGGCTGTCTTATTATGGGGTTTTTCGGAAACACACCGATCATCCTTGTACCAGGTATGGGGGTCAATGCACTCTTTACCTACACAATTGTGATGGGAATGGGGCTAACGTGGCAAGAAGGCTTAGCCGTCGTATTTGTATCTGGGATCTTATTTACTCTGATCGCATTTACTAAGCTTTCTGTCATTATTTCAGAATCTATTCCTCTTTCATTAAAAGAGGCGATTACGGTTGGTATTGGATTCTTTTTAACATTTATTGGATTGCAAAAGGGTGGAATTGTTGTTCTAAATAGTGAGACCTTTGTGGCGTTAGGTGATTTTAGCCAGCCCTCGGTTATTGTAACACTTTTGACATTAATTGTTACAGTTGGCTTATTTACAAGACAAGTACCTGGGAATTTTCTAATCAGTATTTTGGTTGGAACTGTTTTGGCTGCTTTCTTTGGTTTACTTGAATTCGATTTTTCCACTAAACCACTCGATGCTTTTACTGTATACAAGGATGTATTTTTCGCTATGTCCTTTAACCGTATAATGGATCTTGCATTTTGGACAGCGACATTCTCGTTGACGATGGTCATTGTATTTGAAAATATCGGACTTGTATTTGGTCAGGTTCATATGATTAATCGGCCTGAACGATATAATCGTTCTTTTCAAGCCAATGCCCTATCAACCATAACATCAGGGATTTTTGGCTCAAGTCCTACTGTTAGTACGGTTGAAACAGCTGCTGGAATAACTGCAGGTGGAAGAACGGGTTTAACGTCAATTACAACTGGTCTACTCTTTTTAAGCTCATTATTGTTTCTACCTATAATTAAAGTAATACCAGACAGTGCTATCGCACCAATTCTTATCTTAATTGGCAGTTTAATGATCCAAAATATTCAACATATTGATTTAAATGATTTTAGTGAAAGCTTCCCAGCTTTTCTTATCATTGCTTTAATTCCATTTACTTATAGTATTGTGGATGGTATGGCATTTGGTTTTATTATGTACCCAATATTAAAAGTTATCTTAAAAAGAAAACATGAAGTAAAACCTGCGCTCTATATCATCGCTTTGTTATTTTTATTAAATTTTGTTTTTCATACTCTTCATTAAGGCAGACAATCGTCTGCCTTTTCTTCTTGCATTGTTGCCTTCAACCTAAATATCTTTTGTATAAAATTCATTCTTTTTCACAAAATAAAGTTACTGTAAATATGCATAGTAGAGGTGAAATATGAAAAAGTATGCGATGTTCTTCTTTACATTGTACCTATTAACTGCATGTAATATCGTGGATGAGGATGAAGCAACAAATATAAACCAAGAAGAAGAGGGTTTACTTCAAACAGGGAATGATCACGTAAGAACAAATGATGATGTACTTGTAGAAGCACGGGAAGAGGTGAATTTTGACCAGGACCGTGAACCACTTCACCCCACACAAGCAGAAGAGTTAGTAAAAGAAAAACTGGGCGTAAAAAGAGATGAAAATACAATTGTGCAATATGATCATGTGGAAGATGGACATTATATCGTACATGTCTATTCACTTGAAGGAAATAGGGAAAAGAGTGAGGCATGGTATATGGTAGATTTACAAACAAAAACTGTTGAGACACTTATTCGTTAACATTTAATTATAAAGAACAGCTCTATTCACTGAGTTGTTCTTTTTTATGCAGCGTTCAAAACTTTAGAAAACCTATACATACAGGTAATCCTTAAATTAAATATGGACATTCACCTATTAAGAACATTTGCATAAAGTAAACGTGAAGGTTTTATGAGAGGAGATTTTACATGTATCCATATCCATACCATCGTCAGTTTACAATTCAAATACCGGGATTTCCGCCATTTGGTCCTCCTAGCGGCGGAGGTGATCAACCTCCATTCGGACCTCCAGGAGGAATTGGAGCTCCAGGTCAAGCTGGTCCGCCACTAGGACCACCACCAAGTGAGATTCCTCCCCTCCAATCTCAAAGTCAGATAGGAATATTTGCAGTTGATCCTGGAGGAATTCGTCCATGCCTATACCGCTTTACGTACATTCGCTTAAACAATGGCCGCAGCTTCTGGTATTATCCAATATTCGTTGGCCGTAATTCTATTGCGGGATATCGTTGGAGAAGACGTCAATTTCGTTGGGTTTACTTTGGTATTGACCTCAATGAAATCCGCTCATTTAGCTGCTATTAAAAAATTAAGAAGGAAAAAATTGTGAAAATAAGTATAGTTGCAAGACAAAAAAATGAACTAGGAGGTCATTGATATGACAAAACGTAATATTAAAACAAAATCTGGACTTCAAACAGCTAAAGCAATTACAGATCCTGAGATTTCTAAAGATCTTACATCGATTAATAAAAAAGCAAAAAAAACTCGTCCGCGAAATCAATAAATATTCGATGTAATAAGAGTATTAAAGGTAAATAAAGAGGTTCTCATTGACTTTTGTCTTGAGAACCCCTCTTTATTATAATTCATACACATGTTTTGTTAGAAACGCTTGTCTTCGTTTCGCTTGTGAAATAATTGTTTGAATTTCATTTTTATAGAATTTAATATGTGCGCTTGTAAGAGCAAATAGCATTTCACTTTCAAGCTTATCAATAAGCTCTTGTTCTTCTTTGGTTAATAATGGTTTTACTTCACTCATTATTATCACCTCAATAGTCTTAAAGTATTATATTAATACCTTTCGAAAGTTAGATAACATTTATGACCGTAATGATCATATATTCCCAATCTTATATCCAGGCTAGTCTTTTTACAGAAGGACAACGCAATATACGTCAGATTGATTTTAGAAAAAAAGATGACATGTTCTATAAAAATGGTAAAATTACTCCTATATGTTTATTTTAAGCTCATTTTAACATTTTAAAAATCGAAATGTTCAAAAGCAAATAGTTACATTTCGTACAATCATAGGAGGGCTTTAGCGATGGAACATTTAGTTAATTCTAAAGTAAAAGAAATAGAACTTTCAGGAATTAGAAAGTTCTTTAACCTTGTGGCAGATTATGATGATGTGATATCTCTTACAATTGGACAACCGGATTTTACAACACCTGATCATGTGAAAGAAGCAGGGATGAAGGCAATTGAAGATAATTTCACCACCTATACTCATAATGCTGGATTTATTGAATTACGAGAGGCTGCCAGCCAATTTGTGAATAAAAAATATGGACTTACTTATTCTCCAGTAAATGAAATCATTACGACAGTTGGTGCGAGTCAAGCAATTGACTGTACATTCCGTACAATATTAGAGGCTGGTAGTGAAGTGATCTTACCAAGTCCTGTTTACCCTGGATATGAGCCTCTAATTAAGCTTGCGGGAGGTGTTCCTGTCTATGTGGATACAACAAAAACTGATTTTAAGCTGACTGCTGAACTACTTGCTTCATACATAACTGAAAAGACGAGATGTATTGTTCTTCCTTACCCTTCCAACCCAACTGGTGTAACACTTAATAATGATGAATTAAGTGACATAGCAGATCTTGTAAGAGGAAAAGATATATTTATTTTATCAGATGAAATATATAGTGAGTTAGTTTATGAAGGAACCCATCATTCTATTGCTACACATTTAAGAGAACAAACAATTGTAATCAATGGCTTATCAAAATCGCATAGTATGACAGGTTGGAGGGTCGGCTTCCTATTTGCACCAGAGGTTATTGCCAAACATCTATTAAAAGTCCATCAATACAATGTCTCTTGTGCGACATCTATTTCTCAAAAAGCAGCTTTAGAAGCTTTAACAAATGGAATAAACGATGCCAATAATATGAAATCTTCCTATAAAGAACGATTAGATTATGTGTATGACCGATTAATTAAAATCGGATTTGAAGTGGTTAAACCAAATGGAGCCTTTTATTTATTTCCTAGCATCAGCCAATTTAATCAGACTTCTTTTGATTTTGCTTTGTCTCTAGTAAAAAATGCAGGTGTTGCTTTAGTACCAGGGGGTGCTTTTTCAGAATATGGAGAAGGTTATGTCCGATTATCATATGCTTACTCAATGGAGCAGTTAAAAGAAGCCATGGATCGAATTGAAAACTACATCATGAATCAAAAATGAATATGACTTTATCAATTCGTTAACACTCTGAAACAGCGGCATTAGCCGTTGTTCCAGTTTAACGATGATCTACTCACAAGGAAGTATGATTGTAAATGTACTTCCTTTTCCTACTTCACTTTCCACACACATATGACCTCTATGGTTTTCAATAATTTTATATGTGATCATTAAACCTAATCCATTCCCATTTTCTTTTGTCGTTATGAAAGGTTCACCAATTTTCTCCATAAATTCAGGAGGAATTCCTTCTCCTTCATCCTTTACAGTAATCTTAACTGATTGGTTAACTTGTTCTGTTTGCACAGTTACTTTCCCGCCATTAGGCATAGCATCTATTGCATTTTTGAATAAATTGATAAACACTTGTTTTAATTGGTTTTCATCACAGTTAACTTGTAGATCTGAAAAAGTATGTTCTTGTATTATCGAAACATTGTTCATATTTCCTTGCGTTTCCAAAAGGATCGCCACATCATTGAGTAATGTCACCATATTGGTTTTCCTAAATTTTGTTTCCTGCGGCTTTGCTAACATGAGAAGCTCACTTAAGATCAATTCTATTCTGTTTAGTTCAGAGAAAATGATATGAAAATATTGACTATGATTGGAAAGCTCTGGTTGCATGATTTGCAAAAATCCTTTGATTGCTGTTAATGGATTACGTATTTCATGTGCTATACCAGCAGCAAGTTGTCCAGCAATAGATAATTTTTCAGACTTTAGCATTAACTCTTCCGTGTTTTTACGGTATGAAATGTCTCGTAGAATTACCTGAACTGCTTTTTCCCCATAGTAAGTTGTTGGAATACAAACCATTTCTGTAAAAATTTTCGTGTTTTTAGAAATTATCCAAGATTGCTTTGTAAGCTGTACGTCTGAAGTCCCATCCAAAATACTTTTCAATGACTTTCTCATTGTTTGATGATCACCTGGATGTAAAAATTCATAAATATTTCGGCCTAACATTTCCGGATAATCCTCTGCCTTAAAAAGCTTTACACCTGATTCGTTCATAAACACCCATTTATCCTTATGAATAACCGCGATTGTATCGATAGAATTGTCGATAAGCCTTTGGTATCTTTCCCTGCTTTTTTGAAGTATTTTTTGAAAATTCCTTCTCGAAGAAATGTCATTCAAAACGACTAACTCTGCTGGCTCCCCTTTATATTTCGTCAATGCGGCCGTAATTTCCAAACTGATTTCACGACCATCGAGTGTGTGCCATATTTCTTCAATAATGCCGATTTTTTCCCCTTGATATAAACGGTATTCTCTATTTTTAATGACGTCATGAAATCCTTTATCAGTAAATTCAAAGGTATGTTTCCCTAGTAGTTGTTCTTTTGTATTTGCTCCTAATAATTCCTGAAATGCTTGATTGACAAAACAAAGCTTTCCTTTTTTAGAAATAAAAACTGGTGTTGGTAAATCTTCTAGGAGTGAACTTTCCTGAGGCTCAAATGCCGTTTCACTATTTAATGTTACTGTACCATCTTGTTCTCTTTCACTAGTGCTTGTAGATGATGCCTTTGTTAGTAATCTCATTTTGAGAATGATTTCTTGTTCAGTTTTTTTAACATTGCTTCGAATAAAGTCTAGATCAGCTTCAAACCAAACATATCGTCCTGATTTTGTAAAAAACCGGAATGAGCAAGGATGAAGGTGATGCTCATTATAAAAATAGCTTTCTACTAAAAATATATCCTCGATATGGATAAAATCCTTCATGAACTTCCCAATTAATTCAGAGCTTGAGTAGCCTATTAATTCTAATGAATTGGACGAAATATATTGAAAGCGGCCATTTGAAGAGACAACAGCATATAGTTCTAGAGACTGACTCACTTCCTTTTGACTTATTAAGCCTCTTTCCATTAGTTTCCCACCTTTTCCATGACCTCTATACTAGTTCATTAGTTTTATATAACGAACATATAAATCGTTTATTCTTAACTTAACCTATTCTATCAATATGGTAAAAAATCCTTTTTCTGATGAATATTTCTTTAAAATAAGTGTACCTTGTTATAAAAGTTTGTCAATCTATCAAATTTCATTATTCTAAACTGTTTTTACTTTTATTGATAAAAAATCAGATTCTCAAAAATTAACTTTAGTTTATCATTTTAAAAAAACTTGGCTTATCCGCCAAGTTTTATCCTTTATATTCTCCATTATTTTTAGATGCTTTTTCTTTTTTTGCCTTATCTTTATGGACTTTATTTGCTGCTGCACTTCCAAATTCATGACTGAATTCTGAATCAATGACACTTGAATCAAAGCCTTTTTTATTTTTTTGCTGAGGATCATTTTTTTTCGTACGTTTTGCCATTTACATCACTCCTTAAAGATGATCACCTTTATTTTGTGATGAGAGCAATGAATTATGTAATGAATCATTTAGCAGAAATAGACAAAAAAGAAGAGGCAATTATTCCTCTTCTTTTGATGTTTTTTCTTGATCAATTTCAGTTGTTGTAACATATTTCTTTTGAAGATCAATATAAGCTTTCACGATTCTGTTTGCGATATATTTATTTACCGCATCTGAGTCATTGCTTGCCCATGGCACGACAACACTAAATGCGATTTCTGGATTTTCGGATGGATAATATCCTACAAAGTTTAAGTTATTTGTTTGCTTACCCCAATATTCACGTTTTGGACCATAGTAATTTGTTTGTGATGTACCTGTTTTACCTGCTACATCATAATTAATGTATCTTGATGCAGTTCCACGAGCAGTTTGAACAACCATTTTAAATCCTTGTTGAACACGTTCAATCTCTTCAGGTGTATTATTTATACGGTTTAGCACTACTGGTGATTTATCTACTGCAATTGGTCCCAGCGTATTATCCTCTACAGGTGTATGAATGCTTGTTACAATTCTTGGTTGAACACGCGAACCGCCATTTGCAATAACAGAAACATATTGCGCTAATTGAAGCGGTGTATATGTGTCAAACTGCCCGATTGCAATGTCCAAAATTTTACCTGCTGTATCAGGTGTACTTTGTAAACCTGATGATTCCTGTGGTAAATCGATACCAGTTGGAACACCAAGACCAAATTGAGCAAAATAATTACGAAGCTTTTGGAAATCTTCTGTTGACACATTTAATGGTCCATTTTTCACATATGTTACATCAGCAATTTTTAAGGCAACATGAAACATATACACATTTGATGAAAGTTGTAAGGCGCTTAAATCTGTCATATAACCGAGATTTTTATAAGACCCTTTCGGAGGAGTACCTTTAAAATATAGCTTAGTATCATAAAATCCTTTCCCAATTGGCAAGCCATCTTGATAGCCTGAGAGGACGGTCGCTCCCTTTACGGTTGAACCTGCTTCATATTGAGTTGCAAAGGTTCCATAGGCAAAATCAAGCATTTCACCGTTTCGATTTTCAGGATCCAGCATCTTTCCAACCATTGTTAAAACGTCACCTTGATAAGGGTCCATCATCACAACAAAGGCACGGTCCATAAGGAAATGACTTCTAGATGCTTTTCGAAGTTCTTCTTCAACAATTTTTTCGACTTCCATTTGTAATTCCATATCAAACGATAGCTTTAGATCATATCCTCTTTGTCCCTCATCAACGACCTGCTCTGAAACAATGTTTCCACTTTTGTCTGAAATGTACTCCACTTTTGCTTTTCTAGGATTTAAATAGTCTTCATATTGATATTCGAGGTAACTTTTTCCAACTCGTTCATTTCTAGCATAACCTCTGGCACTGTAGTAATCCTGACGTGACTGGAGAATCCCTTGCTCAGGTGATGTCACCCCGCCAAAAATGGATTGAAGTGAATCATACGGATATTCACGTCCCCAATCAGTAATCACATCAACTCCAGGTAACTGTTCTAGATGCTCTGCAACTAGAGCAACCTCTTCATCTGTTAAATTTAATGATTTGACAACCTGTGGTTCATATTGGTAACCAGACGAAAAACGTGTATAAATATAAGCTAATTCCATTTCTTCCAAGCTATTTTGTATTTTTTTAATTTCAGCTTCCGGAACACGCTCTACTTGCAATTTATAGGTTTCAGATGGCTCTAAAGTCAATTCACTTTCAGATAATAGTTCTTTTGCTTCTGTCGGATTTGAAGCTAACCAATAATCTCGAATATCACGTTCCTTTAGCTCTTCTTCTAAGTATTCACGTTCATAGCTAATGTACTCCGCAAGCTTGATAGCCGTGTTGATTTTGTCTTCAGCTTTTGTCGTTTTATCTACGGTATAGGTAATCGCTGGTACCCTTTTGTTATCAACGACAACACGGTTATAACGGTCATACATTTTTCCCCTTGGAGCTGGGAGGCTTGCATAATCTGATTCCGTCCTAGAGACTTCCTTCGAAAATTCTTCCCCCTGAACAATTTGTACAACTCCTAACCGAACGATTAGAGCAACAAATAATAGAAAAACAACAAAAAAGAACACATTGGTCCTAATATATCTTGATTTTCTAAGCTTTCGCTGCTCTGATTTATTTGTATTACGTTCTGTCAAAGAACTCCCTCCTATCTACTGTTTTTTCTATATGAAAAATCATGATTATTTTAGGCTACCCTTTATTTTACCACTATTATGACAGAAGAGATAGATTTCATTTGACATTCATGTGAAAAACGAGAGGAAAAAATAAAGAAAAGTAGCTGTCCTTTTTTATTGGACAGCCACTTATTATTAGACGTTTTTTCATAGAAAAAGTTGTAAAAAAATCAACTTTCTTGCCATAATTTCACTAATGCTTGAGTACCTTTTTCTTCATATCCTGCTTTTGCTAATTGCTCATATAATTTATATGCTAGTTCTAATCCTGGAGTGTAAAGCTCCATAGCATTTGATTCTTCAAGCGCTATCCCCATATCTTTAATGAAGTGTTTAATATAGAATCCTGGTTCAAAATCATCTGATAGCATACGTGGAGCAAGATTGCTTAAAGACCAGCTGCCTGCTGCACCTGTCGTTATACTCTTTAATACATTTGCAGGGTCTAAGCCTGATTTTTTGGCATAGGAAATCGCTTCACAAACCCCGATCATTCCTGCCGCAATAGCGATTTGGTTACACATTTTCGTATGTTGCCCTGAACCAGCTTCACCTTGATAGACGATGTTTTGTCCCATTATTTCAAACAAAGGAAGACAGTGATCAAAGGCGTCTTTATCACCGCCAACCATAATAGCTAGTCGAGCTTCTCTTGCACCAATGTCCCCGCCAGATACGGGTGCGTCAAGCGACTGAATATTTTTCAGCTTTGCTTGTTCATATATTTTTTTAGCTAATGAAGGTTGTGAGGTAGTCATATCGATCACATATGTACCTGGTTTTGCTGAAGAAATGATACCATTCTCGCCTAAGTATACGTCTTCGACATCTTTAGGGTAGCCAATCATTGTAATAATAAATTCACATTCTTTGGATAGCTCGCTTATTGAGTTAATCCAAGTAGCACCTAATTGTATCAAACCTTTTGCTTTTTCCTTTGTTCTTGTATAAACATATAATGGATAGCCTGCTTGTAGGATATGTTTTGCCATGCTTTGCCCCATTACACCTATTCCTATAAATCCAACCTTTTGTTTCATCGGTTACTCCTCCTAAAAATTTATTAGATAAATGATTGTAAGATTAAGCCTTTGCCTTAAATTGACTTGACCATTCCCCCGTCAATTAAGAATGTTTGACCTGTCATAAAGCTATTATGATCAGACAAGAGAAACGCAACATAATTTGCGAATTCCTCAGGTAAGCCATATCTGCCAAGCGGAATCGTTTTTCTCATCTTTTCTTCGATTTCTTCCTTCGAAATCCCTTGATTTTTTGCCGCTGTTTCATCCAAGAAGGCTACTCGATCTGTAGCAATCCGACCAGGTGCTACTGTATTAATTAATATTTGATAAGGTGCCAGCTCAGTAGCTAGTGTTTTTGACAAACCGACAATTCCTGTTCGAAATGTATTTGATAAAATAAGACCAGGTATTGGCTCTTTTACTGATGAAGAGGCAATATTGACGATTTTTCCACCCTTTTGTTTCATATGTGGCAGTACCTCTCTTATCATACGAATATAGCTAAGAAGGTTTAATTCAAATGCATGCTGCCAATCTTCATCTGTCATTTGTTCAAATGTGCCCGCAGGTGGTCCTCCTGCATTATTAACTAACAGATCAATAGAGCCTAGTTCAGCTACTGTCTCTGAGACTAACTTTTCAATTTCTTGCTTATTTTTTATATCACAGGTTTGAAAAAAAATACGACCATTTCCATTCGTACTCTCAAGTTCTGTTTTTATTTTTTCTAATTTTGCTTGGTCACGGCTAGAAATCATTACATTCGCACCCTGTTCAAACAATTTCTCTGCGATTGCTTTCCCTAATCCTTGGCTTGAAGCAACTACTAAAGCATTTTTACCTTTTAAGTTAAGATCCATATTATCCACCCCTTATGTATTAATAACTTATTTTACCATTATTTATCTTCTATGATAAAATAAAAAAACCCATCATTTGATGGGAGCTACCTTGTTACGTAAAATATTCAACTTTTGCAAAAGGGAAATAATGATGAACATAGTCTTCAAGCGTATTTCTTAGTTCTTGTTCTTGATCTTTTTGATAAATATATTTTCCAATTCCATATCTTCCCCATTTGTATCTTCTTTCTTCCTCATTTAACTCAAGCTTTGTTTTAGGGTAGTTTTTTTGTATGACTCTTTTTGCAGGCTTTGTAAATCGATGTTGAATCATCTCAAAAGTAATATCATCTCGAACATCGGTTGGTAGAGATGCATTTAGCTTTTTAAATAATTCTCTATATCCCTCTTGCCATCCATCGTGTATATAAATTGGTGCAATAATAAAACCCAATGGATACTTTGCCTTTGCAACTTTACCTGCCGCCTCAATACGTAGATCTAGAGGCGAAGTTCCTGGTTCAAAATTTTTAATAACGTAATCAGCATTAATACTGAAACGAAATCGAGTTTTTCCATTATGTTTTGCATCCAGGAGATGATCAACATGATGAAACTTTGTAACAAACCTTAATCTTCCCAAATCAATTTGACCAAAAAATTCAATTGCTGATTTTAGAGAATGTGTCAGATGGTCGATTCCGACAATATCTGAAGTACAGGATGCTTCAAAACGGGTAACTTCTGGAGCTCTCTGTTTGATATACGTTTGAGCTTGTTCAAAAATCTCTTCAATATTCACATATGTGCGAATATAAGGTTTACTTCCCATTGTAGTTTGTAAATAACAATAATGACAATGCCCCATACAACCTGTTGCTAGTGGAATTGCATATTCTGCAGATGGCTTTGATGTATCAAATTCTAATGTCTTTCTTACACCTACAACTAAGGTTGATTTAGCATTTCGGTATTGTTGTAAGTGATTTTTTCCAGGAATATTACGAACTTGGTTATGTGATGTGGTTTCTCTTATTTCCAACCCCATTTTTTCAAATTTTTCTTTTAATTCTACCCCACGAGGATATTCTAAAGCTCTCGGTTCTATATAAACTAGTTGTGGAACAAATGGTTTAATCATGATTGTACCTTCCTTTATTGATATCAATAATAAGTACTATACTTCATTACATTTTGCATTTCGTTCCACTAGTAGTCACATAAATAATTTCCTATTTACAAAAGGCTTACATGCAAAAAGGACAGGCTATGGGCCTGTCCTTTTAAAATTAATCTAGTTGAAATGTTTCTTTTACAAAAGCAACAACTTCTTCTGTAGTATCCATTGATAAAACAGTTTCTTTGATGCTTTGTGCTTGTTCTTTAGATAATCCTTTAATTTGTGTACGTGCTGGAAGAATTGACGTAGCACTCATAGAGAATTCATCAAGACCTAAACCAAGAAGTAATGGAATTGCGATTGGATCGCCAGCCATTTCTCCACACATACCAGCCCATTTTCCTTCTTTATGTGCTGCATCAATAACCATTGAAACAAGACGTAAAATTGCTGGATTGTATGGTTGATATAAATATGATACGCGCTCATTCATACGATCTGCTGCCATTGTGTATTGAATTAAGTCATTTGTTCCGATACTAAAGAAATCTACTTCTTTCGCAAATTGATCAGCCATAACTGCAGTTGATGGAATTTCAACCATCATACCAATTTCGATCGAATCTGATACTTGAGTACCATTTGCAACAAGCTTTTCTTTTTCTTCTAAAAGAATCGCCTTTGCTTCTCTAAATTCAGTAAGTGTCGCAATCATAGGGAACATGATTTTTAAATTACCGTAACTGCTTGCACGTAATAGAGCTCTTAATTGAGTACGGAAGATGTCTTGTTCTTCCAAGCATAAACGGATTGCTCTAAATCCAAGGAATGGATTCATTTCTTTTGGAAGATGTAAGTATGGTAATTCTTTATCTCCACCGATGTCTAATGTACGAACTACAACTGGCTTATCTCCCATTCTCTCAAGAACTGTTTTATAAGCTTCAAATTGCTCTTCCTCAGTTGGAAGTTGATCTCTTCCCATGTATAAGAATTCTGTACGGTATAGACCTACACCTTCACCGCCATTTTCTAATACACCTTTAACATCATCAGGAGTTCCGATGTTTGCTGCAAGCTCAACATGTTGGCCATCTTTAGATACAGTTGGCTCGTTTACAAGTTTAGCCCATTCAGCTTTTTGAGCTTCAAATTTTGCTTTCTTTTCTTCGTACTGTGCGATCACATCTGAAGATGGATTGATAATAACATCTCCATCAAGACCATCAACTATTACCATTACGCCATTTTCAATTGAAGCTGTCGCTTGCTTTGTACCAACAACTGCTGGAATCTCCATTGAACGAGCCATAATAGCTGAGTGAGAAGTACGTCCGCCAATATCTGTTGTAAAACCTTTAACAAATTGACGGTTTAATTGGGCTGTATCAGAAGGAGTTAAATCTTCAGCAATGATCACGACTTCTTCTGAAATTAGACTTGGGTTAGGAATTTGCACACCTAACAAATGAGCGATAACACGCTTAGTAACATCGCGGATATCTGCTGCACGTTCCTTCATGTATTCATTGTCCATGGATTCAAACATTGAAACGAACATGTCTGCTGTTTCTTTCATAGCGAATTCAGCATTAACACCTTCTGTTTCAATTTTATCTTTGACAGGATTTAATAATTCTGGATCACTTAGGACAAGTAAATGAGCTGCAAAGATTTCTGCTTTATCTGCACCTAATTCACGATTAGCGTGCTCTTTAATCTTTTCAAGTTCTGATTTAGAAGTGTTAATGGCTTCTACAAATCGATTTTTCTCAGCTTCTTTATCTGTTACTGTTTTTTGTTCTATCTTTAATTCTGGTTCCTCTAAACGGTATGCTTTTGCAATCGCAATACCTGCAGAAGCTCCAATCCCTTTTAGGTTACTCATTATTCGCCTAGCCCTTCATTTTTGAATGTTTCTGCTAAACCTGCAACTGCTTCATCAGCATCTGAACCTGCAGCAATAATTTTAATTTGAGATCCTTTTGGAATACCTAAAGACATAACACCCATAATTGATTTTAAGTTAACTGTTTTACCATTATATTCAAGGTTTACATCTGAATCATATTTACTTGCAGCTTGTACCAAAACTGTAGCTGGACGAGCGTGAATTCCTGAATCTGCCGTTACTGTAAAAGTTTTTTCTGCCATTTTTCATCAATCTCCTTTAAAATTCTACATTTTTCTCAAGTTTTTATTTTATCAGCCACACTAGTCAAATGACAAGTGCGGCAGCTTTTTTGTAATTAAATTAATCTTCAATCGAAATCACATCAGCATCTTTTGCAGCTACATTTCCTTGTGCTTGCAGTTTAACTGATTGTCCTTCTTTCAAGTTTGTAAATACAATCGGTGTTATAACAGATGGTGCATTTTCTCTTACGAAATCAAGGTTTACTTCAAGAAGTTTTTGACCTTGTTCAACAATGTCACCTTCTTGTACAAATGCTTCAAAGCCTTCACCTTTTAAATTTACTGTATCAATACCAAAGTGAATCAAAATTTCTTTTCCACCATCAGATTGAATACCAATCGCATGTTTAGTAGGGAAAACATTTAGAATTTTACCATTTACAGGTGAAACAACTGTTCCATTTGTAGGGAGTATAGCAAAACCATCACCCATCATTTTTCCAGAGAATACTTGGTCAGGAACTTCTGTGATTTCTTTAATTTCACCAGTAAGCGGTGCTACAAATGTTTCGTCTACAACTTCGTTTTTGATTCCGTCAGCCACAACATCTTCCACTTGTTCTTGAACTTCTTGTTCTTGAGAATGTGTTTGAGTTGCTGCCGGACGCTTTCCTGACATAACGTCCTGAATTTGAGTTTTTAAGTTATCAGATTTAGGACCGAAAATCGCTTGAATATTATTTCCAACTTCAAGGACACCTGAAGCTCCTAATTTTTTCAGACGATCTTTATCAACATTCTTACTATCGTTAACTGTTACACGTAAACGTGTAATACATGCATCTAAGTGCTTAATATTACCTGAACCGCCCAGTGACTCTAATACTTGTGATGGAAGATCTCCTCCAGATGCTTTTGCTTTTCCTTCATCTGCAGTTTCAACATCCGCATCTTCACGACCAGGTGTCGCTAGATTCCATTTACGGATAGCAAAACGGAATCCGAAGTAGTAAATAACTGCAAATACTAAACCTACAGGGATTACTAACCACCAGTTTGTTTGTGGGTTTAAAACTCCAAATAGTAAGAAGTCAATTAATCCACCAGAGAATGTCATCCCAATTTTTACATCTAGGATATGCATAATCATAAATGATAAACCTGCAAATACAGCATGAATACCAAATAGTACTGGTGCTACGAATAAGAATGAGAACTCAAGTGGTTCTGTAATACCTGTTAAGAAAGAAGTTAATGCAGCAGAACCCATTAAACCTGCAACAACTTTTTTGTTTTCCGGCTTTGCTTCATGATAAATAGCAAGAGCCGCAGCTGGTAAACCAAACATCATGAATGGGAATTTACCTGTCATAAATGTACCTGCTGTTAAATCCTGAACACCATCACGAATTTGTGAAAAGAAAATAGTTTGGTCACCACGTACAGTTTCACCAGCAGCATTTACATAGCTGCCGAACTCAAACCAGAATGGCGAGTAGAAAATATGATGTAAACCAAACGGAATTAATGAACGTTCAATGACACCAAAGATAAATGCTGCTAGCGTTCTATTAGCATCTAATAAGTTCGTTGAGAAAGCATTTAAACCTGTTTGGATTGGAGGCCAAACAAAGTACATCACAACCCCTAATAATACTGTTGCAGCTGCTGTAATGATTGGAACGAAACGTTTCCCTGCAAAGAATCCTAAGTATGATGGTAATTCAATTGTAAAGAATCTATTGTACATTGCAGCAGCAATAATACCAACGATAATTCCACCAAACACCCCTGTCTGAAGTGTTGGAATCCCTAAAACATTTCCATAGGCAGCACTATTGTTGGCTAAGAACTCAGTTAGTTCTGCCCCGCCTCCAGGAATAATGTCTAATCCTTTTAAAATACTGCTCATCGTTACATTCATTATAAGGTAACCAATTAAAGCAGCAATACCTGCAACTCCATCACCATTGGCTAGTCCAATAGCAACACCTACAGCGAATAATACAGGTAAATTCGAAAAGACAATGTTCCCTGCGTTCTCCATCACACTAGCAATTAGCACAACCCAATCACTTGTTAAAAATGGAGCTATATCAGTTAGTGTTTGGTTTTGAAGAGCATTCCCTAATGCAAGAAGCAAACCTGCTGCTGGTAATAATGCAACTGGTAACATCAGGGCACGTCCAACTTTTTGTAAGACGCCAAATGCATTTTTAAACATGATTACAACCTCCTATTTTGTTCCTTAATTCAAGTAATAAAAGTTTGTGAAGCTAAAAAACACCCTGTATTAACCGTTTTCAATAATCCATTAATGGGGGATTACACACAAAAAAGGCATGGTGAACATGGTTTTCCTCTGCTATTAGGTATAGTTCCCCAAAATAGCAAATAAAAACACCTTGTTCACTCATGCCTGATCGAATCAGTAACACGTGAATAATATCGGTTACAATTATTTATTTGTTAATCGGTATAAGTGCATTGTCAGATAAACTGCTTCAGCTTCATAAACAGGCTTTTTTAGGACCTGTTGCATGACTTTTATCATTTTCCAAGAAGTATTGTAGCATAATGGATATTCCTTTTTCAACAAAAAAGATAATTTTTCTGGTTCAGAAACGGATTCCCCAGAATTAACCCTCTCAATAGTATAACGAAGATGGCGAATTAACCTTAAATAATTGACGCTGTCCCGGTCAACCTTCACCTTTAAGGAATCTTCAATTACCTCCGTTAAACGACTGATTAGCTGAGAATACTGATTCACTTCTGATAATGGTTTATTTGATATAGAGCTGTGAATATGAAGAGCGATAAAGCCTATTTCACCTTCCGGCAACTCTACAGATAACGCATTATTTAATAGCTGAATAACTTCTGTAGCTAACTCATATTCAAAAGGGTAAAGAGATTTTGTCTCTAATAAAAAGGGATTCTTCAGATCCATCCCTTGTTGCAACCGCTTTAAAGCAAATGTTATATGATCAGTAAGTGCAATATGAATATGCTCATTAAGCGGCTTTTCAACCCGTTCAAATATATACCGTATAGCATCTTGAACAACGTCAAGCATTTCTTCATCAACATCAGATAATAACATTTTATATTGCTCTTGTTCTTTTCGATTTGTAAGCACAAACATTTTTTCATAGCTCTGTTCTTGAATAATGTCTCCATGTTTTTTCCCAAAGCTTATGCCTTTACCAATTAAAACCACTTCACCGTAGGATTCATGTGAAGCGATTAATACATTGTTATTTAATGTCTTTATTATTTTAAAGGACTCCTTCACGAAATCCACAGCTCCTTTACATTCAATCTAACATATCGTACAAAAGTTAAGCATGGACGTCAATAAATTTGTCGATTTTTGTAGTAAAAAGTATATTCATTTTATTTCAGTACTTAAGAATCAGTCTTCTGATATAACTTTAAATCTAAACAAACCTAAATATTACCAATCAATACTCTTCAAAGATTAGGGAAACATTTTTCGATTTAGGAATAAATTTTAAGGATAGGGAAGGCTATAAAAAGAGGTGATCTAACTTGAGGAAAGTAATAGTATTTACACACCTAATTCTTTTTACCGGTATTATGCATTTAAATCATGTTCATGCTAACGGACATCAGGAAATAAAAATTTTAGACATAGAATCAAACAATATTATTCATGAAAAAAATAGTTCAGCCATAATTGATCATGAAGTAAAAAAAGCATTAAAAAGTATTAAAAACATTACTGTTCAAGCAAACCCGCTACCTCAGAAGGGATACCTTATTAAAATCCCTTTAACAACGTCAATTCATGTAAAAAACAAATGGCTCGAGGAATATATTACGGAGGTTTTATTCGTTTACAATATAGAAGACAACAATCAGTCTAGACTTATTCTATATAATGATGAAAACACCCCCCTCTTTTTTGACATTCAGTTTGATTTCACAACATTATTTAATGAATTAAAATTTGAGATAAACGAGTAATGGCTGGTACACAGATACTGCTTCTTCTTTCTCTTTGTGATATAATAATAATCGATTGACCGTGGATGTTGCAGCATCCACAGTCTGCAGTTTTCATTCGGATCAACACATTTAACTTTTGCAGGCCTCAGTGTGGGGTCTATTTTTTTTGCGAGAATGCCAAAATAGCGATGATTAAAGAGGCAAACGAAAACATTGATACTAAACTTTCATATATGGTCAACAAGCATCACCTCCTTTCAGAAGGGGCTTGTTCGATCCAATGAAACTGCAACCTAATTGTACCACATCAAACCCAAAAATAGAACAAGTGTTCCTATTTTAGTTATATTAGCCTACTCCACTTCTTTACACTCTTTTGATCACAACTGTCGGCTTTTTTACTTGTTCGATTGTGTTTGAAGCAATTTTCACTTTTGCTAATATCCCTTTTAAAATCTCATCATCGTCTGCTTTCTTATTAATGTATAATTCCGAAAAATCATGTATTGCCCTGGCAAGTAATTCAACAGCCTTATCCTGGTCACTTACTTTTCTACCTTTAACATCCTTCACAGAGTGTTTTATCATTTCATTTGCTATCTCCTGGATCCACTTCGCCTTTTCTTTTTCTGTCATTTTCTTCTCCCCCCAATTTAATAAAAATCTGTCACAAGTTCTTTCTATCCATCATACGCTTTACAATGATGTTTTATGGCAAAAACAAAAACGAATGCTTGTTCATTTTTTAAAAAGGGATAAATATTTGTTTACAATAGTAAGATTTATAGATTGTCTATAGGTTTTACCCTATCTTTTTAGGGTAATACATAACTAAGCGCGCTGCGAATGACATCATACTAATACCAAAGCAAGACGCTTAATAAAGTGGCGCGGCCTAGGAGCCGCAACGATATAAGAGAGGCAGGGCTTATATCTTAAAGGCGTCAGTAAAAACCGAATATTAAAAAGTATTCCTTTACTTACATAAGGAATTTACGACAACAAAAAAAGAGGCTGGTCAGTACGATCCTATTAAGTACTGGCCAGCCTCCATCAATGTTTATTGATTTTATATTGACAGCTCTTTAGAAAGTGTGTATACATCTTCAGGAAGAGGATCACGCTTCTTTAAAAGTTCGATGATATCTTGATCAACAATTTCTTGTTTTTGCATCCCAATGGCTCGACTCGCTTTCCCTTCAATTAATAACTCTACGGCTCTAGCTCCTAATCTAGAAGCTAAAACACGATCAAAACAAGTTGGTGAACCGCCTCTTTGAATATGCCCAAGCACTGAAATTCTTGTTTCTAATTGGTAATCTTCCTTTAACTTTGCTGCCAGTTCACTTGCAGAACAAACACCTTCTGCCAAAACAATAATGGAATGTTTTTTTCCTCTAGCAATCCCTTTTTTCAGCTTATCAACTACATCATCGATCTCATACGGCTTCTCAGGTACGATAATTGTCTCTGCACCGACAGCTAACCCTGAAAACAAAGCAATATCCCCTGCATGACGCCCCATTACTTCAATAATAAATGTTCGATCATGTGATGTTGCAGTATCTCTGATTTTGTCAATACTGCTTATCACAGTATTTAATGCGGTATCATAGCCAATGGTATAGTCTGTTCCGGGAATATCATTATCAATGGTCCCTGGCAGACCCATACAAGGAAAACCCTTTTCCGTTAATTTTGCAGCACCTCGATATGACCCATCGCCACCGATCACAACAAGTCCTTCAATACCTAATTTTTTTAGCTGTTCAATTCCTTTGTATTGTGATTCATCTTTCTTGAATTCCTCAGATCTTGCAGAATATAAAATCGTTCCACCTCGATGGATGATATCTCCTACAGATCCTAATTCAAGCTTTTTTATATTTCCTTCCATTAATCCTGCATAACCTTGATAAACACCATATACATCTAATCCTTCATGTATGCCTTTTCTGACAACTGCACGGATTGCAGCATTCATTCCCGGTGAATCTCCCCCGCTTGTTAACACTGCTATTTTCTTCATAAAAACCATCCTCCTTTGTTACAAACCTCTTAATTTTTATGTCTAGGACGACAACGAATATGCTAATTAAGGTAAACCTTAAATTTTTGACACATTGGAAGAAATATTTTAAACAGTAAGTTTCAAAACAAAAGCTTTTCACCAAAAAATTCCTCCTTTATAGATTTGCCTAAATTTCTTATCCTAAACAGCTATTTATTCGTTGCTTTTGCTCACTCCAACAAAGATAAGCTAATCACTCATCATTTGACTTTCAGAAAAAATCTAAAAATAAAAAAAGGTGACATGAGCGTTTTTAAACACTCATATCACCTTTTATCCCACTCTTAACGGGCAGTAAGATCCCCACTAAAAGCTTCAGATTTTACCAAGAATGTAGGTAGAGGATTAATGTCGATTCGTTCAACTATCCATCAGCGGGGGATGATTCCTCCATTGATGGATGTTTAAACTTTATCTTTTCACTGCTCGATAGCCTGCTTCTTCCGCTTCTTTTTCGGTACAGAATATTTCTTCCGGCTTCGTAACCTTGTAGGAAGGAGATTGTTCAGTATGATAGATTTTTTCTCCTTTTGAATTTATGTTTCCTTTAATATTACAACTAGAATTAAAGGTTGCCTTATTTTCTGGATCTTCTTCTGTCCCTTGATCCTGAAAGCCATCATCGGTTGCATAGTTTTCAAGGCTCCATATTCCAATCTCTTTTTGTTGAGCTTGCTTTTGAATATCATAAAATTCATCAATATATTTTGTATTTGGCTCGAACACATATGCAACCCTTGCTAGCCCTTTTTCAAGCAATAGTTTATTAATCATCTGATCATGATGGTAGACATATGCGAGCAATCGTCCATATTTATCTCTTTCTCCTATCCCCAGTTCAACTTGAACCTCTTCTCCATTCACTTTTTCTTTCAAAAAGTCACTAGCTTCAGGTCCGAATGGTTGTACTGCCTTTGAGGGATGAACTGTTTCCGGTGTATCAACTAACAATAGGCGAATTGTTTCCTTCTTTCCATCGATTATGACTTGAAGTGTATCACCATCTACTACCTTTGTTACTTCTGCATTTAGTAGATTAGCTGTGTGATCGCGACCACAACCTGCTAAAAGGAATAACACGAAAAGAAGAAGTAAGTAATGGCTCCTTTTTTCAATTTTCATCATGATAAATACAATCCTCTAATTCTATTTTATAATCAAAAATTCTTTAGGAAACTTCGTTAATGTTTCATACCCGTCCTGAGTAATAACAACATCATCTTCTATTCTCACTCCGCCTATTGATGGTATATAGATTCCCGGTTCGATTGTGTAGACCATTCCTTCTGCTAAACATTCATCATTTGTAAAACTCATTGATGGATACTCATGAACATTAATACCTAATCCATGGCCAAGACGATGTGGAAAAAACTCACCATAACCAGCATCCTTTATGATATTTCTAGCTAGTGTATCTAAATCACCAATTCTTGTTCCCGTCTTACTTGCTTCCAATGCAGCCATTTGCGCCTGAAGAACTGTGTCATAGATTTGCTTTTGCTGGTCCGTTGCTTTTTTATAAACAACGGTTCTTGTAATATCCGAGCAATAACCATCCAAGACAACACCAAGGTCAAAAAGAACAAAATCACCTTCTTTTAATGTTCTCAGACCCGGGTTCCCATGAGGGTCACCAGATTTTTCACCGAATAATACCATGGTAGAAAAGGACATCTCACGGACTCCTTTTTTCTTTAATTCATATTCAATTGTTGCTAATACTTCCATTTCGGTAACACCTGTTTGAAGAGCATCTATACCGATTTGGACTCCAAAGTCTGCCAACTTTGCCGCTTCTCTCATGATTTGTATTTCATGATCATCTTTTATAACACGAAGATGATTTAATTTATCCTCGGCAGATATAATTTCTGGATGATCTGTTATCTTTAACAAAACCTCTGCGCGACTATAAGGTGTCACATCTTTTTCAATAGCAAGCCTTTGGACATAAACTTGACGTTGTTTCAATTCATGATCAATCAATTCCCAAGGATTTTCATGATCACTATATCCTATCACTTCATATGACCAACCCGCAGATTTTGCTTGGTTTACTTCCATGTTTGGACAAACTAAAAATGGATCTTGCTCCTTAAACAAAAAAATCCCCATCAATCGTTCATGTGGGTCTGTATAAAATTGTGTAAAATAGAAAACATTTTCCTTTGATTGGACAAAGCATAGATCGATATCTTGATCTTTCAGCCATCCCATTACTTTTTCTAGACGCTTTTTCATAATGTCACTACCCTTCAAAAAACTTACTATTTCATGATAACAATCAGCATTAGAAAGCACAATGCATCAAGCCAAAAACGGTTCTTATTGTCACCCTTCATTACTCTAAGATAAATAATCAACTCTCAAGTTATGAATTCTGTGTTCATGGATAGTATGAAAACCTATAATAATAACCAATTCAAGCAATAGGAAGAAAAATTATCATCAACCGTGTGTGGTTTGGTTTTATGACAAGGTATTAAAAAACAGTACCAACTAGGAAGATAAAAAAGATGAATACTGAAATCAAATCCTTAATAAGCTTGAACGAATGGGTGTAAAAGATCTAAGAATGAACTTAATTCTAAATATACCATTACCCCATTGAAAAATTGTATAGAGCAAACGGTGGATCTTTATAGGGAGTTGTCACGGATCGCAAGAGAAATGGCGGTTTTAAATTTCCAAGTAAAAGCACACTGCTAGAAAATTTATACTTTGTTAGCTGTCTGCACACCCTTTCTGAGGGTTTAATGGTCACTCTATCAGGTCAATTGACACTGAACTTATACTAGGAAAAGATATAAATTGAATCATGAAGAGAAAAAGTTAAATATGGATATAACGTCATTATTTAAAATCAACCAAAAGTAATATTTGTAATCTGTTTTTAATATTTCCTTGATACTACAAAGGTTCTTTTTCTTGTATAATGATCCTATAATGCAATCTTTCTTCCTATTAAGGAGTTGTTCGTTGTGCTTCAATGGGTAAAACGTCATTTGATTTTTGTACTTTGTATGATGGGAATTCTTGCCCCAATTGTAGGTATGCTTTTAATTGATACCTTTTACTATAGTACGATCTTCGGGTGGATCATTGGCTTTTGCTGCTTCGTCACATCATATATCATTGTTTGTAATCAACCGGATGAAGAAGAAGTTCCTGTCTCAACATCAGAAGAGACAATTAAAATGTAAAAGAACAAGCGCAAGCGCCTTGAACAGCCTAGAGCAAATAAAACGCAAATGAATAGAAGACGTTCTTTGTCTTCAATTCATTTGTTGTTAGACCCTAGAGGAGCTAGGCGCTGGCAGTCAAAAAACGCGACGTCAATCTCCTAGACTGCATTTGCACATCCTGTGCTTTGAAGATGGATGACGCGCGCTTATCCACAGTACAAGAATTTTATAATTTCCTATACCACAAAAAAGAGGGATTCCATCGTAAACAATCGGTGGTATCCCTCTTTTCATTTATATTCCTCTGAGCAATCGCAATCCATTTAAGATTACGAGAATTGTACTTCCTTCATGACCAATGACACCTAACGGCAGATCTAACACTTGAAAGAAGTTTGAGCAAATTAATAAAGCGATAACGGACATCGAAAACACAATGTTTTGCTTAACAATATGGTTCATTTTATTCGATAAAGTTAATGCGTCGGTTAACTTAGATAGTTCGTTTTTCATTAACACGATGTCAGCTGTTTCAAGAGCCGCATCTGTTCCTTCTCCCATTGCAATCCCTACATCTGCTGTTGCTAACGCAGGAGCATCATTTATCCCATCTCCGATCATTGTTACTGTACCATATTTTTCTTTTAATAATTTTATTTCTGTGGCCTTGTCTTCTGGCAAGCATTCTCCCTTAAATAGATCGATTTTAAGCTCTTTTGAAATTGCTTTTGCTGTTTCTAGACTATCACCCGTTAACATAACCGTCTTTACACCATTTTTTTGCAACTTTTGAATAGCTGCTTTTGCCTCATCTCTTACAACATCCTTTAATGCAATGAGTCCGATGATTTGCCCTTCACGTTGAACATACACAATTGTCTTCCCATCTTTCGAAAGAGTTGCATTGATGTCGTTTTGAAAAGAATCCGCTATATCTCTTCCCACAAAATCAGCTTTACCTATTTTCCAATGTACTCCATGAATATTTGCGCTCACACCATAACCTGATTTTTCCTCAACAGAGGTCATTTGTGCTACTTCAGCAGGAAAAACTTGATTAATTTTCGCGACAATTGCCCTCGCAAGTGGATGGTTTGATTGATTTTCGATTGATAGAACAGCCTCATAAAATTCTTTCGATTCCACATCATCTAACGTTAAAATATCCGTTACCTCTGGTTCTCCTTTTGTTAATGTACCTGTTTTATCAAAAACAACAACCTTTGTTTTACTTAATCTTTCTAAGTGGATGCCTCCTTTAAATAAAAGACCTTTTCTAGCACCATTTGAAATGGCAGAAAGAGTAGCAGGCATAATTGAGGCTACTAGTGCACAAGGAGAAGCAACTACCATAAGCACTAATGCACGGTATATCGTTTCATTCCAGCTCCACCCGAGTAAATAGTGTGGTAATACCATCATAATAGCAACCATGATTAACACTGCCTTGACATAGGTTCCCTCGAACCTTTCAATAAACTGTTGTGAAGGAGATTTTTCTGATTGTGCAGATTGAACAAGATCTAGAATTTTTTGGAACATCGTTTCAGTACTTTTTTTGGTAACTGATACAGTAATAGATCCACTGCCATTTACTGTTCCAGCATAAACTTCATCATTTATTTCTTTTTCAACAGGCATTGACTCTCCTGTTATCGGAGATTGATCAATTGACGTTCTTCCAGATAAGATATAACCGTCTGTAGCAATTCTTTCACCTGGCTTGACTAAAATTGTGTCACCGATTGTTAAGGAAGAAACATGTACCCGACGTTCTTTACCATTTGCAATAAGCAAAGCTTCTTCTGGCTGTAAGCTCATTAATGATGAGATTTCACGTTGACTCTTGTTCATTGTATAAGTCTCTAATGCGCCACTTAAAGCAAAAATGAAAATTAAAATGGCACCTTCAGCCCAATACCCAATAATAGCAGAACCTATTGCAGCAAAGATCATGAGCAGTTCCACGTTCAATGTTCGTTCCGCAATGGTTTCTTCGATTCCTTCTTTTGCCTTCGCAAATCCTCCTATTACAAATGCCAAGATAAATAATGGAATCGCTGCACTTTCATTTCCTTGTACATTAAAGTACCAACCAAACCCGATTAGAATTCCTGATATAACCGCATTGATTAATTCAATATGTTCGATCCATTTCATATAAAACCGATTTTTATTCGAATCAATTTGATGTTCTATTTGTGTAGCACTGTTGATTTGCATCCTACTTCACTCCCTAATTGAGAATAAGATTCATCATCACTTCCCAATATTTTTCTCTTTTTCTACCTTTATCACTCTAAATGCTTATAAATAATAATATAATACGATTATAACAAATACGAATTCTTTTTCAAGTAATAATTATTATAATTATTACTTTATAATAATTATTGATAACGATAATTCTTCTCACTATTTTATTCTTTCCCATTAGTATAGAGAATTTAACTTTTTGAGGTTCTTTCGAAGTAGTTTTTTCCTTTCCAAACGGATAAAAAAGAAACAGCCACACTGGCTGTTCCTTACAGTTGATCAATTTGTTTATGAAGCATCTCTGATGTAATTGGACCTAATATCTTTTTTTTGATATTACCCTTTTTATCAATAATAAACGTTGTTGGCAGACCAATGATTTTATATTGTTCTGCAACCTCACCTTTCACATCCAAAAGGACCGTAAAGGGAATGTTTGACTTTTTAATAAAGTGAAGGACACCTTGCTTACTTCGCTCTGATGAGGTAAGGTTAACAGCGATTAATTCCACGTTATCTCCTTTTTCTTCATAAAATGTTTGTAATTCTGCTAATTCCTCCTGACAATATGTACACCAGGTTGTCCAGAAGTTCAAGACAATCGTTTTTCCCTTTAGATCTTCCAAACGAATCGTTTGATTTTTATTAGTTTCAAGTCTAAAATCACTTGCCTCTTGACCTTCATTTAAGGCATTTACCTTCGATATATTGTTCATTTCGATACTAGTTAATAGAAAAATAAAAAGAAAGACCTTAAAAAATTTTGCTTTATTCATTTCAACCACCACCTTGTTATGCTTGTTATTACTATTACCAACAAGAAAAAAAGGTATGTATACAGACAACTATTTGCCTGCATACATACCTTTTAATACGTAAACTTCTTTCTAAGAAAATAAACACTCACACCCAGCTTTTTACAAATCGTTACATAATGCATAAGCATAAGAAGTACTGCTCCCATATTCATCCCAAGAATGATCCCCTTCATTTGAAGAGTTTCCATTGAGCCAAGTACATACATCATCCCGAAAGAGATAATATGTGACCAGACTGTATGAAAAAGGGCATCCTTTACTAAACCTAGACCAATTAAATAAGCTTGCATTGGAATAATGAAGAAGTGAAACAGAAAGTACGGCCATAGCAATTTTAAATAAATAGAAGCAGCTGATGATTCAAAGAACAGATGAGTTAATGGTTCAGCATAAAAATATATTGCTATCATGGCAATCCCACCATATAGCAATGTGATAATCATCGATTGCTGAAGCAATCGAATTAATTTATTATTTTCATTGTTTGCATATGCTTCAGATACGTTTGGAATTAACATAACCATTAAAGAATGTCCGATAAAAGCTGGGAAAAAGCCAATTGACATCGCAACACCAGCAAGCATACCATAATGCTCATTTGCCATAACCGTGGAAAAACCAGCTGCAATTAACGCTGCCTTTACTAAAAAAGGTTGAATCGCATGTGTAAAAGAATGAAAAAGCCTTAATCCTGTCGTCGGAAACGAAACAGCAAAAAGTGCTCGACGCACTTTGCTTCCTCTTATATATTTATTCTTTTCTTTACTAAGAATTTGAACTTCTATAAAATACATCGCGACTAAATATGTACAAACAAGAAGTTCACTGCCAATTAATGTAGCTAGTGCTATTAAAAGCGCTAATTCGATGTTGAATTGAAACGATTGATAAACCCAATAGAGTATGGCGAGTTGAACAAGTTTTTTAAAAAAATTAGAAACAGCTATTTTGCCCATATGCTGGACACCCATAAAATATCCTCTGGCGATGGAAGAAATCGATACAACAGGGATAAGTAAGGTAATAAGCCATTTCACATTTGGATGATATCCGTGAAAAACAGGAAGATACGGTAATACGATAACAGCACAGGCAAAAAACAAACAAGTGAAAATGAGCGTGAGAATTAACGTGTGCTTTAGCATATAAAAATGCGTTTCACGTTGTTTTTCCGCAATAAATTTTGAAATGGAAACAGGAAGTTCGAGGCTTGCAATGATCACCACAAAAAAGATAACCGGTAGAATGGACATGTACATTCCCATTCCTTCTTCTCCAAGCTCCCTAGCTAAAATCATATTAATAAAAAATTCTAAGCACTCTCCAAAAAATGCGGCGATGACAAGCAGCAATGTTCCTTTAACAAAAGTATTCATGATGTCTTAGTCCCCTTATCTTTTACAATTCCATTTCTAAAGGATATGAGACAAGGTTCCTAAATAAAACAAGCTTTTTATTAAATTTTACATTTTGTCAAAATTCTTTTTTCTAATTAATTAGTCTACAACACCAGATTCGGAAATGGTAATATCAGCATGAACATCCACCTGTAGCTCTGGTATTCGCTCTCTCCACTCCTCAATTTTAAAGGTCCGGATCTGTGAGCGAAGATCATCCCCTATTCCAATTGGATCTATTTTAAGCTCTTTAAATTTCTCGATTAAAGCCAACGTTTCTTTTTCCATTTCTTTCTCAAATGCTTGAATAATTTCTCCCTTTATTTTTGGGGTAATCTTTTCACCTGTATATTCATTTATATATCCTTTTAATTTTATATCAATTTTCACCTTAAGTGGTTGTTCAGAAATCACCTTTAGTTTTCTTGAGGATGACAAACTTTTCACAACCGCTGAGTCTTCTGAATCCGGGATATCTACGGTGTGAGAACCTTTTGAGTATTGATCAGTGAGTACTTTAAAAAACAGTAGTTTTTCATTGGGAAGTTCTGTTACAACTTTTTCATCATCCATTAACACAATCCCATCTATTTCTACATTTCCATTTTGTACATTTTTCTTTAAAATAGGCAGGAAAGGATCTTGACCTTGTGAGTAGTGTTGATATAAAAATAAATGTAAATTTGTTCTAGGCAAATCACGACTTTCAATATTATGTAAAATTAAGTTTGACATATATCTTGCTGCCCCAACTGTGGCAAAATCACCTTCCAACAGTGTCATTGCTTCATCCCTTGTAACAGCTAACAATAATCGTTCTCCAATTGATGCATCACGCTGTAATGTATCAACGATTTCTGATAATCCTTTCCTGGCTAACTTCTCGCCGAACAAGGCAACCTTCAGTTTCCCTATAACAAGAGGATCTTGAGATTTTTTTTGCATTTCCGACATTACATCTCGACTAAGCTTAGACTCACCAATAATTTGATAATCTCTCACAGGCTGATCCTTCATATATGTATTAACATCTGCCGTCCCGCGGATGTTTCCATTTTCTGTTAAATCGTATGCCACGGCAACAATTAAATTTACATCATCAATAACTTCTTTTTCTACACAACCTGAAAGGAGAAAGATTACAACGATTGTTAATAATAATTTAATCCTCATCTTTTTCTCCCCTTAACTTTTCTAAAGATAGAATTAATAATAAAGAGACACGGGATATAACCAAACATAATATAAAATCCAGTTTGTCCAACTAGATCATTTAACATATTAATATGCTCTCTTGTTTGTGTTAAGGAAATGACCATAAAAGATCCTAGCAATATGATCACAAGGATAATTTTTTGATTCACTTTAAAAGTATCTTTTAAACATCTGGTAGCACACCAAAATGATAAACAAACATTAGGAAGAATAATTAAACACCAATTGGCAATTCCTATATATTCAAAACGTTCAACAAATGGCATTTCAACGATCTTCCAAATAGTCAACGTGGCCCACACATTTTTCTGTAGCTGTTCTTCACTAAAATAAGCAAGAGAAACCATCATGATTAACGTATAGATTACAGTACTAAATGCAACACCCATATGTGCCCATTTTTTTGATTTGTCTGGATTTTTAATAAATGGATAAAAAACAAGTAATGCTTCAAATCCAATGATTGTTAATGACATACTTTTTGTAGATTGCGCCATTTCTTTTAATGAATGATTCAAAGGGGGAGCAAGATTATTCAACTCTGAAAATTCCAGTGGAAACAAAAAGGTAAACAACACATAGATTGGGAGGATTACCCCAAAGAAGGTAATACCAGTCACAACACGAAAGCCTCCAGAAATGATATAAAAGACAAGAAAAAGAAAAACGGACGTAAAAACCCATACATCCAAGTCTGGAAACATCCACACTTGGACAATTTCAATATACGTTCTTAGAACCGTTATAGCTAGTAAACAAAAATAGAGAGCTAAACAAGCACTTAATCCCCCTCCAATCCATTTACCCAAAATCTGTCTATGGACTGTGGTTACGTTACCGCCTGAGTTTTTTAAAATCTTGTATATCATCCATAATGAAATGTGAACCATGATCCCAGCAATAATAACTGAAATCCAAGCATCTCTTCCTACTTTTTCAGATACAATTCTTTGAAAGCCTAATACACCGACTCCAAATTGAAGGGAGTGAATTAAATAAAATACTAAAAAATGAGATACTTGAAATCGCTCAGCTATTTTGATCATGGTACTCACCTCGTTTACTCATCAATGTCTTTATTTTTTCTTGCTTTTTTAGATGAAAACCGAATTGGATCTTTTGGCCGCAATTGTTGCGGTCTTTTTGACATTAATGAAAATGGCAATCGAATTAATGCATCCTTCATGTCAACTGTTCTTGGAGGATAGATCGGTTCTAAAAACGGTCTTCCTAACGATGTTAACCTCAATAAATGTGTTGTTAAAAAGCAAAAACAAAGCACAATACCTAATAAACCAAACCACTCAGCAAATAGTAAAAATGGGAATCTAAGCATTCGAATCGTGTTACCCATTGCATAAATAGGTGTAGTAAATGAGGCAAGTGCTGCTAATGCAACAATAATAAGCAAAATATTACTTGTTAAACCTGCTTCTACCGAAGCTGTTCCGATAACAATTCCCCCAACGATACCGATTGTCTGACCAACCTTAGTAGGAAGTCGTGCTCCTGCCTCACGTAATAATTCAATCGTTAATTCTAAAAATAGCGCCTCTAATAATGGAGGTAATGGTACCTCTCGACGAGATGAAACCAGTGTATTTAATAAATCATTAGGTATTAATTCATAGTGATACGATAAAGTAGCGACATAGACAGGTGTAACCAAAATAGAAAATGCAACGGCAAATAATCGAACAAGTCGAATAAATGAAGCGTTTACCCAATTGTAAAAATAATCATCAAACGCTGAAAAGAATTCGACCAAGGTTGTTGGTCCTATCAAAACATGTGGAGAACCATCCACCATAACGCCTACTTTCCCTTCAGCAAGAATAGAAGCAACCCGATCAGGCCTCTCCGTATCCAAGAGCTGAGGAAATGGTGAGTTATGATTATCTGAAATCATCTGAGTAATAAACGAACTGTCACTAATTTGATCAAATTCAATTTCATTGATTCGCTGTACCACTGTACGAAAATTCTCTTCATCTACAATATCTTCAATACATAAAACAGCAACTTTTGTCTTAGAAAGTTTCCCAATTTGCAGCTCACGGATTCGTAATTTTTCATCAGGAATTCTTTTACGAATTAAATTTATATTTGTTTCAATTGCTTCTACAAACGCTTCCTTTGGACCTACAACACTAAACTCAACTTCCGGTAATGAAACATCACGAGCTTTATTAAGAGTAGCCTTGACTAGCAAACAATGGACACCATATTCCGTTAACGTAATAAGAATATATCCGTCAAGCAGCTTGTCTTTAATCGTATTTGTATCAGTTGTGAAAAGGACCTCTTCAATCGGAATTGTATTTTTCAACTCGATAAGAGACTGCCAATTATTATCTTTAAGTGCAGGAATCACCATCTTTTGAAGCGTCCCTGTATCAATTAATGTACGAAAATACGAGTACCAGTATTGAACATTGTTATTCTTATCGCTATATTGAATAAAATCAGAAGACATTTTAAATTTATTGACAACTTGTACAATTGATTCATTTACTAAATTATTTTCTGACGTTTTTTTACTCATTTAATTCCGCTGCACGCTCCAATTAAGTCATTTTTCTTAGGTTTCCAATTTTTGATAGAATTATGCAGATAGAAATACAAAAGGAGCACCCTCTGCAGGTGCTCCTTACTCAAGATATTTTTCTATTTCGCAAAACGATGATTACCAATTGTAATTGTTACTTCTCTAGAAAAAATCCAAGAGCTTTTTGCTGTCTTAGGATTATAAAAATATAAAGAACCTTTGCCCATTCCACGAAATGCTAATGCTTCTTTTACAGCTTTTTTTGCAGATAAATCAGCAGGTTGATCAATTGTTCCGTTTTGTACTGGTGTAAAGGCATAGTAACCTTGATCCTTTTGGTAAATAACATTTTTTATGTCATTCGGAAATAATGAACTATCTACACGATTTAATACAACAGATGCTACCGCAACTTTCCCGGCATACGGCTCGCCTTTTGCTTCAGCATGAACAAGTCTTGCTAACAGATCGATCTCAGCAGTTGTTACATTTTGAGGTATAACTAATTTTTCACCGACGAATAATAAATGTGATGATTTATTATTTGTTGACATAATCTTTTTTACAGGTACACCATATTTTTTACCAATTAACCAAAATGTATCACCTGATTTTACTTGATGTGTTGTTGCAGCATTAGCTTTTGATTGTGGTGCCGCTATCGCTATAAGCGAGAAAGCTAATGTTGAAACAGCAACAAGTTTTACTATCATTTTTTTCATAGATTTATAACCTCCTAAAGGTTGCCTTTTAAATCAATTTTCCATTTTTATCTGCTATTTTCCCGGCCACATACACAAGACTAACAGGAATCTACATCGATAGCACCCCTCAAAATATGGTAGACATGCCATATGTTTAATAAAGCTTAACGGGCAAAAATTCGAATAAAAAAGAGCCTAGAAGCTATAGTAATCTAACTTCTAGGCTCTTTTAAATAACGATAGACAACATGTCCACCTTGCTGTGCGATTCCTCGAAAATGCTTAAAATCCTCACGAGCAACAAGGACCTCTCTAAAGGATAAAAACTGCTCTTTTGTTACATGGTATTCATGTAATTCCCCATCTTTTAATTTATTTAAAATGTCATTGATCGTTTGCTTGTCCATCTTTCTTCCTCACTTTGTAAGAAATTTTCAGATTTTCATTATAGATAAAGGATTCTTTATTTGCAAGAAGATTGAGCAGGTTAATTGGTTGCCTTCAACCAATTTTCGAGACGCTTAAATTCCTTTTTAGCATCTTCAATACCAAGTGAATATAGCTCTTCTAATTTTCGTTGATTTCTCTCAATTCTTCCAACTTTCAATGCTGAGCTTGGTCTTATAACAAACACTTTTCCCTGTTTTTCTTGCTCTCTAATATGTGTGATCGTATCATTATACATTTTATGTCTCATTAAAATTGCTTCTATTAAATTAGGATACTGGCGATATGCCTTGTTTAATAACCATCTAATGTTTGATTTTTTCTTAAAATAAGAGGCTTCTCTTGTTAAAACAACAATATTTCTCTTATTTCCGTCCTCTTCTGCTTTTTTAATTGGAACGGAATCAGTAATGCCTCCATCAAGTAAATGTTTCCCTTTATATTCAATAACAGGTGCAATAAATGGTAATGAACTTGATGCCCGAATGACAGTTAACATATCATTTCCATAATCCTTTTTATTAAAATAAACCGGTAAACCTGTGTGACAATCCGTTGCTGTAATGACAAATTCCTCAGGGCCTTTATAAAAGGTTTCATAATCGAATGGTACAAGTGAGTTAGGAATTTCATCAAAGATAAAATCCATCCCAAATAATTGACGATGCCTCACATAGTTTTGAAGAGATAGATAGTTTGGATGTGTGACATAGTCTATATTTACTTTGCGATTCCTCCCTTTTTGCCTAGATAAATAGGAGGCTCCGAAGCATGCTCCAGCTGAAACGCCTATCACGTATGGAACATATAAATCCTGTTCCATAAAATACTCTAAAACACCAGCTGTATAAATCCCGCGCATACCGCCACCTTCTAGTACTAAACCTGTGTCTTTCATGCTGAACGCTCCTTTAACTAAACTATTTTTTAATATAACATAAATCACCATCATGATCAGTTTTCAAGTATTGCTTAAAAAGTCATTCTTCTTGATTACATGGAAACAAAATCGTTATTTGTCATTTATTTGAAAAAATTAATAAAAACGCTTTACTTACTAAAAAAAATAGTGTTAAATAATTCTAATAGGGGTTATCTATTTCATTAGAGCCTTTGGCTCACCGCATTAAGCGTATACGTAAATGATTAGAGAGAAAGAGAGAATATCTAATCGTAGAAGAATATGTAAAGGAGCGAGGCAATGAAGATCGCTAAAGTTGGCAGTATCATTGAATTCAAGGATGGTTTAACAGGTGTTGTTGAAAAAGTAAATGAAAATTCCGTTATCGTAGATTTAACGTATATGGATAATTTTCATGATTTAGACCTTGATAGACGCACCGTTGTTAATCATAAAAACTATAAAATTATTAAAGATTCATTTTCTTAATAGAAAATCAACAACGAGAAGGACAATATGTCCTTCTCGTTTTATTTTTGTTCCTTTCTACTATTTGGAGGTAAAAGACATGTTTGATCATCCTCTTTGTTTTGCCGCTAAATCTCTTGAATACATCGAAAGTTGATGAAAAAAATCTAATCGTAAATATATTTGAGGCATAGTAAATAGATATCCAAAATCAAAAATAACATTTAAAAATAGACAAAACTTTAAAACACTCTAATTTTTCACTGTAAATAACTAGAGATTTTCTTCGGATTAGGCGCAAATTAACGTTAGTTGCATAAATAATAAGTAATGATTTTGTGACAGGAGTGAAAAAGTAATGATTAGAATAACAAATCATAAAATGAAACCCTCGTCCCCTCTCCAAAAGTCTAGATCGGTTAGTATGACAAGAAATTCACATCCAACAAATGGACCAAAGATGAAACTTACGAAGATTCCCTTTTCAAGTTATATTCATATTGATTGTTTTCTTCATAAACCCATTTATGGAGATAAAATAAAGCACACTTTGCAACATACCGATAATAATAAACCTGACCAAGGCATTTACACACAGCAATTTATCACTTCTACCTACTACCAAGAACAACCTTTTTGCAAACTTGTACATTCCAACATCCATGTAATCACCAGTTTATACCAAAAAGACCCAACAAAACTGAATCAGAAAAAAGAAAATGAACCAAACAATTTTACTCCACTTTCTAAAGAACATTCTTCTTCAATTGATACGAATGATAACATTGAACACGAAAATAACAATACATTTCCAAAAGCTCAACTCCCCATTGTACTTGGTGACTATGAAACAGAAATAATTCTTAATAGATCGATCCCTTTTAAAAAAGGAATTTCTAACATTATTGATGTTTCCAAAGAATTAGTGTTAACTAATTGTCAATTTCTTCCCACTGGCTTTTCTCAAGAATCGAACAAAACCAAAAGGTATGCTTCAAAAGGAACCTTATTTATTGAGGGTTATATTGAAGAAACAATAGAATATATACCTGCCATTAACCATGAATTAATACCACCTCGAGCTTGGGTAAAAGCTATCAATTATCAAATCGATCAGAAGATTATTATCGAATTAAAGATCCTCTTACTACAATTACAGATTGTAAATTCTAGTAAATATATCTAGATAACCATAGTAATAAAAAAACCTATTCTTAAATTCCACTATAAAACTAGTAATATCATCCATTCATAATAGAACAAAATGAATAAGGTATTGTGTAAAGTTTAAATATTACTTTTTAGGAGGAATTATAATGGGTTTTTATCCAAAGAATTCAACTAGTAAAGCAAATTGTTTAAATGCTAAAAAGAATTGTGAAGTGAAGTCTCGTACAGAAACACAACTCCCGGTTTCTACTGGTCCTGCTGTTGTTAATCCAAATCTAGTTAGCCCACTAATCAAGGTGCCACTTGTTTTAGCTGAACCAACTATTCAAGTAGTTGTAGAAGCAGATATTCCGCTAAATCCGCCAGCAGCTGAAATTAAACGTGTTTTAAAAGATGTATTTTTAACTCAATGTAAACTTGTTCCTGTTGGTCCTTTTACAGAAATTGATGATACTGGATTCTTCACTACTGCTGGAGCTAAATTATTTGTAGAAGGATATATTCGTAAAAACATTGAATATGCAACAAATGACTGCAATGGTTCAATTCGCACAACTACAGCAAATGTTCCTTTCTCTGGTTTTGCTGATATTTCTGCAGAATTGTTAAATGAACCAATCTTTGGATTTGGCGAGCAAAGAAGAGCACAATTTATCGATCCTGTAGGTTTAGAATCTCCTCGATTAGATAAGTATTTCTTTGAGAACAGTGTACTTTACAATGAACAGCCTTTCTGTGAACTAATTGGAGCTGATTTCTTTGAATTAGATTTTTCTCCTCATAAAGCACACACACCTGCTAAGTGCTATAGCACATTACGAGAAAAAATTGTTATGGATCTAACATTAAAAGTATTACAACACCAACAAATTCCTTTAAATGGAAATGGAAATGGCGACGATCTAACAAGCTCTTGTTAATGAAAACAGATAAAATTATTCTGTCGATTGAAATAATCATAAATATGTATAAATCTATGAAATGATAAAATCCTTTCATATAAAAAAGAGGACTGAACCATAAAGTCTAATTATCTAGACTTTTTGGTCAGTCCCGTTTTCATTTTCATCCATACCTCCAAATGGACGAGAAAGAAATGTCTGTCCGCATACATTGCATGCAAAATCACCTGCATATTCTCCTAAAAATCGCTGTTCCACCTGTGGGTGATTACATACTTGATTTCCCTTTTTCTCCCATTCCTTTCGCAGGTTGGAAGCTTCATGAAATTCCATAATAGGCACCTCCTGGATAAGATCTTTTAATTTATTGTATTTTCATTTTCATTTTATATTAGCTATTTTTTTAATAGAGTACACTGGCATAATCAAATAATACAAAATGATAAATTAATATTTTATCAGTAAATTTATCAATTATATATAAGAAAAATAACTCACTGATTGAAGCTGGTTTTCTTAACCTATTTGCTTTTCCAAAATTTATCTGTTAAGATAAAGAAGAATTATTTTTGTTCGGTCTGTAAGGAAAGAATAGTGTTTAAACTTTTCGCCTTTGATATCTAATTGAGCAACTATAGTAATAATTTGTGGATTAAATCCACCCAGGAGGAAACAAGCATGCAAAACGGTACAGTAAAATGGTTTAACGCAGAAAAAGGTTTCGGATTCATCGAAGTTGAAGGTGGAGACGACGTATTCGTACATTTCTCAGCTATCCAAGGCGAAGGATTTAAATCTTTAGATGAAGGTCAAAAAGTTACATTCGACACTGAACAAGGTCAACGTGGACTTCAAGCTACTAACGTAAACAAAGCGTAATTATTAAAGGACTCTATATTAGAGTCCTTTTTTATTTCTCTATTTTTAGATACTAAAAATCCCCACTCAAAAATGAGTGGGGAAGGCAAACAAATTAAAAGGTATTCAAATGGTTAACTAGAGCATAACACACTATCTGTATAATACCTATCTAAATTAAAAATAGTTAAGAATTAGATCTTTAATCTGGATCACTGAGAAAAAACTCTGCAGTCAAGCCAGCAACAAGAAGTGTCATAACTTTTGCTATAACTACGTCCACTGAAAAGTGAAACACTGTGAAATTCCGTATGGATTGTCTTTATATATCACACTTATATCGTTCATTTACACCTTAAAATATCGTCACTGTGACATCACATTAAATCACTCATTCACAGTACAATATCACATGACTGCAAAATACATACTTCTTATCGATTATCCACTGTCTCAGGATACAAGTCATGATTCATTAAACGGTATTGTGCCATTTCTTCATATTTTGTTCCTGGTTTTCCGTAGTTTGTGTAAGGATCAATCGAAATGCCTCCACGTGGTGTGAATTTTCCCCATACTTCAATATAACGTGGATCCATTAGCTCAATAAGATCATTCATAATGATGTTCATACAGTCCTCATGGAAATCCCCATGGTTTCTGAAGCTAAAAAGATATAGCTTTAACGATTTACTTTCAACCATTTTTTTGTCAGGAATATAACTAATATAAATAGTCGCAAAATCTGGTTGGTTTGTAATTGGACATAGTGAAGTGAATTCCGGACAATTGAATTTCACAAAATAATCACGATTCGGATGTTTATTATCAAATGATTCTAAAATATCTGGGGAATATTCAAACAAATATTTGACCCCTTGATTTCCTAATAATGTTACGTCTTTTAATTCTTCGTTTTTTCTTCCTGCCATGATATGGCCTCCTTACCTTCTAAGATTACACGCCGCGTTTGTTTCCCCAAACTAATGTATGAAGCTGTGGTAAAACACGTACAGTATTTAATTCTGAGTCAGCAATAACTTGATCGATTAACCATTCATATTTCTTTAGTAGATGTTGAATAAGATGCTCTGTATCAGTACCATGAACGTCATCATTCCCTACTTGCATGTAGAATGGAATGTTTGGATAACGTTTATGAACATGTTTAGCATATTGAAGATCTTCTTCATTAAACACTACAACTTTTAGACTAATAGACTGGTTGTTTTCAACTATTGTTAACTCGTGAATTAAATGATCAAGCTTTTCAAAATCCGTCTTCATACCAGAGCTAGGTGGTTTTGGAGAAATTGTTAAATCATCAATTTGCTTTAACCATTCTTGATATCTGCTGCCCTGTGTTTCGATTGCTATCTTCATTCCCTTTTCGTGAAGCAAGGTAATAAGTTCTTGAAGATTTGCTAAAAGAGCTGGATTTCCTCCTGAAATGGTGACATGCGAAAAACAATCTCCACCTAATTCAACTAACTCTGTCCAAATATCGTCAGCAGTCATTTGTCTAATATCATCTTTTGCAGATCCATCCCAAGTGAATGCTGAATCACACCAACTGCATGAATAATCACATCCAGCAGTACGAACAAACATTGTTTTTTGACCAATTACCATCCCTTCACCTTGGATGGTTGGGCCGAAAATTTCTAAAACCGGTACTTTTTTCACGATAGTTCCTCCTTATGTTTTGGACGGAACACAACATAACTAGTTGGTGTTTCTCTTACAAAAACTTGAACACATTTAGGTTGATTTGGTTTTGTATCTAAGTCCTTTTGAATCACTTCATATATTGCTCGTGCGACACCTTCAGTTGTAGGAAAATAATTAGGATCTTTTTCAGAAAAAAGATCCGTATGATCATTTAATAAGGAGTGATCAAAACGGTTATGAATCAGTTTTTTTAATGATGCAAAATTCACTAAAAAGCCAGATTCATCAAGCTCATTCCCAGCAATAGTAATGTTGACAAAATACGTGTGACCATGGACTTTTTGACATTTCCCAGCATCTTCATGAGGAATATAATGCGCTGCTGCAATATGCATATCCTTGTTTAACTCAAACTGGTAAGGATGTTGTACTTGAGGATAAATTTGTTGCATCATTGCTCATTCACCTCTTTTTCAGCCAAGTATTCATTAAGTCCTTTTTGACGTAGGTCACATGCCGGACATTCACCACATCCCTCAGCAATAATTCCGTTATAGCATGTAAGTGTCTTATTCCGTACAAAGTCTAGAACACCAAGATCATCAGCCATTTTCCATGTTTCTGCTTTATTAATCCACATAAGTGGTGTATGGATGACAAATGGACGATCTAAAGCTAAATTTAATGTTACATTGCATGACTTTACAAAAGCATCCCGACAATCAGGATACCCGCTAAAATCAGTTTCACATACCCCTGTTACAATATGTTTTGCTCCAATTTGGTTGGCTAAGATCGTTGCGAACGAGAGAAACAGCAGGTTTCGACCTGGAACAAAGGTTGATGGAAGTTCTCCTTCCTTTTGTTCAATCTCTATATCTGCTCTAGTTAAAGCATTTGGAGCTAACTGGTTTAATAAGGACATATCCAGAATATGGTGTTGAACACCTAATTCCTCAGCAATTGATTTAGCCACTTCGATTTCTAAGCTATGTCGTTGATTATAATTGAACGTGACTGCTACAACTTCCTTAAACTGTTGTAACGCCCAAAACAAACAAGTTGTACTATCTTGTCCACCACTAAAAACAACAACTGCCTTTTCATTCTTCATCTAAACCGTTCCCTTCACTCTCTATTCCGTGTATAACAGCGAATAAATAACACAAACTGTTACATATTAGATTTATATTTTGAACTTACTGTCTCAGTTCTAAGTGAACTTTTATAAATTAAAAAAACACCTTCGAAATTTGGTTTCGAGGTGCCTGCTTTTTGTCCATCTATAATAAAACTTATATCAAAGATATCATAGTTTTTTATAGAGGGTTTAGCTAGAACCTCTCCCAATTTGTCAAAATCGGATTTCTGTGTAATTTTCAACTTAGAAAATATATCACGAATAAATTGTTTTTGCAATGAATTTATCAATGGAGGAGTTCAAATGTCAATCAAACAAATCATCATTCGTGTTCGAACTAGCTTCTGGTACTTACCTGCTGTTTATAGTGTCATCGCCTTTATTTCAGCTATTATCAGTATGATAGTTGACAGATATTTGATGACACAAGATTTTTCAGTATATATTCCAAATGTATTTTTATCAGATGTGAATCTTGCTCAGACTATTCTTAGCTCATTATCAACTTCATTATTAACAATGACCACTATTACATTTTCATCCATTTTAGTTGTTTTGACGACCTATTTATCTCAATTTTCACCAAGAACTCTTCAAAATTTCATTACAGATCATCATACACAGCGGGTTTTAGGCATTTTTATTGGTGGATTTATCTATACGATCATTTTATTGCTGCTCGTTCGAAATAATGACCATCCTACATTTTTTATTGTTCCAACATTTGCAATTATCGTCTCCATTATTTGTTTAGGGATGTTCGTCTTTTTTATTCACCATGTTACCACTTGGATTAAAGTTAGCAACCTGATTTTCCATATCACACAAAAAACCATCCAAACCATTCATAAGCATTTTGTTGATGAAAATGCCTATAAAGAGGATCCTCCCTGGGAAAGTTGGGAATTCGATGAAATTCAAACCATAGAACCTTATCTATTATACAGTAAGCAAGCGGGATATATTGAATATATCGAATTTGATAAACTGATGACACAAGCCACGGAGGACAATCTAATCATAAAGGTTGAACAGGATCTAGGGAAATATGTTGATGAAGATACACCGCTTTTTTCAATTTGGAGGCTTGAGAATAAAGATCTTGCAAAAGTCTACTTGTCTTTCATTACAATTTCATCTGATCAAGAACCTGTCCAAGATGTTCATTTTGGACTTCAAAAGCTCGTGGAAATTGCCTTAAGAGCAATTTCACCTGCTATAAATGATCCCTACACAGCCATAAATAGCATTAATCATCTGGCAAAAATTCTATCTTTACTCGGTAAAAAACATTTAGCAACACCATTTTATTATGATCGACATCGTCAATTAAGAGTAATTTTTGAAAAACCTAGTTTTGATGATTATTTATATGAATGTTTTTATCAAATCCGCCATTATGGTCGAGAAGATGTGTCGGTTATGACTTCCATTTTAAAGGCACTATCCTTTATTGCTCAAACAAATTCTCCCTTTATTAAACAAGCTGTCTGGGACTTTACCTATTATATTGCAGAAGGAATAAAAGAAGTGGGATGGTTATCAAAGGACCAAGCTTATCTTAATAAACATTTAACAGAAGTGGCTAAAGCTTGTCAAAAACCTAAAAAAGTAAAAGAAGTGTTACTAACTGAAAAAAGGTGAGGAATCCCCCACCTTTTTTCTTATTGATCTTCTTTTTTCCCTGCTTCTACTGCTAGCTGATCAAATGATTTTACTTTACCATGAGGGTTTTGTGATTGCTTTCGTACTGTCCACTGACGATCTTTTTGAGATTTAGATTGTGTCATGTTCAAAACACCCCTTGTGATAAATTTTCGCTTCAGTCACGAAGCATTTTTATATTTTCCACAAGAGGCACATACAATTCTTAAACATCCTTTGAAGTATGACGGTTTCTACCAAAAATAAGAAATAATCCAATAATAATTAATATAACCGGCCAAAAGGAAAGAATGTTAAATGTAAATAAATGTTGAATGAGAAAGATAAATCCTAAGCCAGATAAAATAAAAATAGGTATGATCAATCCAAACTCTCTTCCACCAAATAACCATAATTCAAATAAACCAAATGCAACAGCAAAGAGATAAAATGGCCATGTAAAATGTGAAAACGACCAATTTGTTACCTCTTCAAACATAAAAAGCAAGCTTAAAACAAATAATATCCCACCGGGCACTAATAGTCCTGCTTGCTGTTTTTTACCTCCAGTTAAAAAGAATCCTAAATGAAATCCGACTGAAACAAATAACAGTATAATCGGCCACGAAAGATTCCACATATCTCCAATTAGTCCTAAAGTTTGGAACAAAAAGAATAGGCCTAAACCTACTAAACAAACACCATAAAATATTTTACCTTTTTTCAATTTACTCCCTCCCCTCACTATGTTATGAGCTCCCTCTATAGTACGACCTAATGTTGGAAAAAGTTTCATAAATAAGAAAAAAGAACCTACAAATGTAAGTTCTTTTTTCTCATTTAATTATGAAGTTGCGACTTTCTTATCTAATAAACTTGTGGTTGCTACAACTTGAGGAACCGTTGTGATTTCCAGGGAACGAATATGATGGTTTTCCATTTCATGCACTTTAAACATATGGGAACCAAATTCGATAAAATCTCCCTTTTTTATATCATATTGTTTTGTTAAGACCCAACCGCCAATTGTATCAACGTCAGAATCATCTATATCTAACCCTAACAATTCATTTATTTCACTAACTAGAACTTTTCCGTCTATAATATATCTAGCATCGGATAATTTCTGAATTAACGGTACTTCATCCGCGTCAAACTCATCACGAATTTCTCCTACAATTTCCTCTAAAATATCCTCAACAGTTACAAGTCCAGCTGTCCCTCCATATTCATCAATTAAGATAGCCATATGAATTCTTTCTCTTTGCATTTTTAGTAAAAGCTCATGAATTGGGATAGACTCTATTACTTGAATAATCGGCCGAACATATTTTTTAATCGAAAAAGCCTTTTGATTTTCGACATGTATCAGATCAGTAAAGATTTCTTTAATATTAACGATCCCTATAATATGATCTTTGTCTCCATCTACAATTGGGTATCGTGTGTATTTTTCATCTTTAATAATTTCAAGTTGTTCATGAATAGGTGCATCAATCGATAATGATACGATTTCAGTACGCGGTACCATAATTTCTTTGGCAATTCGATTATCGAATTCAAAGATTTTATTTACATACTTGAATTCAGATTGATTAATCTCTCCACTCTTATAGCTTTCTGAAAGAATAATTCTTAATTCTTCTTCACTATGTGCCAGTTCATGCTCCGATACAGGCTTGAATCCAAAAAGACCTGTAATAAATCGTGCTGAACCGTTTAAGATCCAAATAAATGGGTACATTATAAAATAAAAAGCCATTAATGGTTTGGCAAACCATAAACTAACAGCTTCAGCCTTTTGAATTGCAACTGTTTTAGGTGCTAATTCTCCTACAACTACATGTAAAAAGGTAATTGTAATAAAGGCGATCGAAAATGATAACACAGTCGCTACAGATGTAGGAAGAGCATACTGCTGAAACAATGGTTTTAGCATATGTTCAATGGTTGGTTCTCCGAGCCACCCTAAACCTAAAGCTGTTATAGTTATCCCTAACTGACAGGCTGACAAATATTCATCAAGATTATTGATGACTTTTTTTGCAGCACCTGCCTTTTTGTTTCCTTCTGCAATTAATTGGTCAATACGAGAGCTCCTTATTCTGATGATCGCAAATTCAGAAGCAACGAAAAAACCCGTAAGAGCGATTAAAATTGCAACAAGCAACAAATTCACTATGTCCAAATAAGCTTCCTTTCTCCGTTAATGACGGAAAAGGAGTCACCTCCTGAGAGTTAAGTCTTCCTTAAATAAATTTATGTCATTAACCTCTTTATTATCAGCGTCCGCTTGGAGTACAATAAGGGATGCGATAATTCTATTTATTTTTAACACTGCCCCATATTATCACCCCACAGTTTTAGTTAGAATTATCATAATACGAAAGAATCTCATCAGTCAAACGTTACACTTAGCCGATTTCTTAAATAAATATGTGATAATCCGTTTAAAAATACCTTTTACAAAGAAAAACAACATAATTTGACCAGAAATGAACCATTTTATCAATTTACCAAGATACTCCAATAGGAAATAAAAATAGCAACCATGATCATGATTGCTAAAATCTTACAATATCAAAAAAATTCTTATAAGAGTCTAAGTAAAAGTCCGCTCCTGGTGTTGGATTCTGAAAGAAGCAAGTTGATATCCCAATTTCCTTTGCTGGCAACAGGTCCAATAAGCGATCACCAATTGCTAAATCAAGAGTATATTTCTCATGAAGGTATCTGTATGAAGCAGAATCAGGTTTTCGAGGATATCCATCGTCTCCTGCAACAATTTCTTGAAAATATTCATTCCATTGATAATAATCTAAAATTACCTGTACTTCATCCCTCGGCTTATGAGTCATGATCACATTTATATTCGCTTTTTTGAGTATGTCCTCGACAAAAGGAAATGGTTTTTTCATTTCTGGTGAAAGTGATTTTTCTTTGCTCTTAAAAGTGTTAATTTCTTCTTCTGACAAATGAAAATGATTTGCTGCATGAGAAAAAGATACTTTAAGCTGCTTAAGGATTTCTTCCTCTGTCACACTTTCACCTATAAGCTCATGTAAAACAAGAGTAAATGCTGGATATGTATCAAATAAAGTTCCGTCAAAATCCCATAAAATGTTCACTCTTTTCACCCATTTCAATATCTATTTTTTTAATCCCCGATATGTTGCAGTTGTTAATTCTTTTATATACGGATCTATATCAGGCATATTGACATCATTTGCTAATTGTATTGCATAATGAATATCATATGGTACTCGAATAAATTGGATTGAAAAAGGGGCTTCCTCTTTTGACTTATATTCTCCTTCCAAAATAACATAAGCTGCAGAAGTATGATCAAGCGGATTTCCTACGCTACCCGTATTAAAAAGTGTTTTCCCATTTAGATGCTGAATAAAGGCATTATGAACATCACCATATCCAACTACATCTGGGTTAGACGGAGAATAGCCTGTTTGATCTGTGTTTTCAAACATACTGAGCCGTTTTTCAACAGAATCCCATGGTTGTATTCGCGTGTATAAACTAAAAGGTGATGCATGGAATAAACGGATGAATTTCCCGCTCATATAAAAATCAAGTGAAAACGCTAATGACTCCAAATAATTATTCTGCTCATCAGTTAATTGCTTTTGATGCCATTTTAATGTCTCAAATTCAGTTTCTTTTGTGATAAAGTCATCCCAATTCCCCTTCAATACCTGCTCACATGTTTGTTTGATTTTTTCTATCACCTCATATGAATTAGGTCCTTTCCCAACAAGATCTCCCAGGCAAAATATCCTTTTGATGCCTCGTTTTTCAATATCATCTAATACAGATTTAAGCGCTGGAATATTTCCATGTATATCAGAAATGATTGCAATTCGTTCCATAAAAAATAGCCTCCTTACTACTTCTAAAGCAGCTTGTCTTTTTATCACACTGAAGTGATATACTACTAATACTAATTGGTAAATCAAATCAGAATTTTTGAGATACTTTTTCTTTAGTGTAGCACAAGACAAAAATCATTCCGGTACTTTTTTTACTATTAATAAGACAAGCATTCCTAAGCAAACATAGCCGAAGATTGGATATAGGGATGAAATTAATGAACTATAGCCGATCTTACTGATAAATGCCGCAATACACAAGATTCCACAAATAATGACGATGCTTGGGATTTTTAGGAACGAAGAAATTTGTCTTTCTAATCCATATAAATTTCCAATAACAGATGTAAACACTTCACCATAAATAATGGCTATGTATATAAAATAGATGGCGTACATTGTTGATTTCATTACCTCTGCCATCGGAATATCAAAGTTTTCTACATTTGGTAAAGTAGAAAGTGCAATATGACTACTCACTAAAATAGCCGTGAGAAAAATCCCTCCAAGGATACCTCCTCTTTTCAACATTTTCTCATCATTTATTTCCTTTGCTAATGGAACAAGAACAGCTGCAGACATCGTTAAATTAAAGGCAGCATATGAGAAAGATGAAATGATCCATTTAAATGATGCAGAAGATTGTCCAGGGATATTAGAAAATGATTCAACAGAAAATGCTTGTACCCCTAAAAATAGACTAAAAAGAATTAACATAGGAACCACGATAAGATTCACACTAAAAAGCCCCTTTACTCCGAAACTCATAACTGCAATTGTTAATAATATCGTGATAACAACACCAAGTCGAACTGTAAGACCAAGTTGTTCCTTAAAAATAGCTCCTGCACCAGACAGCATGATTGATGTTAAACCTAGTAATACAATAAGCATAAATATATTTACAAATCTGCCAAATCTAGCCCCAAATAAATAAATCATAACATCTTGATAAGAAGTAGCTTGTAGCCTTTTTGATAGGATGAGCATTTTGGTACCAACAAACATAAAAAGAATCCCTGCTAACAGGATACCTGCAAGTCCGAACACACCATATTTTGTAAAAAATTCAACAATCTCTCTTCCTGTCGCAAAACCAGCCCCTACAACGGTCCCTACATAGACAGCCGCAATTTGAAAGGGCGCGATCCAAGATTTTCTCATCCAACACACCTCACTATAGTTATACAAGCTTGTATCATTATATGAGGGAAAAACAGGATGATTCTTTTTCGTTTGGAATACATTTTGGAAAAACTTTCATGAACAAAACAGTTGAAAGTCAAAAAAGGTCAAAGTATACTATAGTCAAAGAAGGTCAAATAACCGACCTTACTTTATTATCCCATTAGTCAAATTTGGTCAAGACTTCCGCCATCAATACTATTTTGAAAAGGAGTTTTGAAAAATGAAATGTGAAAAATGTCAAACAAAACAAGCATCAATTCATCTTAATATTCAAATTAATAAACAACTAAAACAACTAACTTTATGTCATGAATGTTATGAATCATATAAACAAGCCATTCCTACTGGATTAACCGGGGGATTTTCATCTTTTCCTTTTGATCAATTTTTCAAAGGTTTCCAGCAACATTCGGCAGCAATGGAACAACCGCAAACACAGGTCCAACAAGGTGGAGGCGGCATCCTTGATCAATTAGGTCGTAATTTAACATCTGCTGCACGTGCAGGTCTTATTGACCCTGTCATTGGACGCGAGGATGAAGTAGATCGAGTCATTGAGATTTTAAACCGTCGTAATAAAAATAATCCTGTTCTAATTGGAGAGCCAGGCGTCGGAAAAACAGCAATTGTGGAAGGTCTTGCACTAAAAATTGTTAATGGGACTGTACCTGCTAAGCTTGCAAACAAAGAGGTTTATTTATTAGACGTTGCTTCACTTGTAGCAAACACAGGTATTAGAGGTCAATTTGAAGAAAGAATGAAAAAGTTAATTGAAGATTTGCAAAAACGTAAAAATATTATTTTATTCATCGATGAGATCCACCAGGTAGTAGGTGCAGGATCTGCTGAAGGATCAATGGATGCTGGTAATATCTTAAAACCAGCTTTAGCTAGAGGTGAATTACAATTAGTTGGAGCAACTACCTTAAAGGAATATCGTCAAATTGAAAAAGACGCAGCTTTAGAAAGACGCTTCCAACCAGTAATGGTTCATGAACCATCGCTTGAAAAAGCGATTGAGATCATTAAAGGTATTCAAGAAAAGTATGAAAACTATCATCACGTCACATATACCGATGAAGTGATCCAAGCTTGCGTAAATCTCTCACACCGCTACATTCAGGACAGATATCTTCCTGATAAAGCGATTGATTTACTTGATGAGGCAGGCTCGAAAAAGAATTTAATGCAAAGCTCATCTTCTCATGATGAAATTGAAAAACGTTTAGTTCAACTTAAAAAAGAAAAGCAAGAGGCAACAAATGCAGAAAACTATGAGTTAGCTGCAAAACTACGTGATGAAGAAAACCGTTTAAAAGCGCAATTAAATCAAAATGAAACTACTGCTGAAAAACTAACTGTTACTATTGAAGATATTCAAGCTATTATTGAAACGAAAACAGGTATTCCAGTTGGCAAGCTTCAGCAACATGAACAATCACAAATGAAGCATTTAGAACAAAATCTTTCAAATAAAGTGATTGGTCAAGAAGATGCTGTTAAAAAGGTTGCAAAAGCTATTAGACGAAGCAGAGCAGGCTTAAAATCAAAAACAAGACCAATTGGCTCCTTCCTATTTGTTGGTCCTACTGGTGTTGGTAAAACCGAGCTTACTAAATCATTGGCTGAAGAATTATTCGGATCAAAAGATGCGATGATTCGCCTTGATATGAGTGAATATATGGAGAAACATGCTGTATCAAAAATTATTGGTTCACCACCTGGTTATGTAGGACACGATGAAGCGGGACAATTAACCGAAAAAGTTCGTCGAAACCCATATAGCATCATTTTATTAGACGAAATTGAAAAAGCTCATCCTGATGTTCAGCATATGTTTTTACAAATATTAGAAGACGGGCGATTAACTGATAGTCAAGGGCGTACAGTCAGCTTCAAAGATACTGTCATTATTATGACAAGTAATGCAGGTGTTGGTGAAAAACGTGTGACTGTCGGCTTTGAAACGTCTTCAAACACAGCTGTTGAAGAAAGCAAACTATTAGAATCATTAGGTTCATTCTTTAAGCCAGAATTTCTAAATCGATTTGATAACATTATTGAGTTTTCTTCATTAGAAAAAGAAGATCTCTTAAAAATTGTAACACTGATGATTGATGAGCTCGCTGTGTCTTTAGCAGAACAACAGATTTCCATTACTGTTTCTGATAAAGCAAAAGAAAAGTTAGCATCCCTCGGATATCATCCTGCATTCGGTGCCCGCCCACTACGTAGGGTTATCCAAGAGCAAGTAGAAGATAAGATCACAGATCTCTTATTAGATCAACAAGAAATAAAACAAATTGATATTGATGTAGAAAATGATGACATTATTGTAAAATAAATTCTGAAGGGATTGTCTTAATTGGACAATCCCTTTTTTAATCATATCTAAAAAAAGCCTTCTATTTATGTTAATATTTTCATAGTGTGTTTATTTTTCAACTATTCTAAACAGGGAGGGATAAAACTTGTTTTTGATTCGATTTTTCCTAAAAGCTCTACAAATGAACAACTGGGTACTTATTTTCTCTACATTAACACTTGTTCTTTCAAGCAGTTATATTATTTATTATATTGAACCAGAAACGTTTACCAGCCCGTTTGAAGGACTATGGTGGACAATGACAACCGTTGCTACTGTTGGATATGGCGATGTTTCACCGACAACGGTAGGTGGAAAAATCTTTGCTATGCTTCTATACATTGTCGGCATTGGACTCATGAGTATTTTCATCGGGAAAGTGATCGACTTCTTTAGCATACGAAAACGATTAAAGGAGGAAGGGAAATTGACTATTGCAACGAAAAATCACATTCTATTAATTAATTGGACAAAAAAGGCCTCTATTACACTCGACGAGCTCTTAAAAGCATTCGAACATATCCGAGTTGTCATCGTCGATGAACATTTACCTAAAACGCCGATTCAGCATGACAGAGTTGAGTTTGTAAAAGGAAATCCAGCAAATATCTCTGTCCTTGAACAAGCCAATATTCTCCACTCTAAATCAGTCATGGTCTTTTCACCAGATGATTTACAGACTGCATCTCAAGCAGATGGTCACACATTATTAATTGCTTCAATGATAAAAGGAATTGAAAAGGAGAAGAATACAGATATTTACACTCTTTGTGAGGTCACAAATTCTGCTCATATTAATGCATTTGCACATGTAAATGTCAATGAATACATAACAGCTAACGACACAGCAGCACATCTCGCCGCACGTTCAATTCTCTTTAATGGATCAAGTGAAGTCATTCGTCAGCTCACAAGCAATGAAGGATATGACTTATACTCTATTTCGAAAAAACCTGAATGGAAAACATATGAAGATGCTAGGACAGCTCTTTCAGTAAAGGGAGCACTTCTTGTTTCAAATGGTAATGACCTATCTATTATTAATCGTCTACAGGAACCAATCCCTGAAGACGCTAATTTATTTATTATTTGTAATGATGATAGTTATATGGATATTGTTTCTTAAGAATTCAAAAACAAGTAAGACTGTAGGCTTTGAATCCTATTTTCTCACTTGTTTTTTATTTTATAATATTTATCCTAAGTTACCACCATACGTTGTCATGGCATGTCTGCATTGTACATATACATGCAATGAGGTGTTGTTCATGATAAAAAGCTCTACAATATTTTTATTTATTTCTTTCATATTTCTTTTTTTAAATGGATCCGCCATTAGCTTCATCTTCTTTCAAGTACGATTAGGAGAAGCTTTTGGAATTGCATTATTTTGCGGTACAAGTCTATTTGGCGCTTTATTAGCATCCATTGCATACGAGAAAAATTCAAACTATTACTCTCGTTTGTTTTTCTACAGCAATTTAGTCGTTACTTTTCTCCCCTTCTATTACTACGGAGTTTCTAATCTTTTAAGTTGATTATCCTAAGTCAAAAGAATGAAAAAACTCCAACACTTTGATGACCTCTTTTTCCATCCTGTTGCTGACGTCATTTTTTCATATCTCCTATATGATGTGATTAACAAGATCATTCATAGGAGATGAAAAAATGTTTTTTAATGAATATACTCATAAACAACTGTATGAATTTTTTTTATACGAACTTGAAATTGAACTAACTCAACGATACGACAATATTAACCAGAATGATGAAATGTTAGAAACAGCAACTACAAAAAAATCCAAACAAGTTTATTAAAAAAGCAATATGACAAAGGCAAACCCTTTGTCATATTACTTTTAAAAACTTCTTTTCATAAACCCTAAATTTTTTCCTATTTCCTCCGATATAATACATAAGAAAATAATGAGGAATTTGGTGATTTACAATGGATAAAACGTCATTAATTGGTTTGTTTCTAGCAATTATTGCAGTAGGTGTTGGAATGTTCTTAAAAGGAGTTAGCCCGTCTGTCCTTTTAAACCCTGCTGCATTATTAATCATTGTTTTAGGGACCATCGCAGCAGTGGTTATCGCATTTCCAACGAGTGAAATTAAAAAAGTTCCAAAACTATTTGGAATTATCTTTAAAGATCAAAAAACGTTAACAATACAAGAATTAATACCGTTATTCTCAGAATGGGCTCAAGTAGCCCGCAAAGAGGGTTTACTTGCACTTGAAGCAAAATTATCAGAAGTTGAAGATCCTTTTTTACATAGTGGATTACTTATGGCTGTTGATGGGCAAAATGCAGAGTTTATTCGCGATGTTATGACAGAAGAAATTGAAGCAATGGAAGAGCGGCATCAGGCATCCGCAACCATTTTTACCCAGGCAGGGACTTATGCCCCGACCCTAGGTGTTCTTGGAGCTGTTGTCGGATTGATTGCGGCCCTTTCTGATATGAGTAATACAGATGAATTAGGTCATGCCATTAGTGCAGCATTCGTTGCTACAATGCTAGGGATTTTTACCGGATATGTTCTGTGGCATCCATTTGCAAACAAATTAAAACGCAAATCAAAGCAAGAAGCACAAGTAAAGCAAGTCATGATTGAAGGTGTACTATCTGTTTTAGAAGGACAGGCTCCAAAAGCGATTGAACAGAAGTTAGCAACATACCTTCCAGTGGCTGAAAGAAACAAACTACATGCTGCTGTCACCGGGGGAGAGAGCATAGATGGCTAAGAAGAAAAAACATAAGCACCATGATGAACATATGGATGAGTCATGGCTTGTTCCTTACGCTGATTTATTAACACTTGTTCTTGCCCTCTTCATTGTATTATTTTCAATGAGCTCAGTTGATGCACAAAAATTTCAACAAATAGCAAGGTCGCTAAATGCTGCTTTTACAGGTGGAACCGGTGTATTAGAATATCCAAGCCCAACACCTGAAGCACAAATGGAGCAGCTTAATATGGGAAAAGAGCAATCTGAAGAAAATATAGAAGAAGCTCAAAAACGATTAGAGCAGCAGAATTTACAAAAGATACAGGAAAAAATTAATACTTATATTAAAAACAATAATCTTGAAACAAAGTTACAGACTACTTTAACTGACGAAGGATTAATGATTACGATTTTAAATGATATTTTTTTTGATTCGGGAAGTGCGGATATTCGCTCAAAAGATGTCCAGTTAGCAAGAGAAATATCAGGATTACTAGTTATGAATCCCCCTCGCAATATTATTGTAAGCGGACATACAGACAATGTACCAATCAACAACTCAGATTTTGATTCTAACTGGCATTTAAGTGTAATGCGTGCAGTTAATTTCATGAAAATATTAATTGAAAATGATAAGCTTGATGCCAAAGCATTTAGTGCAAAGGGATTTGGTGAATACAAACCTGTTGAAAGCAATGATACAAAAGAAGGGAGACAGAAAAACCGAAGAGTTGAAGTTCTAGTTTTACCCCATGAGCAAAAAGAATGAACTTATAGATGAAAAGGATCATCCTAATTTTTGGATGATCCTCTTTACTAATTTTCTATAATTACTCGCCCTTCATTAAATCGTTGGCATGAAAACCGACCTTTTTAAGGAGCTCAGTGACAAGCTTTTTCTCTTCATCTGTTAAAACACTAACAATTTCATTTATTTTCTCTTGATGCGGCGGAAAGATTTCTTCAATTAATTGCTGCCCTTTGTCAGTGATTTGGGCATGTGTTACACGACGGTCATTAGGACATGCTCTTCTTTCCAATAATCCTTTTTTCTCTAATTTATCGACTACATATGTGATGCTTCCACTTGCAAGGAGTATTTTCCCACCTATTTGCTGCAATGGTTGAGCACCCTTATGATAAAGAAGCTCAAGTACGGCAAATTCAGTTGGATTTAAATTAAAAGTCGATATATGTTTATTCACGACATCGTTAAAAGCTCTATGTGCTCGTGAAAGAACGATAAAAAACTTTAATGAATCTTCTATATTATTTGTTTTTGCCATTTTTCTCAACCCTTTAAAATTATCTTGAATTCAAAATAATGAATCAGCATAATAATAGACTATGTAAATCAGAATGTCAAACTCTTAGGAATGTTCATCGTTTAAACTATATCTTACACAAGTTCTTGATTTGTAGCAATACTTCAGGGCATTCCATATTTAAAGATCCATTATCACACCAAGCCCATTTCATCATATACTTACATAGAGTCATGGTTACTCAATGTATGAATGTTACAAATTTTTATGAATTCTTTGTTCTAAGATCGTTAGATTTCCTTTTATATGATTATTTTAAACGAATTTGTTTCTAGATATTAAAGGATTCAGCTATAATAGTGCTAAGTAACGTTTTGGAAACAAAGGGTATCCATTATTAAAAGGAGAAAACTCATATGTCTGATGTATTATTAGGTAGTATTTTATCAGCCCTATCAACAGGATTAGGAGCCATTCCTATTCTTTTTTTACAAAAAACCATTACTCATCGCTGGAGAGACATTTTATTAGCCTTTACAGCTGGTATCATGATGACTGCTGCGATGTTAGGCTTAATACCAGAATCATTAAAATTTGGTGGGTTGTTAGAGGTAAGCATCGGATTATTCCTAGGAGTATTGGTCCTTACTTCTCTGGAGAGAGCGATCCCTCATATGGATTTAAATCATACTAGAAGTGGAATAAAGTTTGATGAAAAGGCATTGCTCATTATCGCAGCTATTACGTTGCATAATATACCAGAAGGATTATCTGTTGGGGTAAGTTACGCGTCAGCAGGAAATGAAAATGAAACTGGTAACTTAATTGCATTTGCGATTGGCTTGCAAAATGCTCCAGAAGGTTTTTTAGTTGCCCTGTTTTTAATCAACCAAAGTATTAAAAGGGGAAAAGCATTTTTAATTGCAACCGCGACTGGAGCTGTAGAAATTGTAGCTTCATTACTAGGGTTTTATTTAATAAGATATGTAGAATTTCTTGTCCCGTATGGATTAGCCTTTGCGGCGGGGGCAATGTTATTTATAATCTACAAGGAACTTATTCCTGAGTCTCACGGTGATGGAAACGAACAGTTTGCCACCTACTCCTTTATTACTGGGATATTATGTATGGTCATTCTGATCAATAGCTTTTAAGTGACAAAATGAAAAAATACAGTGCTTGTACACTGTATTTTTTATTTACTTTATATGTTAATAAGAATACGTACCTTGAATCGAAAACATATTCATCTTTGGAACAAACTGCGTAAATGGTCCTCGTGTTGGTTTCTTTTCATCTAAAAGGATTTGTTGGTACTCATTTAAAAGCACGTCCAAATCTTGGCTGCATTTAACCGCTAGTTCACTTGTATAACCTTCTCTATTTGCTGTTTCAATCATTTCTTTTCTTTTATGGTTTATTAATTCAAGTAATCTTAATTTCATATGATCAGTATCCATCATATTGCCTCCTAGTCATTCATTTTCTACGAGAATCTAGGACTTCATAAGAGCATGCATTATCAAAATCCGTTTTACTATGACAAAAATTATTACAGAATTTTTCAAATCTGTAAAGACTAACGCATATTTAGACATCTTTTGCATGACTAAATATGACAATATTTCAAACTTCCTCAATTTCGCTTGCTTTTATTGAACTTTATTCCCACTTTATGTAATCTTTAAACTTCCCTTTCATCTTTCACTGCATTCTCATTTTACACATCATTTTTTTCTTACAGGTTAAAATAGTAGGAAGTCTTATCTAATAGTGAAGGCAAATTCTAATAAAGGAGTATCACATATGAGAATATTATTGATATTGGCTGTTCTTTTTTTCATGTTTGTACCTTCCACCCTTTCTGAAGCTCCTAATACCCAAAATCGTAAGCATGTTGCCATTGTCATTGATGATTTTGGAAATGATATGAAAGGAACTGATGAGATTCTTTCCTTACCTATTCCCCTCACTGTTGCCGTTATGCCTTTTTTATCAACTACTAAAAAAGATGCAGAGCTTGCTCACAAAAAGGGACATGAAGTTATTCTTCATCTTCCGATGGAACCATTACATGGGAAGAAAAGCTGGCTTGGACCTGGAGCAATTTCAAGTAATTTATCAAATAAGGAAGTACGAGAAAGAGTCATAAAAGCTATAGAAGATGTTCCTTACGCTGTAGGTATGAATAATCATATGGGGTCTAAAATCACCTCAGATCCGCGGATTATGAGAATTATTTTGGAGGTATGTCAGGAGAAAGGATTATATTATTTAGATAGTAAAACAACCGGAAAAAGTGTTGTGGAAAAATTGGCTAATGAATTAGGTGTACCATACCTAGAAAACGAATTATTTATTGATGAACAATATACAACAAGTCATATTGTAAAACAGGCCAATTTATTATTAAGCCGTATCGAAAATGATACGGATATTATTGCGATCGGTCATGTTGGCATTGCAGGAGAAAAAACAGCTTCTGTTTTAAAACAATATGTACCAAAGGTAAAAGAAAAGGCACAGCCTGTTACATTATCTGAATTATTTATTCATCCAGAAGATGTGACAAATTTTCAATAATAGTACATCATAGGGACTGTTCTAATTTTCCCCATAACTAGACAGTCCCCTATCCGCATTAATTTGTTTTTTCGATACGATCGATAGCTGTAATTCGAAAATCCTTATCTTCTAATTTCTTCACAATTTTTTGAAGCTTTTGATCTGATAAATTATCAGAAAGATTGATGATAATTCTTCTTATGTATTTGTCACCATTATCTAAGGTTAACAAACCTTCAATATTGATATCCTTTACTGCTGTTACTAAATCCTTTATTGCACCTTTATGCTCCTTTGTTCCAACCGTTAAAAGCACTCCCCCTGTTTTCATACCGAAGGAATCTTCCAATACATCCATAATGTTTGAATGTGTAATAATACCGGAAAATTCATTTTGTTCATTAATAACGGCTAAAAAAGGTAAACGACGGATAGTTAAAAATGTTTTAAAAAAGAGTCCTCTTCAAATATATAGGCATCCCGATTTTGAATAAAAGGTTCAATAGGATCTGTTTCCTTTCCACTATTTTCTACGAAATGCTCTAATAAGTGAACTTTATAGATAAAACCAACAAATGTTTTCCCCTCATCCTTTAAAACAGGTATTGATCTATATCCTGTTTCTTTTAAATAATCGTATGCCTCTTTAACTGTCCACTGACTATCACAATATTTAACCTCTGCTTTTTTTACGTAATGATAGCGAACTTTCATTAAACTACCTCCTTGTAGTTTTCTTGATAAAAATTTATTCTAGCCCTATTTTATAGCAAAGAACATATAATAATAACAGTTTTGAGCCTTTACATAAAAAAAACTTGAAAGCTGTTGCAATTTCCCCTTTGGTAACATATAATTTATTGTAACAAAATGGAAAGGGTGAATGTTGATACAATGAAGTTCTAATCTTTTTTTCAGGCTATTATTATTCATTTATATTTTGAATCTTAATATTACCTAGAGAAATTGGATTAGTCTGCATTCTTCAACATTATACATCCTTATAATGAAATAAATGTGATCTGTTTTTGCAGATACATTGTTTTATCATGATTATGTATATTTTTTTAGAATGATCTCTCTAGGTTAGGGAGGTTTTTTTATGCTTACTGTACGAAATATTCATAAACATTATGGAGATCGACAGATTTTAAACGATGTTTCATTTGAGATAAAAAAACAAGATCGAATCGGTCTTGTAGGAATTAATGGTGCAGGGAAGTCAACTCTTGCTAACTTGATTTACGGTAAGCTGGAGCCTGATGCTGGATCGATTGTAAAAAATCCTGCACTTAGAATCGGTTATCTACAACAGTCCGTTGATTATCAAATATCCAATAACTCAAATTTATCAGGTGAATTTCTTGAGAAGACAAGTGAATTAGGACTTTCAAAATATCAATCCTGGGACAATGATCGCTTCTCACATTTAAGCGGTGGTGAAAAACTTAAAATTGCATTAGCTGAGGTTTGGTCAAATCATCCGCATATTCTTCTTCTTGATGAACCAACGAATCATCTTGATTATCAAGGGATCCATTGGTTGATAGAGCAGCTTGATTCCTTCAAAGGTGCTGTAATCGTTATATCTCATGACCGTTACTTTTTAGATCAAACTGTTCAGCAAATATTTGACCTGGAAAACGGGAAGCTCACAGCCTATGAAGGAAATTATTCTGCCTTTTATGAGAAAAAGAAAAAAAATCGGGAAGTTCAATTACACCATTATCAAAATCAACAAAAAGATATTGCAAAAGTTGAAGGGCAAATGGAGCAATTACAACAGTGGGCAGGAAAAGCCCATCGAACAATGCGGGATCAAGAAGGAATGAAAGAATTCCATGGTGTTAAAGCAAAAAAAATCGACCGAGCAATAAAATCAAAAATGAAAAGATTAAATAACGAATTAGAAAAAAACAAGGTTGAAAAACCTACTGAGGATAAAAACATCGCCTTTCAATTTAAAGGAAACGAAAAAAGAGGCAAGCGAATCATCGAGGCAAAAGACCTTACTAAGAGATTTCCGAATAGAATGCTGTTTCATCAAAGTCATTTCTTTATAAAACATGGAGAAAAAATTGGAATCTATGGACCAAATGGTTCTGGGAAAACAACATTATTAAACATGTTTAGAGGTGAAGAATCGAGAACAGCTGGTAATCTAACTATTAGCCCCTCACTTAAAATCGCAAGCTTAAGCCAAGATGTTGCTGATATGGATATCTCACAGACCGGTTTAGAAGCGTTACAACTTTCAGATCGAGATCAGATATTGAAGGCAAGGACTATCCTCGCAAATATGGGTATGAACGCAAAAACGCTAAGTCAGTGTGTTGGAACTTTAAGTCTAGGAGAACGGACGAGAATTAAATTAACAAACATGCTTTTAAATGAATACGATATGCTGATTCTTGATGAACCGACGAATCATTTAGATTTAGCAAGCCGACATCAATTGGAAAAAACTTTGAAGGATTATTCTGGTACAATCCTCGTTGTTTCCCATGATGTCTATTTCCTCCAGCATGTTTGTGATAAGCTTCTTGTATTCGAAGATCAAAAAATTAAGCGGGTAGAAATGTCTATTGAAGAGTATGAAGAAAAACGTAGAACAGCTCAAGAATCCACCTCTTCAACTACACAAGAAATGGAAGAGGAATTATTACGTGTGAACACAGAAATATCTGCCATATTGGGTGAAATTAGTTTATTAACTCCTAATTCTGAGAAATATCATGTACTTGATCAAGCTTTCAAAAGCTTAACAAAGAAAAAACGAGAATTATTAAATAAAGCGGAGATCTAATTTCTCCGCTTTTTTATCCCACTCTTTGCGGCAGTAAAATCCCATTTCAAGCTTCTGAGTTGATAAGAAGGTAGGTGGGGGATAACTGCCCGTTATAAAAGTCCGATTGGTTCAACTAACTGTCAGTGGGGATGAAGAACCCCCACTGATGGAAGTTTCCCTTTATTATTATTTCGTTAATTCTTGTTCCTCTTGATATGGATGAGCCACCCATCCTTCTGTTTCAATAAACAAGCGTACAGCCACAACTTGGCGGTCTTCCATTAATGTAAAGAAATGTGGATTGCCTTCTGGTACAGAAATAACATCGCCAGCTTCTAATTCTACATCAAAGTATCCAGTTTGATCATCACCTTTAATAATGAAAATCCCATGTCCTGCTGTAATCGCACGAACTTCATCTTCAGTATGTGTATGAACATTTTCAAACTTCTTTAAAAGCTCTTCAAGATTAGGAGTTGCATCAGATAAAGCAACGATATCCCATGTTTTATAGCCTCTTCTTTCTGCTAAATCTTCAATTTCAGCTTTGTAGGTTGTTAGAATTTCAGATTTTTCCTCATCACTAAGAACAAACTTTTCAACTAAATGTGATGGGAGCTTGCTCATATCCCAGTGTTCATAAAGTACACCTTGTTTCTCTAAGAATGATGAAACCTGCTCTTGACCTTCAATTACTTCATTTGTGTTTCTAACTTTAATGACTGCCATTATTTTCTCCTCCAATTTATATTTGATTTTTGAATTTCTATCTAGCGATATGCCTTCAATGTCATTAGTTTCAAATGATAAGAAAATAAGAATTCGCTAGCCTCTAAATATTTCTTTGCCTCCAAAGCATCTCTTCCCCATACAGTAATTCCGTGATTACGAATGAGGACTGCTCCTGCATCCGCTTTAACAAATTCACTAAAATCACTTGCTAGTGTAGGGATATGGGCATGATTGTAAATAATCGGAATTGTAAACTCAGCATCTTCATCCCACAATCCGTAGGCTTTAATAATTTCTTGACCTTTAAATGTTATCTTTCCTTGATCTCCATAAAGTTCTGAAATCACATTGTTATCAACGGTATGAACATGAAGACTGCACCCGGCATTGGTTTTATTAAAGATTTCAACATGTAAAAGAGTTTCTGCTGATGGCTTTAAATGTGTGTTATTAACAGGCAGTCCCTTTCCATTGACTAGTAAAAAGTCTTCATTTGTCTCTTTTGTTTTATCCTTTCCACTTGCCGTTACAAGAAATGAAATAGGATCATCCTCCACTTTGATCGCCAAGTTACCACTTGTCCCTGGGAACCACTCTCTCTTTGCCAGCACTCTCTTAATGTCTGCTAATTCTCCCCATCGTTGCTCTAGTAAACTCACACACTTACCTCCTCTAGATGATCAAGAATGTCCATTACATCAAAAAATGTTGTAAACGACTGATGTGGCAACTGTAACTCTTTGCATTTTTCTAATAACAGATCTCTAGCAATCACAAAATCAGCTAATTTGGCGGCCTGTAAATCTGTAATTGAATCTCCAATAACAATTTTCTTTTGATTCGTATTTGTAAGCTGTCGAATGAGTGACGGCTTACAGCATCCACATTCATTCGTGCATTGTTCGTCACAACTGTTTGGCCATTCAATCTTGATTTGCTCATTTGAGAAATTAGCCACATTACAGTAAATCTGGTCTTCATTAACCAGACCTTGAAGTAGAGGATATACAAAAAAGTCAATTCCCCCACTAACAATATAAAGCGGGATATTGTTTTCCTTTGCGTATCGCACAAAATCTTGAAAACCTGGACGAATCTCAGCATGCTGAAGGATAAACTCCACAATTTGTGTTTTTGATGAAGAGGGAAGTAATTGAAACATCTTCCCAACTCCTTCTTTAATGGAGATCTCCTGTGAGAGAACTCCATTTTTAAGAGCATCCCATTCTGGTGGTGCAAACTCTTTCATGATCGCAATAATATTATCTGTCTCGGTAATTGTTCCGTCGAAGTCACAAATAATTACTTTGTCACTCATTTGCTCACCTCTTTGGCACCCCATAAATCAATGGCAAGCTTAAGATCTTCACTCTTTTCAGCTGCTTCTTTTAGTGTGATACCGGAAAGAGTGGCATCAATAGCAGCACGGAATGCTTGTCCTCCCCCAATTGCTCCATTTGGATGACCATGAACTCCGCCACCAGCATTAATGACTGAATTCACCCCAAAATCATTTACTAATATTGGAACTAATCCTGGATGAATACCAGCAGATGGAACCGGGAATGCTTGCTTAAATCCATCTTCATTTAAGCAGTTTTCGGCAATCCCAAGTGCTACATTTCGATCTAATGCAACACTTCCATATGGTGATGGGAATAAAGAGAAATCAGCACCAGACATACGAACTAGCTTCCCTAATAACAATGAGTTTGAGAATCCGTATAAGCTTGATGCTGTTGATGCACCACTAACTGCTGGATGCGCCATTATTGGGACAGCTATCTCTGGATCTTCCACTAAGCTTTGCATCACGTCTAAACCATATGCAAATACATTAAATAGCAATACACTGGCTCCGAGCTCAGTTGCTCTTTTCGCTTTTTCTTTTAAGTCAAAGGTTTTCCCTGTTAAGTTAACCGCATATAACGCTTTATGACCTGTTTCTTCAAATACTTGCCTCAATACTTCTTTACCAACTAAAATGCGGTTTTCAAAAGGTGTTAAAGGATTATCAAAAAGAATCTCATCGTCTTTTACTAAATCTACTCCACCTAAAATCTGCTGCTTTAATTGGTCCTTTAAATACGAAATATCTCTCCCGATGACACCCTTAAAAATACTCATTAAGAGTGGTCGATCGTTGACTCCAACTAATTCACGGATACCTGCTACACCGAATTTGGGTCCCGGAAAAGTTTTTTTCATCTCATCCGAAAACTCTAAATCAAGCAGCTTTACCTCACCATCAAGAGATAATTTACCGAAAACAGTCGTTAAGATTGCTGGCAGATCGTGGCTATAATTTAAGCTTGGATAAGCAATCTTGATTTCCCCTCTTGTAACAGGCTTTCCAAGATATCGGTTTGTTTTCTCACAGCTTTCTAGTTGACTGACTTCTAATACACGACCTTTATGTGCTTTTAATTGCTCTTGTTCAAGTAAAGGGAGTTCTGTCCAAGAGCCAACTGTTAGACCTAATGCAATACCCTCAGCTTTTTTGTGTAAATCACCTTTTGCATCGTGTACAAGATATGTAGCAATAACTTCACTCACTAAATAACCCTACTTTCTCAATACATATGACATTTTCTGAATCTTTCTATTTATCATACTAATTTTAACATCATTTATTTGCTAATGCATTTGATTCCTTTAGTCAATCTTGAACATTTCGTTTCAACATCGAGCCTTCTCTCTTAATTTAAGATCATGTTTAACTAAAGCGAAAAAAAAGCCCCTTTGAATAGATCAAAGGGGCTTTTTTACGCACATAAGTAATAAGCAATCTCCCTTATCTATCAGCATATGCTGCAAGAATTAGCACCGTGCTTAACAGGATGTCAAGTCGGTTGCCGGGCTTCATAGGGCTAGTCCCTCCACCTGCTCTTGATAAGAACGAAACGTTCATTTTTTGAAATTAATAAGAATTATGACAGATCACATATAGCATGTCAAGGCTAAAAGAATAAAGTAAGATACATGGTAAATTAGAAAATGTTTAATCGTTTTATTCTTTCAACTGCTTCTTTAAGTCTTACTTCTGTTGTTAATAATCCAACCCTAACATACCCTTCACCAAATTCTCCAAACCCAACACCAGGAGCTACGACAACATGAGCATTCTCAAGCAAATAATCTGAAAAAGCCTGTGAAGATTCAAATTGACTTGGGACTGGGAGCCATGCGAAAAATGATCCGGCTGGTGCAGTTACTTTCCACCCAATTTCATGACAAGCAGATATAAGTGCATTTCGTCTAGACTCGTACATAGCATTTAGTTCCTTAACGCATGTTTGCGGGCTTAAAAGTGCATGTGCAGCTGCTTCTTGGATTGCGCTAAATACACTCACATACATATGATCCTGTAACAAATTAAGTGCCTCTATTACAGACGGATTACCGACAGCAAACCCAATTCTCCAACCTGCCATATTATAGGTTTTTGAAAATGTGTAAATTTCAATTCCGACATCTTTTGCTCCATTCGTCTCCAAGAAGCTCACCGGCCTTTTTCCGTCAAATCCAATCGCGCCATACGCGAAATCATGAACAACACAAATATCGTGTTTTTCTGCAAACTGAACAGTCTCTTCAAAAAACTCTTCGGTTGCCGTTGCCCCAGTAGGATTATTCGGATAATTAATAAACATCAATTTCGCTTTATCGATCACTTCTTTTTGCAGGCTTCCGTAATCTGGTAAAAATTGATTTTCCTCTAATAATGGCATGAGTTCCATTTTTGCACGAGCTAATTCCACTCCAGACCAATAATCAGGATAACCAGGATCTGGTACAAGCACAACATCTCCTGGATTCAACAAACATTGCGGAACTTCTACTAGACCTGCTTTTCCTCCAAAGAGAATGGCTACTTCTGACTGTGGGTCAATATTAACTCCATATTCTCTTTTATAAAATGTAGCGACCGCTTCCTTCAAAAATGATTGGCCACGAAACGGTGAATATTTATGATAGTTTGGATTTTTTACTGCTTTTTCCATTGCTTCAACAATATGTCCCGGTGTTGGCTGATCGGGATTCCCTTGACCTAAATTAATGACATCGTGACCTTGCTCAATTATGTTATTCACTTTTGCAACAAGGCTCGCAAAAAACTGCTTCGGTAATGTATTTAATAATTCCGATTGTTCAAATATTTTCATTTTCGACACCTTCTCAAAAAATTCTTGAAATTCTAGTCACAAATCATATATTGTTAGTAACAACTTGTAAAGTAAAAAATTTTAAAAATGAAGGTGTGAACCAAATGAAACCTATCATTACGTGTATTCAATTAGATATCAAATTCGGTGATCCGGACTTAAATTACCAACAAGTTGAAGAGAAGATTGCCTTAGCTGTAAACCGGGAAAAATCAACGACGATCGTTCTGCCAGAACTATGGACAACAGGATATGATCTGACACGATTAGATGAAATTTCTGATCAAAATGGTGAGAAAACAAAAATGTTTTTAAGCGGCCTTGCACAAAAATATTCTGTTCACATCGTTGGCGGTTCCATTGCTAAAAAAAATGAAGGTCACGTCACAAATACAATGTTTATTGTCGACAATACTGGTCAAGTTATCCACGAATATAGCAAACTTCATTTATTCAAACTGATGGACGAGCATCATTACTTAACAGCAGGAAGTGAAAAAGGACTATTTGAACTTGGCGGAATAAAAAGTGCGGGTGTTATTTGCTATGATATTCGTTTCCCAGAGTGGATTCGTACTCATACAACCCAAGGTGCAGAAGTGTTATTTGTTGTAGCAGAATGGCCAATGCCCCGTCTACATCATTGGAAAACACTTCTACTCTCAAGAGCGATAGAAAACCAATGCTATGTTGTGGCATGCAATAGAGCAGGCACTGATCCTAATAATGAATTTGCGGGACATTCCATTATCATTGACCCTTGGGGAAATATCCTAGCTGAGGCAGATGAAAATCCAGGCATGATATCAACTGAATTGGATATTGAGTTAGTTAAGCAAGTTCGCAGTCAAATTCCAATCTTTGATGATCGTCTTCCTGAATATTATTAGAAAATGGCGAAGGCGCTTAGCTTAGTATTAGGCGACAAGTATAGGAGAAGCAGGAATAGAAGGTGTTCTTTACCTTCAATTTCTTATAGTCAAAACATTGGTTTTTTACTACTACCCTTAAATTAAATACATTTTGATCACACAAATAAATTCACAAATATTTAGGCAATTCTATAGATTTTCTATTGACAAAATCTTAGGAACATTGATAATATGCTAATCAAGCGTTATATTTTTCTAGGAAAGCATTAAAACCTAAATAAAATAAAAAAATCTATTATTTTTAAAAATAATCTCTTATCAAGAGTTGGCAGAGGGACTTGGCCCAATGACGCCGCAGCAACCGACCGTATTTCAACCGTTATGAAATAAATCTGGTCTATGACCAGTAGGGCACGGTGCTAATTCCACCAGAAAGGAAACTTTCTGAAAGATGAGAGGTGCGAAGCTATGACTTCAAGCCTCTTTCAATCTGGAAAGAGGCTTTTCTTATTTTAGAAAAGCCTCCAATCATAATATTACTTGGAGGTCATTCAAATGTGCGCAAATAAAAAATCTTCAGCTTATGAACCATTAAATGAAAACGGAGCAATCGCTTTAGCAAAAAAGCTGCAGCTTTTTGATGAGAACAGTCAATTAACTTGTAATGAAATAGGGGACGGGAATTTAAACCTAGTTTTTAAAGTGACACATAATGAAAATGGTGAAAGCATCATCATTAAACAGGCTTTACCGTATGCAAAGGTTGTTGGTGAAAGCTGGCCATTAACGTTAGATCGTTCAAGAATCGAGACAAATGCTCTTCTTAAGCAAGCAGAATTTGTTCCACAATATGTACCAAAAGTGTTTTATTCAGATGAATCCCTTGCCATCACCATTATGGAAGATCTGTCACACTTACAAATCGCTCGAGCTGCTTTGATAGAAGGTAAGGACTTACCACTTTTATCTCAACATATTGGAGAATTTTTAGCTAAAACATTATTCTATACATCTGATTATGGGGTAAATCAACATTATAAAAAAGCTTTGGTCAAACAATTCATTAACCCTGACCTATGTAAAATAACAGAAGACCTTGTCTTTACAGATCCCTTCTTTGATCATGAAACAAATGAATATGAGACAGAACTTCAACAAGATGTGGAAAAGCTTTGGGAAGATCAAGCCTTAAAATTAGAAGTAGCAAAGTTAAAGCAGCTTTTTCTAACAAAGGCTGAAGCACTCGTTCATGGTGACCTACATACGGGTAGTATTTTTGCCGATGAAAACGAAACAAAAGTTATTGATCCAGAGTTTGCTTATTTTGGGCCTATTGGTTTTGATGTGGGGCAAGTATTTGCTAACCTTCTCTTTAATGCACTAGCTCGTGATCCAGAGAATCAAGAAGTCATTTATAACCATATTGAAACAACGTGGAATGTATTTGTGGCAGAATTTTCTCTAGCATGGAACAAAGATGCCCTTGAAATTTTCACCAAAGTAGATGGCTATTTAGAATATGTTTTAACTGAAATATTTGAAGAAGCCGTTGGATTTGCCGGTTGCGAAATTATTCGTCGTACAATCGGATTAGCACATGTTGCTGACTTAGATACAATCGAACCACGTGAAAGAAGAATTGCAACAAAGCAGGTTGCTCTCTCTTTAGGAAGTGAATTAATCAAAAACCGAAAATCGATTACATCTCCAAAGCAATTTAAAGAATATGTTAAACAAACCGCCGTACAAGTCAACTAATGAAATAGCAAACTAAAGGAGTTTTTATAAAAATGACTGCACAAAATTTCGTTATACCTCGTTCTGTTCTTTGGAAGGGTGAGTATATTTCATTATTAAATCAACAAAAAATCCCTAAGGTTACTGAATACCTCGAACTAAAAACAGTTGAAGATGTTTGGGAAGCTATTCAGTCTTTAAAGGTTAGAGGAGCTCCTGCAATCGGCATTACTGCAGCATATGGTTTAGCATTAGCAGCTAAGCTTGATTCTTCACATACTTATGAAGGTTTTCTTCGTAATCTAGAAAAACATCGTAATTATCTAGCTAGTTCAAGACCAACAGCTGTAAACCTTTTTTGGGCATTAGATCGATTGATGAATAGTGTTAAAGAAGTAACAGATATTGATAAGGCAAAGGCAACACTCCTAAGCGAGGCAAAAGCAATTGAAGCTGAAGATGAACAAGTATGCCAATCAATTGGTGAACATGCTCTATCTGTTTTTAAAGATGGAGATCGAATTATGACGATTTGTAATGCAGGTTCTATTGCAACCGCTAAATATGGAACAGCTCTCGCACCTTTTTATCTTGCAAAGGAAAAGAATATACATTTAAGTGTATTTGCATGTGAAACCAGACCTGTTCTTCAAGGAGCTCGCCTCACCACATGGGAGCTGATGCAAGCAGGTGTTGATGTCACATTAATTACGGATAATATGGCGGCACACACTATTAAATCAAAGAACATCTCTGCAATGATCGTTGGTGCTGATCGAATTGCTGCTAATGGTGATACAGCAAATAAAATTGGAACCTTTAATCTTGCACTACTCGCAAAAGCCTTTAACATTCCGTTCTATGTAGCAGCACCATTATCAACGTTCGACATAGCCATTACAGACGGAAATCAAATACCAATTGAAGAACGTCACTCAGAAGAAATTACGCATATTCATGGAGTTCAAGTAGCCCCAGAAGGTGTAAAAGTATTTAATCCAGCATTCGACGTCACACCGAATGAATTAATTGCTGGGATTATTACTGAAAAAGGTATTTTAACTGGTGATTATACGAAAAGTATTTCAACATTATTCCAAAAGTAACTAGTAAGTGAAAGTTTGTTGCGAAGTCCTAACAATTCTAAAATAAGATAAAAAGAACAAAGTGTTCACTCCTGTCTCGTGCCACTTTGTTCTTTTTGATTATCTTACAATCAGTTTTCGGGATTTTTTTGAAGAAGATTGCTTTTTTCTTGCTCTGTTAAGACGTGTAGCTTTGACAACAGAATAGAATAAAAATACACTTTTTGATAACGTTTGTTTGGCCAAAACATATGACTTGCCCCTTTCTTTACCTTACGCAACTTTTTTCTCTTAATGACATAATATGTTACGAAGTCAATAATGTGACAAGTCATGAGTTACTCTTGAAATAATACCTTTTCATGAGTTAGCAAAATAGCTTTTAACTCGGTTTTTGTCCCAGCATATCCCGTTAACTTTTTGTTTTTACCAATGACTCGGTGACATGGAATCAAAATAGGAAGTTTATTTGCTTTATTTGCTTGTCCAATTGCTCGAACGGCATTTTTTTGACCGATACCAATCGCTATATCTTGGTAGCTGCAAACCTTCCCAAAAGGAATATCTCTTAGTTTATCCCAGATCCTTTTTTGAAAGTCTGTTCCAATAAGCTCCAATGGTAAATCAAATTCTTTTCTCCCTTCATGAAAGTACTCATGTAATTGTCTGATCGCATTCTGTAATACATTACATCGCTTTTCATGATCAAAGAGACAAGTTTTTCCTGACCGAAAAGAATCAAATTTTTCTGTTGTTAAAAACAAATTCGTTATTTTTTCACCATTAGAAACAATAGTTAATTTTCCTAATGGTGAATCATAAAAACCATAATAAATCATAAAAACCCTCATTTGTCTTTTTCTTATTCTATAAGCTCACGAAAAAATAACCTATTAACATGTTATTGTCTAATAGGTAACGTTATATGAAAAGTTGTTCCTTTTCCTTCTTCACTTTCTACATCTACTTGCCCTTGGTGCTCTTCAATAATTTTATAGCTAACCATTAAGCCAAGACCAGTCCCTCTTTCCTTTGTTGTATAAAAAGGTTGCCCTAGCCGTTTGATTTTATCCTCTGGGATACCTGACCCTCTATCTGTGATGGATACCAAAAGATTATCCTGATCCTTTTGTTTAATCTTCACATCAATTTGACCACCATTTGGCATAACTTCAATTGCATTTTTTAACACATTAATAAACACTTGCTTTAATTGATTCGGCTCACAATAGATTAAAGGAAGATTCTCTTCGATTTCAAGTATCATTTGAACATTGACGAGTATAGCTTGGGCGTTCAGCAATTCGGTTGTTTCTTTCATGATGATGCCGAGATCTTTCTTTGAAAATTTAATTGCCTGGGGTCTAGCAAGGATGAGAAACTCTGTAATGATAGATTCAATTCTACTTAGCTCTGACGTGATGACATTAAAATACATAGAAAAGTCCTCTTTCACACTTCCTTGTAAAAGTTGAATAAATCCCTTTAATGCTGTCATTGGGTTGCGTATTTCATGTGCAATTCCTGCTGCAAGTTCTCCAACAACATTTAATGTATCTGATTTTCGCAATTGTTCTTCTAATTCCCGCTTTTCTGTTACATCCCGAAACACTGCCAGATTCATATCTTCATTTATATGATGTTTTAACGAAATCTCTAATATTTTCTCTTCCCCATTATCAAAGGTATAGATTGCTTCCTGAGTTTTAGCCTCATAGAAATCTAGCTCTTCTTCTTGATAGAGATCATCCATCCTTGAAAAAAGGATATCACAAATTTTATACGATTTTATATCACTTGACGAAAGATTCAATATTTTCCTTGCAGTAGGATTTGCTTCTATAATTTCATAATCATTATTAAATAAGATAATACCATCCATTGCTGCGTTAAATATATTCCTAAATTTATGCTCGCTTTCCCTTAAGACCTTTTCCATTCGTTTTCTTTCACTTACATTACGAAAAATTGTAAGATGATGTCCGTCTAAAATGTCCATTTTAGACGTAAACTCAAGTTCTTTATTTTGACCATTTGGCATATGAAAAAGCAATTCTTCTCTGATAGCCCCTGTTTGAAAATATTCCTTTTTCACTCGACGAAAACTAGATGAACTTTGATCCACAAAGTCTAAAATATTTCTTTGAACAAGTTCTGTTTCACTAAGTTCAAAGGTTCGACTTGCAGCTTGATTGACTTTTAGAATTTGACCATTCTTTTCCCAAATCACAATAGCATCAATGGCGTTTTCAAAAATTTCTCTAAAACGTTCCTCACTTTTATATAGCTTCATCTCCATTGATCGTTTTTCAGTAATATCCCGCATAATAGCCATATAGAAACCATTAATAATATTTGATGTAGTAGTAAACTCAAAAACCTTTTTACTTCCATTTTTAAGTAACACTGGGAGTTCTCCCTTTGCACTCCCATTTTCTTTTAACATATTCCATAGTCGATCCAATTTATATAGATCAGGTTCATCAATAAAATCTCCTAAAACAAATGATTTCAATTGGTTTTTATTAATTTCAAAGCTTGTACAAAAGGTTCCATTGGCATCGATAAATGCTCCATCTTGATCAAAAATGACAATTCCATCTACTGCTCGGTGAAAGAGGTCTTTGAAAAGCTGTTCATTGATCGTTCTTTCGCGCTCAAGCATTTTTTTAAATGACACATCTTTGATCATAGCCAGGTCATATCCGTTTATCGCCTTTTTGCGTACAGAAATCTCTAAAAACTTAACCTGTCCATTCTCAAGCTTTACAATTAGTTCATTTCTATTAGGATTATCCTGATAAATTGTATCCAACATTTGGTTCAATTGATTTTTTGGAATCAATGATAAAAAATCGTACAGGCTTTTTTGACATAACTCTTTTTTCTTTAATTGAAACATGTGACATGCAGCAGAGTTCACATCAATAAATCTCATATTTTCATCAAAAATAGCTACCGCATCTAATGCACCTTCTAGAATATTTTCGTGCTGCAGTAACTTAGATTTTAGCATTTCATTTTCTTCTTCTAATTTAGCTAATTGTGCTTTTAAGGTAACGATTTCGTGATCCTCCATCGTTTGTTTCAATTCATTCACCCCTATTGATGACAAACTTTCTTCTATAAGTTCTATTCTACAAGTTCTTTCATTGTCCTTCACCTATCTACAAAATGATAGAAATTGTTTCTTTTTTACTGTAAAAGGTGTAATATAATAAGATGTTTTGTATAATCTTTGTTGTAATAAGTAGTGGGAATAGTTGTGCAGCTCGAGCATGCTCTGTTCTTTCAATTGTACAAAGGTCCTATTTTAAAACAATTTCAAAGCGAATATTCACAAAAGCTGTCATCTTTTTACAACTAGATGACAGCTTTATTACGTCCCTAATAAAAAAACAATCTCTATCGAAAACACTGTAATAAGTACACTAAGTTTATGTGGGAAAACAATGTTTATTTCCATCACGATTAGGGAATAAAAAAAGATAATTTTACGATTTACTACTTCAAGGGGAATGATAAATTAATGAAAAATCGTTTGAGTTATTTTGATAATGCAAAATTCTTTTTGATTTTTTTAGTGGTTTTTGGGCATATTATCCGGCCATTTATCGATGAAAGTGATATTATGCTGACGATTTATAAATTTGTCTATACATTCCATATGCCGGCATTTATTTTAATCTCTGGTTATTTTGCAAAAGGTTTTAATAAAAAGGGGTATGTAGGGAAAATTGCGAAAAAGCTTATTTTGCCTTATCTTATCTTCCAAGGAATTTATTCTGTTTACTATTTTGCAATTGCAAAACAAGGGGCAAGTGTTCTAGATCCGTTAGATCCTCACTGGTCATTATGGTTTTTAGTCAGTTTATTTTTCTGGAATGTTTTCTTATTTGGAGCAACAAAGCTTTCTCCTAAATGGGCGTTATTTGTTGCATTTACAATCGGAATTGCCATAGGATATTTTGACATCGTAAGTAATTATTTAAGTTTATCAAGAACATTTGTGTTTTTCCCATTATTTTTAATTGGTTTTTATTTAAAGAAAGAGCATTTTACGTATATCACCAAACCAAATATTCGAGTTATTGCTGTGATATTGCTAACCATTACATTCGTTTCTTATTTTTATCTTGACTTTGATTATGAATGGTTATTTGGTTCAAAGCCTTATTCACAGTTTGGGGAGATTTCGATTTTTAATGGTTTTATTCGAATGGGCTTTTACACGTTAACATTGATTACATCTCTTAGTTTTTTATCGTTAATCCCTACCAAACATGCTTTTTACACAGAGTGGGGAACGAGAACATTCTATGTATACCTTCTTCATGGGTTTATCATTCAGTATATGAGAAATAGCGAAGCCATTCAGTGGTTAGGTGATTATCAAAGTATTGCCTTGCTTACTATCCTATCAATTTTGTTAACAACAGTTTTGTCAACAAAAACAGTGAAAGAAATTACGAGCCCGATCATTGAGTTGAAGCCGTCTCATTTGTATATAAAGCCCTTTTTATTAAATAAATAATGTTCATTTCTATTGAGGCATTTTCCTTTAAAGGGGAATGTCTCATTTTGGTTTAAAAGCCTGGAATTCCTTCCATACTGTGGTTATATACCCAATTGAAGCAATATGGTAAAATAAATAATTGATTGCAACGCTTTATGCAATGTTTTTATAAAATCAGATAGAAGTGGTGTGAAAATGAAAACTGTTTTATCAACATTAAATGCTAAATATATTCATACTAGTTTGTCAATTCGCTATTTAAAAGCATATGCAGAGCCTGAGTATGCAGTAGAGTTAGCCGAATACACAATCAAAGATCCCGCTATGAATATTGTCACTGACCTTCATGCAAAAAAGCCAGAGGTTATCGGGTTTAGCTGCTATATTTGGAATATTGAAGAAACAATTAAAGTGGTAAAAATGTTAAAAAAGATCAATCCTTTATTGACCATAGTTTTAGGTGGGCCAGAAGTTACTTATGATACGAGAGAGTGGATGGAAAAAATTCCTGAAGTTGACTTTATTATCATTGGTGAGGGAGAACAATCCTTTAAACAACTATTAGATGAATTGCATGGTGAACAAAACTTTGCAAATGTTAGTGGGATTGCCTATCGTGAAGAAACGACAATACACATTAAACCACAACGTAATAAAATTGACTTAAAAACATTACCTTCTCCATTTCGCTTTAAAGAAGATTTACCTCAGCTCTCAAAGCGCGTTACGTACATTGAAACTAGTCGTGGGTGTCCATTCAGCTGTCAATTTTGCCTTTCCTCCATTGAGGTAGGTGTTCGCTATTTTGATCGTGAAAAAGTAAAAGAAGATATTCGCTTTTTAATGGAACATGGTGCAAAAACGATTAAATTTGTTGACCGTACATTTAATATAAGCCGCAGTTATGCAATGGAAATGTTTCAATTTCTAATTGATGAACACAAGCCAGGCACCGTATTTCAATTTGAGATTACGGCCGACATTATGAGACCAGAGGTTATTCAATTTTTAAATGACAATGCCCCTAAAGGATTGTTTAGATTTGAAATAGGTGTTCAATCAACAAATGATGCAACAAATGAACTTGTCATGAGAAAACAAAACTTCAGTAAATTAACGAGAACCGTTACAATGGTAAAAGAAGGCCAAAAAATTGATCAGCATCTTGACTTGATTGCTGGTTTACCTGAAGAAGATTATCATTCCTTTAAGAAAACCTTTAATGATGTTTTTGAATTACGTCCTGAAGAGCTTCAGCTTGGATTTTTGAAAATGTTAAGAGGTACTGGTTTAAGATTGCGGGCAGAAGATCATGGATATGTTTACATGGATCATTCCCCTTATGAAATTCTGAAAAATAATATTCTATCCTTTGAAGACATTACAAAAATTAAGCATGTAGAAGATGTATTAGAAAAATATTGGAACGATCATCGAATGGATGAAACAATTGAATACTTGGTTTCAGAGGTTTTTCCAACACCATTTGATTTTTTCCAGGACTTCGGAACATTTTGGGATGAAAAAGGCTGGAGCAGAATTGGTCACCAGCTAGAAGATTTATATAAACATTTATTTGAGTTTCTTGAAAGCTCTAAACGAGAAGAGGTACAGATTGTCACTGGTTTTATGAAATACGATTACTTGCGCAATCAAAAATACAAACCGCGTAAACCATGGTGGGATGACTCATTATCTAAGCAAGATCGCAGTAAAATTTATCACTCCATATTAGACAATCCGCTTCTCTTAGGCGAAGATTTTGCGAAAAAACAACTCACAGAAAAGGATTTATTCAAACATACAGTTCTTGAAACCTTACCGTTTAACTTGAACCACTACGTTAAAACAGGAAAAATAGTGCAAGAAGACTCCTTTATTCTTGTCCATTATGATGCTATTAACACAAAAACATCTGTTTTTACAGCTTTATCTCGTGAAATCGAATCAAAGGTAGGATAAAGAACAAAAGCGCAAGCGCCTTGATCAGCCTAAGGCAATAAGACGATTTAGAATAGAAGGGTTCTTCGCCTTCTATTCTAAATTAGCTAGTCCCTAGAGGAAGTCTTAAATCGAGACGTCAATCTCCACGACTGCACTTGCACGTCCCTGTGCTTCGGAGCTGGATGTCAAAGCGATAACTATAGTGTTCAAAAATTTCATACCAAAAAAAAAGTGAGAGAAGCCCTCTCACTTTTTCTTTTCTTTCTTTTTATTCCCTTCTAGAGCACCATAAATTTGAGATGCATTTACGTCTCCCATTTCATGCCCGAATTCCTCTTGCAGCAAATCTTTATCAGTAGGAATTTTATGATTTTGCATATCTTTGCTTTTCATTTTATTACGTGTCATGATGATTTCCCTTGCTTTCCATGTTTCGAATTTCGATTTGCACCCTTAATTGGATTTTCATCATCATTAATTTCAGCAAATTCCACATCTGGAAGACTTTCTGTTGGCGTATTATTATGTTTTACAGCCTGATTTCGAAAAGCTTTTCTCTTCAATATACTCACCTCAAATGATAAGTTTCAAGATACTACCTTTTTATTTTCTCGTTATTTCCGATTTCTATTAGAGGAAGAAATCGGAAAGCACACTCCCCCTATGGTTGGATATCCTAAAAGTAAATAAAGAAAGAAAGAAAGGTGATATATGTGAAGAAAGAAAACGAAGACAAATTTTCACTTGATGAAACATTACCACATCAAATCCATGCACCCTCTTGGAAGGGTACTGGTATGAAAATGGAGAAACCTTTCGTGAATGACTACGGAGTGATGATCGGAGATAGCTTTTATAATTCAGAAAATTCTCCTTTAAATCATTGGAGTGATGATATTGATCCCGCTATTATGGCCGGAGATCAGTGGGTACACCCTACAAATGATATCGGATGGAATACACCTGAAAATAGAGAATTACTTGAGGAAAAACGAAAACCTAACGGAGTTCCTTTTATGCACCCTGATAAAGATGTTAGTTATGATAGTGACTAACTTTCATGTAAAAAAAGATGACTCGTAATGAAAATTCCCTTTTCATTTGAGTCATCTTATGACGATTTTATTCATTTGTGAGATATTGCTTAAATACTTCTTTTACCTTAGGAACCACGAAATGGCTTCCGCCTCTATCTTTTACATCTTCGATCATCATTGTAACGAGAAGTTTTGGATTGTTTGTATTTACGCCTACAAACCAGCCATTTTCTTTGCCTGTTTGATCATCTTTCGATTGTTTCAGTTCAGCTGTTCCTGTTTTTCCGGCTAATTGAAGTCCTTCTACTATCGGCTTATAAGCCGTACCGTTTGGATCATTGACAACTTCTTCTAAGTTTGTAAGGATGATGTTTGTATTGTCTTCTGAGATGATCTTTTCTTTCGAAAAAGTTGTATTTGCCTCATCCTTCACTTCAAGATATGGTTTTACCATATTTCCGTTGTTCACAAATGTTGTATATGCTGCAGTTAAATGAAATGGACTCATTAAAATCTCTCCCTGACCATAACCGGAATCAGCCAATAGCTGTTCATTTGAAAGATTTTCATTTGAAATAGTTGAGGTTGAGATTGGAAAAGGAAAGTCGATTTCTTCTTCAAATCCAAACTTTTTCAATCCATTTACCATTCCCTCTGCTCCTATATCCAGAGCTAATTGAGCAAAGTATATATTATCTGAGTAGATTAGTGCATCTTTTAAATTTACGTTTGAGTCAGTCTCTGACACTCTTGTAATGGAATAATTCCCCCAGCTGCTATTTTTCCTCCATGTTTTTCCATTTATTTGTTTCTCCTCTTCAGGATTTAATACACCTGCTTCTAAGCCTATAGATGCAATAATTGGTTTTAATGAAGACCCAGGTGAAAACGTTTTATTAAACCGAGCCATTAACGGCTTAAGTGGATCCTTTGATAATGCAGTGTATTCAGAGGATGATAAACCATAGATAAATTCATTCGGGTTATAAGAAGGACTGCTTACTAATGCTAATGTTTCACCAGTTAAAGGATCCATTGCAACCGCTGTTCCTGCTTCACCTTTTAACTGATCGTATAATTGTTTTTGCAGCTTTCCATCAATTGTTACTTTAATATCCTCCCCGTTTACTGGCGGTTTTTCAGCAATAACCTTATCTGTTCCTTCGATGTAAATCGTGTAACCTGTCTCACCTTTTAAACGTGATTCAAATACTTGTTCCAATCCAGCCTTACCAACAAGTGACTGACTGGAATACCCTTCATCTTTTAATTCTTCAAGCTGCTCAGCTGTAATACTCCCAATATACCCCGTTAAATGAGCAGCCGCTTCACCATAAGGATAAAATCTTGCTGGGACATCTTTTTTTTGGACAGATGGAATCGCGATTAATTTCTCTAGTAATTTCTGGTTTTGTGGATCAATCTTTTTAATTGGAACGAAATATTCAGGTTGGACCCAACTTTGTGATAGTTTATCTTCTACCTCTTTCACTTTTAATGAAAGTAATTCAGCGATAGATTGAATCGTCTCATCCCGATTTTCCGGAAGATTACCTGGTACAATGCCAATTTCATATGCCAATCCATTTACAGCAAGACCATTATTTTTTTCATCAAAGATTTGGCCGCGTTCAGGTGCTATACTTCTTACTCTAACCTCCTCATTCCCTTCTAATTCCGGAAAAATCATCGATGGTGACCATTGAACAAACCAATCTTCTCCATCTTCAGTCTCTTCTTTGACAATATCTACATCCTGATCAAAAGTGATTGGACCTGCTAATGTTTCCATTGAAAGTGAAAACGGATAAGTGGCCTTTGTTGCCTCTTTATCGATCTCTTCTTCTTCTGGCATCTCAAACTCAATCTTTAGATCTTTTACAGACACTCCTTCGTAAATACCCTCATAACGACTAACAAACTTGTCTTTTGTTATGGTTTTCTTGGAACTTGACGAAAGTTTATCGTACATTTCTGAAAACTTTTGTTCATTCCATAGTTTTATGTATTCAGAAAACCGGTCTGCAGCAGTTGGTGCTTCTGTACACGCACTTAAAAGCATCATCAAACCGAAAAAGACAAGTGCCGCTAAACCTTTTTTCATTGCGCTCCCTCCTTCTTACATATTGTACCAAAGATTACGTTGTCATCAATTCATAACAACTGACTTTTTTTCGAAAAGAACGTAACAAATCTCTTAAAAATGAAATCAAAAAAGAATCATCCAAATATTGGTAGACCTGATTTTAAATAGTTAGATTAAATTTTACAAATTCATAAGTTGTTTCATTATCATTTTTGTAGACAACTAAAAAACGCAGAAGTTATAATGCCTCTACGTTTTACCATTTTTAAATATTACACCGGTTTATTCATTGAAATGTAATTTGCAGCTATTCAAAATCAACAACTAATTTTCATCGGCTTCTCTTTTATTACTTGTCTTTGTGCCATTTTGATTCTTAACGCCTTTACTTTTATATGGTTTGGCACTTTTTGCTTTGTTAGCACTAGCTTGCCAACGATTCCAACCTTTTTTTCCTGTTCCTCTGCCTGTTCCGCCTTTACCCTTGGCTTTACTCATTAAATCACTCCATTATCTTCGTTACTATTATCAATTAGTTTTATCCACTTTAGCTGGAAAAACTATGCTAACTTCTGCCTGACTCTTATCATTTATTAACCAAAAACGAAAGGGCGAATCCCTCAAAAAATTCGCCTTATAGTTAGTATTTTCAATTATATCTACCCTATAATAACTCTTTCCTTAGGATAATGAAAGTTATCTTTTTTCTCCTTTGTTCCTAAGAGATAGAGAAATGTTAATATTCCAATACGACCGATAAACATTAAGATCATGATAATGATCTTGCCGATTGTACTAAGCTCCGGTGTAATTCCCATTGATAAGCCTGTCGTACCAAAAGCAGAGCAGACTTCAAATAATATGGCGATAAACGGGAAAGTTTCTGTTCTCGTTAGAATCACAACTGCACTAAAACAGATTAGAAGGGCCATCATTGTGACAACAACAGATTTATTTAAATCTTCCACATGAAGTTCACGCTTAAATATCTTGATTGATTTATTCCCTCTTGCAAAATGAAAAAGAAATAATAAATTTAAGGCAAAGGTTGTTGTCCTTATTCCCCCTCCCACTGAACTTGGAGAAGCTCCAATAAACATTAACGCACACAAAATTAATAACGTCGTCTCTGTAAATAAGCTCACATCCATTGTTGCTAAACCAGCACTTCTAGTAGCTGTTGATTGAAACAATGAATAAAAGAAGGTTTCATGCCACTCTTTTCCCTTAAAGAAATAAGAGTATTCTAGGCATGCAATTGCAATCGTTCCAACGAAAATAAGGGCAAAAAATGTAATGGTTGTTAACTTTGAAAACAAAGTAAATCGATATCTTTTATTTTTACTAAATAAAAAATCCTTCACTTCAATTAAAACCGGGAAACCTATTGCACCTAATACAATTAAGATTATAACGATAAATTGGACAAAATAATCGTGAGCAAAAAGAACCATGGACTGTCCAGTTATATCAAATCCGGCATTTGTTGTTGCACTAACTGATGTGAAGAATCCTTGTAAATATGCTTCTTGCCAAGTGGAGTAATATTTTAGAAAATAAGTCCCCAGTACTAATCCACCAAGAAATTCTATTAGTAGGATAAGAACAATGATTTGGCGAATTAAGTTCACAATCCCAGATAAGTTAACTTGATTTTGGTCTGTCATGATCAATTGTCTTTCTTTTAACCCAATTTTTTTCCCCATTATTAGCCACACAAATGTCCCTAGTGTCATAATGCCGATTCCACCAAACTGCAACACAAATGCCAGTATAAATATACCGGGAACACTAAATGTGTCAGCTGTAGACATGACGGTCAACCCCGTTACACTAACAGCACTTACCGCAGTAAAAAGTGGGTCAATAAATGCAAATTCAACGCCTGGCTTATGCGCCATTGGCAAACTTAACAATAAAACAGATACCGTCACAGCTAAAAAATAATAGGAAACGATTAATTGCACAGGTGTTAACGATTGTAATCGATGCTTTATTTTACTCATATCTCATTCATTCCTATCCTATCGTTCAAATTACAGTATAAACAGGCACCTTGATGCACCCATGTTTCCTATCATAAAGAATATTGTATGAATTGAAAAGGTAAATTTCTTTTGTAATGGTTTCAAAACTTACCATCTCTATGTATCAAATATATCTGTTGATATAAAAAGGAAAAAGGATGACGACTAAGCCATCCTTCTCACCTTTATTTTGCTTCTAATCTGCTGATACGATCATCTAAATCAGGGTGTGTCGAAAATAACGACATTCCTTTTTTACTGTTAATTTTTAATGTAGATAACGATGCCTGGTCATCTGTTACACGCTGTGTATACAGTTTAAGGGAACGGAGTGCATGAATCATTTTATCCTTACCAGCTAAATCTGCTCCCCCTCTGTCCGCATGGTATTCGCGATATCTTGAGAAGGCAAACACCACTAAGCTTCCAAGAATTGAAAAGACCAATTGGAATATGATCACAGCAACAAAATGAACGATTGGAGCTAAATCCTCTCTTACAAAGCGAGATACAAGCCAAGCTGCAATACGTGCGAAGAATACAACAAAAGTATTGACGATTCCCTGTAATAACGTCATTGTCACCATATCACCGTTTGCAATATGTGCTACTTCATGAGCAACAACCCCTTCAACAGCAGCATCGTCCATTTCATGTAAGAGTCCAGTTGAAACTGCCACCAATGAGCGGCGCTTTGAAGGACCTGTAGCGAACGCATTGACCTCTGGAGATTGATAAATACCTACTTGAGGCATTTTTGTAAGACCAGCTGCTCTAGATAATCGATGAACTCGATCGACTAACTCTCTTTCAGCTGGAGAAAGCGAGCTATCAGGATTTAACACTTTTACCCCCATCATCATTTTGGCCATCCAGCGTGACATCGCTAATGACACAAATGAACCTGTAAAACCAACAACTGCACTAAAGATTAGGAGGCTAACTAAATCCAGGCCACCTCCTGCTGTTTGATATGGTGATACATTTAATAGGGATAAAACTATACCAATAGTGGTGATAACTAAAATATTTGATAAAAGAAAGAGAAAAATTCTTTTCGCCATACAGACCTCCATATTTCAAGTTCACATGAACTTATATTATAATAAAAATTATAGAAACATTTTTCATAAAAAGCAAGGAAGAAAATTTACATTTAATAAATCGTTCACGATTTTGTTAAATCCTTTACAATGATATTCGAAGCAAACTTTAGATTCTCGAAATGAGGTGTCATGATGTCTTTCCAATTATCAAGAGTACAAATGACAAAGCTTTTATATGCCTTAAAAGGTGAGTCACAACAAACTCCATTACATATTATTGAAGAAGCTTTAAAAAGATCGATATCTAATGAAAAGAACATTCCCAGTTTCATAATAAAGGCAAGTAAAAGAAAAAGCCATCTTGAATATGGTTTATCAACAAATGAAATTGTATCTTTAGCCAATCTTTGTGAATTAACCTCTTTAAAGTCCACCTCCATTCAAAATTGGATTAAACGGGATATAAAAGAGTTAATTGGACAACCTGAACTTGGTAAAAAATATTCAATAGAACAAGCCGCTATGCTATTAATTGTAAAAGATTTAAAAACAACTTTTGACTTTGAAAAAATTCGCAATGTACTAACAGAGGTCTTTAATACGCTTTCAGATCGTAGTGATGATTTAATGAGTCCGATCACTTTTTATGGAATATATGGGTCTATTCTAGAAAGCTTGGACACTTTTTCAGAAAGTGATTCAACACTTGAAGAACAGATAGATAACCAAATAAAATTTTCACCCCGGATTTCTTCAAACTTAACAGAAGACCAATTTCATACAATTCGAAGGATCTTAGTGACAACAGTTTTAGCTGTATTGGCTTCACATCTCCAAACGAGGGCTCAACTATATATAAATGATCTATAGGTATCTCATTTATCTAGGCTCCTCTAAAGATTTCCAGTATAGATATCCATACTTAAAGAAACCTTAACAGTAAGGATATAAAGGAAATCTTTATATGCTATTAGCAATTACAATAAAAGGAGTGCTTAAAATATGGCTAGAAGCAGCAATAAATTACTTGTCCCAGGGATTGAACAAGCTCTGGATCAAATTAAATATGAAATTGCTCAAGAATTTGGGGTACATTTAGGCTCAGATACTGTGTCTCGTGCGAATGGATCAGTGGGTGGAGAAATCACAAAACGCCTTGTAGCACAAGCACAGTCGCAGTTAAACGGACAAAGAACTGAATAACACATGGCAAAAAGGCTGATCAAATGGATCAGCCTTTTGTATAGACATTCGATTAAGCCCTTATTAATCTTCTCGATTCTTTTTATTATGGTTGTTTTGTTCACTTTGATTTTGTTCGTTATTGTTTTTGCGCTCTTCTTTAATTGCTTTATTTTCTTTGTGTGAGCCATTATTTTTTATAGTTTTATTTTCTTTGCTTGAGCCATTATTTTTTATAGCTTTATTTTCTTTGTGTCCGTTATCTTTGTTTACGTTATTTCCAAGATCATTATTCGTTTTTTTTTGCCCTTCCTTACGTTCCTGTTGCTTTTGTTTAGTAATTTGGCCATTATTATTCTCTTTGTTTTGATTTTTGCTTTGTTTTTTTTGAAAGTCTTGATTGCTTTTTGAAGCATTCTCTTTTAGCTTTTCCTTAGCTTCATTCAATTTTCCCTTCGTTTCCGGAGTTATTCCTTCTGTCTCAGTAACGATTTTATCGGGCTTATTGCTTTCTTTTTCGAAGTTAAACGGAGTACTACTTGTTCCTTGTTTTTTTTCTTGAACAGTTGGTGGTAATAGTTCTGTCTCTTTGTTAGGAGCCTGTTTACTTTCTTCCTGTTTCTTTTGTTCTACAAGTTCTATATATTTTCCGGTCGAAACCCCTTGTTTTTGTGCTTTATCTCTTGTTTCTAAATCTGATTCAATCGTTTTTACGACCATTTCCTCTTCTTCAATCGTAGAACTGATTTCAGTTATACCTTCTTGAAGCGCATCTTCAATATTCTTATCAGCTTCATTCATTACCGTAGTGATGACAATTTCTTTGCCAGGATAAACGTATCCATCTAACTTACATTCATTCACAATTATTTGTACCACTTCATTAAGCGGCTTTTTTTTCCAATCGCCAAGGTTATTAATTATGCTGTTCGCCTCTTCATTAAGCGGTACTAATGAAATCACCTTTAAATCATCATCAAGACTCACTTCAAAACTAGGGTTTATGTCAATTGACATGTATGCATAAACTTTATCATTGTTAAAAAAAGGTAGAAAACTAATCATAAAAAATATGATGGCTACTGCTGATAAAGCTCCCACCCTTGCTGTACGAGTACGAAAATGATCGAAAAAGGTTTTATTGGTTGCCCTTTTTGTTCGTGATGCAGCTTCTTCACGTTTATCCGCTAAAGGAAAAAAAGAAATTTCTTCACCTAATTTATAATTACCCTCATTATTTGAAGCCTTTAAAAATTGCCCATCTGGGGTAAGCAGTGTAACAAAGTCATCATCGAGCTCTACGACGACCCCTCTTTTCATGAATCTAGCACCCCTTTTATATAATCTTTTAAATAGACGAAATTTCCTGAAAGAATGATGGCCATAGCTATGATGTATTTTCTATTTCTCTCTATGGTTTTACGACTAACTGATACTTTCGCTTCAAGCTGTTTCACTGGCAGCTGTTTTTTTGCGAAAAGAATATTTCGCAGTTTCTCATCATTGACCAATTCTGCAGCGACTAATATCGCATTTTGTCTGGCATCAAAGTGTTTTGGAGATTGGTCAACAATTTCAGCAAATGTTAATTGAAAGTCTTTTAAGCAGTGCTGAAAATAAATAATTTCTTCTCTTCGATGTTCTTGTTCAAGTTCTTTTGTATATTCATCAATTGATAAGTCCGATTCAATTTTGCTCTGGGAAAATTCTCCCTCTTCATGCTCTTGTAACTCAAGATGAACCGTATATGGATGACGAGCTTCCTTACGTATATAGTCAATAACTTTTCTTTTAATGACAAGTTCTGCAAAAGCTAGTAATGAGCTCCCTTTATCAGTTGAATATTTTTCAATAGCATCATTAAACGCAATTAGACCAATGCTAAATTCATCATCATTTTCACTAATGTATCGTTTACAAACAGATGAAACTGTTTTAGCTACAAATGGTTTATATTGTTCAATTAATTCATTCTGTAAATGTTGATCTCCCTTTTGTATTTGGAGAACCGTTTCTTCTAATGTTCGTTTCTTTTTACCTAGTCTAAACAAAAGGCTAAGCATTGGGATGTTCACCTCTGTTTCCCCTTTATTACTTTGTTAATAATAGCTAATTTAATAGGGGATCGCAAAGGAAGAAATATGAAACTATTTTTCTGAATTCTACAAAAGGAAGTCAATTATTACAAAATAGAGTACTTTAGACCTATTGATTTTAAACCGATCGATCATACAAAAAAGCAAAGACTTTTTCATTTAGAACACCACACAAACTCACACAACATGTTGAATGGACACGGAAAGACCTGAAAAACATTAATCAATTTCAGCTTTATCGCTTTACCTCCCTCACCTTTTCTTCCGTTCATTAAATAGTTACGTCACGATAATTTAACTTAAGGGTGTTAAAATCATATTTCACAAAAAAATATGCTGAATGTGAATTTAGACCTATAAAATGTTACACATTTGATATATTTATTGTCCTTTCTATATTGATGCTGCTTTTAATCCCTTAAAATTCAAAAAAAAGAATCCGACCTACTATCGGATTCCTTACTCTTTTGCTAACTTAAAAATCATTGCTTGCTTTATTTATTGTCTCTTCATCAATTATCTTTTCATTATTTATATCCTTTGATAAGAACCATCCTCCAACAGCAATTGCAGCAAGGATAATCCAGAAAATGATTTTCCAAGTGGCAGATTCAATAAAATGTTTTGAGATGACGTCGATTTGCGGGTGTGCAAGTGTGTATAAAGCAAGCTTTACACCTACCCAGCCTACAATTAAAAAAGCAGCAGTTTCTAGATTTGGTTTTTTCTTTAAAAGTTTTACAAAGTACGTTGCTGCAAATCTCATGATCACAATTCCGATAATACCACCGGCTAATATAACTAGGAATTGTCCTCCGTCAAGACCGCCTATTACAGGTAAAGTTGTTGCAGGTAAAGTAACTGCAAGTGCTACTGCAGCCAAAATTGAGTCAACTGCAAACGCTAAGTCTGCAAGCTCCACCTTAAGGACTGTGCCCCAAAAGCCTGATTCCTTTTTCACGACCTTATGCTGCTCGCTTTTCTTTACCACAAATTTTCTCACGATATGGTTGATCGAAATATAGAGTAGATAAATTGCCCCTATTGCCTGAACTTGCCAAACATTGACAAGGAATGAAATGAGGAACAATGCACCAAATCGTAATACAAAGGCACCTGCAAGCCCATAAAATAATGCCTTCTTTCTTTGATCCTCAGGTAAATGCTTAACCATGACAGCCATAACTAATGCATTATCTGCTGCTAAAATCCCTTCTAATGCTACTAAAACTAATAATACCCAACCGTATTCCAATAGTAATGCCACATCCATTTTTTTCTCCTCCTATGCCTAAGTAGTATTTTCTTCTTATACCCTTTATTTGCAATAGGACAACAAAAAAAGACCCTTGCCAATAAAGGCAAAGGTCTTGCTAAGCATGTTTAACCGTTCCGATCATGCCAACAAAGCCGATGGAAGAGATCCATGAAATGACGACTTTGTTTTCAGGTTTCCCTGAACGCTACTCCCCTTTGAAAGAAGAATATGAAGTTACTTTTATCATACGTGCTTCTCTGTTTAATTGTCAAATATTTTTCTTCGTTTCTTATTAAATTCGTTTAATAAATTGTTCTATAAGCAGATCTATTCTTCATATTCATGAATAAAGACAAGCATTGTTTTTGAGGGGGATGAACATGGATTGGGTACAGGCAGTCATTTTAGGAATTATACAAGGTTTAACGGAATTTATTCCAATAAGCAGCACTGGACATCTATACTTAGGTCGACATTTTTTCGGATTGGAAGAAGCTGGCTTATTTTTAGATACTATGCTTCACCTAGGTACTCTTATAGCATTAGTTGTCTATTATAAAGATATTTTGATGAAATTAGTAAAAAACCCCTTTAGTCGGATATCAGCACTTTTAGTTGTTGGAACGATTCCTGCTGTTATAGCAGGTGTGTTGTTTAGTGATTATTTTGACAGTCTCTCAAAGTCAGGAATTTCGATTGGTTGGGAATTCTTAATTACCGGGTTCTTTTTATGGTTTGCTGATTCGATTAAAAATGGAGCAAAAAAAGTAGACAACATTTCGTTATTTGATTCTTTTTTTATTGGAAGCTTTCAAGCACTGGCCATTTTTCCAGCTATCTCTAGATCCGGTATGACGATCGTCGGTGCACTTCTAAGAAAAATGGACAAAGAAGCAGCTGCTTATTTTTCATTTTTATTGTCTATACCAGCTATTTGTGGAGGAGTTATTTTTCAATTAAAGGATATGGTAGCAGGTACAGTACCACAAATTAGCCTTCTATCAATGTTTATTGCTACTTTATCATCCGCCCTTTTCGGTTATATTGCTGTGAAATTTATGATCACTTTTGTTAAATATAGATCATTAAAAATCTTTGCTGTTTATGTATGGATTCTTGGGATTATCATTATTATCCTTCAGCAATTATCGATTTTCTAATTCAATTGGCAGCTATTTCTACTTATGAAATTCTTGCCTAAAGCTGAAAATAAAAGCAGGAAACTTACAACATAAGGCAGGGGATTATGATGCATACAATGTGGAAAGGCTCCATTAGTTTCGGGTTAGTAAACATACCTATCAAACTTTATGCGGCAACGGAAGATAAAGACATTAAACTAAGAACGCTTCATAAGAAATGTCATAGCCCAATACAATACGAAAAAAAATGTCCAAATTGTGATGAAGAAGTAAAAGCTGATGATGTTGTAAAAGGCTATGAATATGTTAAGGGAAAATATGTGGTGCTAACAGATGAAGAGCTCAAGGAATTAAAAGATGAGCACGAAGATAAAACAGTTGAAATTATCGATTTTGTAAAAATGGAGGATATTGACCCCATCTTTTTTAATCGGTCTTATTTTATAGGCCCTGGGGAAAATGGAGGAAAAGCATACGGTTTACTTAGAGAAGCTCTAACAAAATCAGGGAAAATTGGAATCGCTGAAATTACGATCCGCTCCAAGCAGCAGCTTGCAATGGTCCGTGTTTATCAAAACTGTATTGTGATGGAAACCGTCCATTATCCAGACGAAGTCCGAAATGTAAAAGAAGTGCCTAGTGTTCCAGAAAAGGTTGAGGTTGGTGACAAGGAGCTAGAAACTGCTATTATGCTTATTGATCAATTAACAACAACGTTTGAACCTGAAAAGTACAAAGACGATTATCGATTAGCCTTACAAGAATTAATTGAGAGAAAAGTGAACCAAGATGAAGGCAAAACACCAACTGAAACTGCACCGCGGCAAAATGTTGTTGATTTAATGAGTGCCCTCCAAGCAAGTATCGAAAAAACGAAAAAACCACAAACAAAGGCAAAACCAAAAGCAAAGCCCGCTAAAGCTGTTGGAGATGACACCCCATCCCCAAAGACAGGTGGGACAACTGAAAAGAAAACAAAAACTGTTCGAAAGAAGGCTTAGTTTGTTTTGAATGGCTTTCTCACTTCATATAGATTATGAAAAAAACTTGGTGATAGCTATCTATCACCAAGTTTTTTATTTAAACCAGCATTTATGCTCCTAATTACAACTTGATATAAATAAGTTGTTGCTGTTGAAGAAAGTTTGTCATTTATGTTTGTTTCCAGGTTTATTTTTCGGCTTATTAGCTCCTGGTTTATCACCTGGCTTTTTCCCTCGATCTTTTCCCGTTTTTTTGGATACAAATGTTAAAACAGCTGTTCCACCATTCTCCTTTGACGGAAGTTTAATAGTTACTTCTTGCTTATTATTTACAACATATTCATTATTATTGTATAGGTCTGTTAAAGTTGTATTGACAGCATAGTCAACCTTGAACGTTATTTGTTTTTCTTCACTGGCAGTATTAAGACCAACTAAGACACTTTCATCTTTATATTCTCGTTCAAAAACAAGATATTTTTCTGCATCTCCACCTGCAATCTTTTCACGTGTTCCTTTAGAAAATACTTTTGAGTAATCTTCACGAATATTTAGCAGTGTTGCATAGTGGCGGTGAAGCTCTATTGCTTTAGGGTCTTCATTTTCATAAAGTTCCCATGGCATGTCATCCCGGTTTTGGCCAAATGCTATTACATTGCCATTAGCATCTTTTTCCCAATCAGATTTTCCTGATCTACCCAGTTCTTCACCATAGTAAATAACAGGCTGACCTTTTGATGTAATTTGCAGAGCTGATGCGACTTTTAATTTTCCTACATCACCTTGGACATATTCTGATAAAAAGCCATTTTGATCATGGCTGCTAAGAAATTGGCCTAGTGTTGCAGTATTGGTTAGTTTATTGTTTCGATCTTGTAAGTATGTTTCAACTTGATCGATATTTCCTTCCACAAAGGATTTGGCTTTTTCCTTGAATTCAAAATCTAGTAGTGAGTCCATTTGACCTGTCCCTAGATAGCCACCATTATTTGTTATGCTCGCTCCCCAATATTCCCCAATTATTTTGAAGTTTGGATCTATGGCCGTAAGATCGTTTTTCAGCTCCTGCCATGTTGCATCTTCTACATGTTTTACCGTATCAATTCGGAAGTAATCGATTGTGTCTCCACGATCTGTTCTTGCCTTCTCAAGCCAAGCTGTTTGCCAGTCAATGATTTTTTGACGGACTTTTGGATCTTCCGTTTTGAAGTCTGGTAAGTTATCAAGCTCTCCTCTAACAGTTGGATCTTCATCAACTGTGCGTAACATTCCTTTAAATGGAACTAACTCTTCCACTGTAGGAAGATTTTCGCTATCACCTTTCCAAGTTTCCCAAAAATCTCCATCCATTCCATATCCAGCATGATTCACAACCACATCTAGCATAATTTTAATTCCACGATCATGTGCTTTTTCAATTAGCTTTTGGAATGTTTCGATATCACCTAAATGTTCATCTAAAGATGTAAAATCTTTTGCCCAATAACCATGGTAGCCATATTGTTTTGACTCTATGTTGCCAGCGGTTTGAAAATCTAGGCCTTTGTTGAAATCAATATTATCCACAATTGGTGTGATCCAGATTGTATTGATGCCCAGATCGTCAAGATAATCTAGTTGATCAATAATTCCTTGGAAATCACCGCCATGATATGCTTCTGAGTGAGTAGGGTCATATTCCTTCCCACCGTTATTTGATGGATCCCCATCTTTAAAACGGTCTGTTAGCATAAAATAAATTCTTGCTTCATCCCAATCAAAATTTAGCTTTCCACCAACCGATTGTTCAGGTTTAACAATAATATTTACTGTCTTCTTATGAGTGTTACCAAATTCATCAATGACGATGATCTCAAGCTCTTTTTCACCTGCTGTCACAGATTGACTTGCACCAACTGATATCGCTCCAACAGTTGGGTCAATTTCAACTTTTTCCTTGCCACCTAAAGGTGATAAATTCGCATATATTTCTCTAATGTTTACGTTGTCCTTAGATGTTACATTTACCGATAGGATTGTATGTTCATCATAAGAGATTTCGGAAGGAGAAGCATCAGCTTCGATTGTAAGATCCGGGCGAGTATACGTAATGATTGACTTTCCATTTTTCGTATTTTTTGGATCTGTTACTTCCACGGTTTGACCATCTTTTGTTACTAAGAATGAATACTCATACGTTCCTTCTGCTAATCCTTCTAGTTTATATGAAAAATACTCATTTTTATCGCTATATTCCATTGAATATTCCTTACCATCGATTTTTACTTTTACATCATCTATTGTATGCATGTCATCGTTTTGGAAAAGCTTTTCATTTCTATAGAAGAATGAAACATTTCCATCTTGTAAAATAGGTCCTTTGACAGAAGGTACAACTGTTTGTCCTGGAATACCAGTAACAACTGTCACTTTTGTAATGATATCATCCCGATTAATTTGCACATTGTGATCATCACTGTCAGGAGAGATTTTAGCCGTATTCCAATCAGTTCCTTTTCTAACTAAGAATCCGATTGATTCTGTTTCAGGGGCGATTTCTACATTCGCTATCGCTGTATCACCCTCAATTGTCTCAAAATCGATTTGATCATTTTTCACACCGGTATTCCATACCCAAAGATTCCAAGCACCGAAGTCACCTGTGAAATCACCATCTGGGCGAATATATTTAATGCGAACATAACGTTTAACATTTTTCTTTACTGCCATATCTATGGTTGCTTCTGAATCACCTGAAGTAGCAGTAAGTACAACATTACCTGGTTTGATTCCTGTAACCTTACCAGTATTATCAATGGTTGCAACTGATTTATCCGATGTTGACCATGATACTTTCGCGTGAAGCATATCTTGGTTAAATTGATCTTTTACATGGGCTGATAGCTGAGTAGAATATGTTTCAAACACAGAGTCATGACCAACGATTGTGATTGTATCCGGAACTAATGTTTCTACTGTTACATCAATCAATGCCTCAATGTCACCAGCTTTAACGGTAATTGTTGCTACTCCTTCAGCTACACCAACAACTCGCCCATTGCTAACTGTTGCCACTTCATGATCAGATGATGTCCACGTAAACTCTTCTCCGAGCATAACACGTCCTTTTTGATCCTTTACATAGGCTGTGATCCCTTTTGTGTCACCTGGATTGATCGCAAATGAATTTGGATTTACCTCAATACTAGTTGGTTCAGGTGTATACTCTTCCTCTGACTGATCATAAAGCACCATCATCGAAAGTCCTTCAACAGTAACTTTATCAGCGTTAACGGTACGAATTATTTCTGTTCCTGCTGAATTATGATCAACAACAACATTCCAATTTCCATTTGTAGGAAGAACTACTTCCTTTGCTGATTTATTTGCGTTATAGATTACAACAATATTTTTCCAAGAATCATTGTTTGCATTATCTTTTAATTGGTAGACCACAACATTTTCATTCTGCTTTAATACCTGGAGATGTTTTTCAATCTCTTCTTTTGAGTCCATTTTAAAAGCAGCATGTTGTTTACGTAATTCAATTAAGCCTTTGTAGTAAGTAAAGACTGATTGATATTCATCTTTTAATTCCCAACGAATTTTGTTAATCGTATCTGGACTCTTGTAACTGTTGTGAACTCCATACTTGCTTCTTAGGATTTCTTCCCCTGCATGTAAGAAAGGAATCCCTTGAGATGTTAAGACGATGCCATTCGCCAGTAGACTGCGTTTTACCCATTCATTGTTTAATACATTTTCTTCGGTGATGACAGCATGGGGGTCATAGTGTTCAGAATCATGATCACCATCTGTACCTGCTACTCTCATTAATTTATCCCAAAGATTTAAGTTATCATGTGCTGTAACATACGTAATACTTTCTTGTGGTTTACTTGTAAACTGGTCAATTGCCCCTTTCACACCAGCTACGATATCAGCTTCTTTACCGGAAGAACCTGTTGCAAAGCCAGTTCCAGCTCCATCACTGTCTCCTTTAATGGCCCCGCGAATATTATCGTTAAACACAGAATATCCTTGGTCTTTTTGTGATCCTTTCACATGTTGCATTGATGAAGGTAATCTTGTCGAGCCTCCTGTCCAAGGTTCACCATAGATTAACATATTCGGATCAACTTTATTTTTCAATTCTTTTGTTAATTCTTGCATTGTTTTTTGATCAATCAAGCCCATTAAATCAAAGCGAAAGCCATCAATACCAAACTCTGTTGCCCAATAATGGACAGAGTCTTTAATGTATTTTCGAACCATCGGGCGTTCAGATGCTACTTCATTTCCTGTTCCTGAACCATTTGTAATGTTACCGGCATCATCTGTACGATAATAATAACCAGGAACAATTAAATCAAATGGAGAGCTACCTTTTAGTTGTGTTGATTCATTCATATATGTGTGATTATATACAACGTCAGCAATCACACGAATTCCGTTATCATGCAATGATTGAACCATTTGCTTGTATTCCTTGATTCTGCTAGTAGGATCACTAGGATCGGTAGAATAGGAACCCTCTGGAACGTTAAAATGAATCGGATCATAACCCCAGTTGAATTTTGCATCAGTAGAGTTTGGATCATCTACTGTCAGTTCATTAACTGAACCAAAATCATAAGTTGGTAGTAAGTGAACATAATTTACACCTAGTTCTTTTAATGAATCAATACCCGTTTTCACACCGCCCAGTCCAGTTGTTCCTGTTTCCGTAAAGGCTAAGTACTTTCCTTTATGGTGCATTCCAGACTTTTCATCAATAGAGAAATCCCTTACATGTAACTCATAAATAATAGCATCTGCAGGAGATACAATAGCCGGCTTATCCGAAGGGTCAAACCCTGCAGGATCTGTACTATTTAAGTCAATGATAGCCGCCCTTTGACCATTAGCAGAAGTGGAACGAGCATAAGGATCTACAGCATAATGGGATGTTCCATCCGCAAACTCAAGCTTGTACATATAGTATTTATTCTTTAGATCTTGGTTAATAGAAATAGACCAAACACCATTACTTGCTCTAGTCATTACTGTTTCATTACCACCGGTGTGGTCAGTAACAAAGGGACCTTCGTATAGACCTGCTTCATCATAGATTGCTAGACTTACCTTTGTTGCTGTAGGAGCCCAGAGCTTAAAGGTCGTTTTGTTAGAAGAATAGATGTAACCTAAATCATCACCATTGTAATAGAAGCTGTCATCGTTAAGGACATTTCTCATCGTTACCTTTTTTCCTTCTGTCTGACCTAAAGAGACTTGGTACACGTTTCGAACGTCGATATTTTCACCATCAGCAATTGATAGTTTAGCCTTTTTATCACTAATTTTTGTCGTTGTTGTTTCTATCATTTCATTAGCAGCTATATCTGTAACGACAAATTCTTGCTCTCCAATCGCCTTATTTGTTGTCACTAAAATCTCACTTAAAGAATCCATTAAAGCTGATTGAACCTGGACTGGTTCAGATGACTCAATTGTAAAAATTGAATTTCCATCTGCTGTATTCGGATTAAGTGGATCAGTGCTATTTTCATTCCAGTTTCGGTTATTAAAAATATACTTATACTGATAATTTCCTTGTTCAAGATTAGGTAGAGTAGCTGTAAATACCCCATCATTCAATGTCATTTCAACAGCTGTTGTTAAATCCCAATTGTTAAAACTGCCAATCAAATATACTGCGTTTTCCCCTTTACTCACATAATTAAAAGTAACTGAACCATCATCATGAATCACTGGACTTGTTACTTCTGCGCTAACGTATTCATTTGGGACAAAACCTAAAAACAGTTGTAAAAAAAACGAAAAAATGACAAATAACGATAGCACTCTCATGTTTGACCTTTTCAAATTATGTTCCCTCCCCTTAAAAAGAATTAGTTTAGCGAAAACGATTGCACAAAAAGTAAAAAAGAAAGACTTCAAAGTTTAAATACTTAAGCCCTTTTTGCAACCGCTTTCAACCTCTTTATTAGAATAGCACCTTCAAAATCGTGTTGCAATACGAAATATGGATCAGTTTTTATACTTCTTTACCTTTTCTGAGCAATCAAATTTACACTGATTGCTCATGTTGTGCTGTAATCCATTTAGCTGCATCATATAATGTCGGAAATTGATAATCAGCTAACCCTATTTCATCACCAATTAATATTGTTTTTGTTCCTGCCTGCTTTCCAGCCAAAATATCGACATCTCGGTCCCCTACCATAAAGCTTTTCTTTACATCCACTTTATACTTTAACGCTAACGTATGAAGCATTTCTGGCTCCGGTTTTCGGCATGCACAGCCTGCATTAGGTTTATGCGGACAATAGATTATGTCATCAATCCTCCCTCCACTTTTTGCAATCTCTTTCTTCATTTTTTCATGAACCTTTTTAAGCATGTCTTCTTTCATGTATCCTAACCCAACACCACCCTGGTTTGTGACAACAAACACAAGATAATCTGCCTCGTTCAACAGCTTAATCCCTTCACCAACCCTTTCTAATAAATACATTTGTTCAGGCTTGTTGACAAATTTTACTCGCTTAGTTAATACCTCATTTATAACACCGTCTCGATCCAAAAATACAGCTTTTTTCAACTTATCATTTCTCCTTTCATGAATTATCTTTTAACGGTTCATAATATTGAATATCAAGATTGAAGGGTGATGCTTATTGAAACCTATGCTTCCCACATTACATACTGATATACCTGCGGGCTCTGATTGGGTTTATGAAACAAAGTACGATGGATTTCGAGCGATCTTAATCATTTCTGAATCTTCAATTGATTTAATGAGCCGAAACGAGAAATCACTAAATAAACAATTTCCAGAAATCATTGCAAATATAGAAGAAATGTATGAAAGTTTAAAGCCTTTCTTGCCTCTTACTTTGGATGGCGAAATTGTCTATCTCACCTCAACTTATTTCGCAGACTTTGAACAACTTCAAATTAGAGGAAGATTAAAAAATCAGGATAAAATTGAGAAAGTAGCGGAAAAACATCCTTGTCGTTTTCTAGCTTTTGATCTTCTAAAGGTAAGCGGAAAAAGTCTGCTTCAAGAGACATTTAAAGTTAGAAAAGCAGAGCTCAAAATGCTTTTTCAAGCTTTAGGATTGGAGCAGAATGTAAATCCTGTTTCATCCAATCTTGTACAGTACGTACCATTTACTACTCATCATTCCAGTTTATGGAGAGAAATGCGCCTTGAAGACGGGGAAGGACTCATTGCCAAACATTTAAAAAGCAAATGGGAAAGTGGAGTACGTACAAAACAATGGTTAAAAATTAAAAACTACAAATATGCTCATTTTTTTATTACTGGTTACGACAAAGAGAATGGATATTTTCATGTTGGAGTTTTTCAAGATGAACAAATTGTACAGGTAGGGAACTTCTCACACGGCATTTCAAGTAATGAACGTGAAGCACTTCTTACAATTGTACGAGATAATAAAAAAGCTGAAACAGCATCTTTTATTGAAATCGAGCCTGCTATTGTAGTAGAAATTCAATTTTTATCTATATATAAAAACCAATTACGTGAGCCTTCCTTTTCGACATTTCGATTTGATGTACATGTTGAAGAATGCACATGGGATATGCTGTTAATTAAAACTGCTCCGATTGATGAAGAGATAACAATCACACATCCTGATAAACCATTATGGGAAACAATTGACTTAAAAAAAGAGAAGTTTATAAGCTACCTTTATCAAATATCACCACTTATGCTTCCTTTTTTAGAAAATCGTCTGTTAACTGTTATTCGATTTCCTCATGGAATGTTTGGCGAACCATTCTATCAAAAAAACTGTCCGGATTATGCACCTTCATTTATTATGACAAAAAATCATGAGGATATTGATTATATTATCTGTCAAGATCTATCAACCCTTATTTGGCTTGGGAACCAACTTGCCTTGGAATACCATATTCCCTTTCAAACCATTGATACACCGCACCCTACAGAGATTGTTTTTGATCTTGACCCACCATCTAGAGAGTTTTTCTCTCTTGCCATTAAAGCTGCATTAGAAATGAAGAAGGTATTTGATCAATTTCAATTAAAGACGTTTCCAAAGTTATCAGGAAATAAGGGACTGCAAATTCATATCCCTTTGGCAAAAAATTCATTAACTTATAAGGAGACTCGTGTGTTTACAGAGTTTATTGCGAATTTCCTTGTGACAAGTTTTCCAGACGATTTTACGATTGAACGAATGAAGAAAAATCGTGGTAATCGTCTCTATATTGACTATATTCAACATGCAGAAGGCAAAACGATTATTGCCCCCTACTCTCTTCGAGGAAAAAGGGAAGGAGCGTTCATAGCTGCACCTCTTTTCTGGGAAGAGATCAGTGAAGGTTTATCAGTCGAACAATTTACAATTGATGCTGTCCTGCATCGATCAAAAACAATTGGTTGTCCTTTTCAGGATTATTTTGAATCACCTCAAGATGACAACCTACGTACATTAATTGATCAAATAAAGTGAAACTTCCAGGGAAAATGGACAGTCCATTTTCCTCACTTCTTTTTCTCCTTAACAATTTCAATCATTTGCTCAAGCATGTTAACCATATCATCCCTGTCGTATTTAGAAGGTTCCGGTAACTTTTCTTGCCTTGTTTCTAATTTTTCCTTTTCCTCAGAATATTCACGATTAATACGATCTTCAATTAAATAGGCTGGAATTAGTTGACCTTCTGGAGTGACATATTTTTTGTTCATTCTTCTCGTTTCCCGATCAAATAAGCTATAGATAATCGGGATAATGAACAACGTTAGGAATGTGCTTGAAATTAATCCGCCAATTACAGTTATTCCCATTGGACGATTGATTTCGGTTCCTTCCCCTAAACCGAGTGCTAATGGCACCAATCCTAATATGGTAGTGAGTGCTGTCATTAAAATTGGCCGTAACCTTACTTTTACTGATTCAACTAACGCATCATATGTTTTAAAGCCTTGTTCTTTTTTCTGGTTAATAAAGTCAACGATGACGATCGCGTTGTTAACAACAATACCAGCTAACACAATAAGGCCAATCACAACGGTTAAACTAATTGGAGAGTTTGTCATAACAAGAGCCACGGCTACTCCAATTAACATTAAAGGTACAGTAAACATGATGACAAATGGATATTTAAATGATTCAAATTGTGCAGCCATCACGATGTAAATAAAGATAATCGCCAATATAAACGCAAGCAGCATATCATCCAATGTAGACTCAAGAAGCTCTCGATCACCACTGAAGCTAATTTCTGTTTCATCAGGTAAATCTAGCTCTTCAATTTCTTTATCGACTAATTCAGAAATGTCCCCTAAATTTGTTGAGTTACTATATCTTAATGTGTATTGTACAGCGGGCTGTTTATCAATTCTTTGTATCGATACAGGCCCTTCTCCCACTTGGATCGTTGTGAGTTCCCCTAGCTCAACAAAGCTATTATCTGGTTTTTTTAACAATAATTTTTTGAGATCATCAACATTTTCACGAACAGTTTCGTCATACCGAACATTAACCATATAAATCTTATTATCACGTTCATTTGTCATCTGAACGGCGTCTATACCTCTTGTTACATCATTCACAACCATACCTATTTGAGCAGGTGTTAGGCCATTTTCGAGGGCTTTTTCTCGATCTACAGTTATCTGAACCTCTTCGACGGTTTCTGTAAGGTCATTTGACATCTCTTCAACATCGTTTATTTCAACTAGAGCTCGGTCGATTTTTGCAACAGATTCTTGTAAACGTGTTTCATCCGTATTTTTCACATGAAATGTTAAAGTGTTTGGTGTTGAACCTGTTGAAGATTGAGTATTAAATGAGAGCTCAGTGGTATTATTTTGAGCCTTAGCTACTTTCTCCAATGGTTTTTGAAGACTATCGATCAAATCAAAGGTAGACACATTTCGATCTTCAAGACCTTTTAATTTCACATAAATTTCAGCAATATTTGTACTCCCTGTTCCTCTAAAAGATTCTTCTTGAGTAGAACCAATTAAACTTACAAATAAATCGACATTCTCTTCTTTTTCAAGCTCCTCTTCCATTGCATCAATGACTTTACTTGTTTCTGATAATGCAGTTCCATTTTCTAGATTAACGTCTATTGTAAAAAAGCCTTCATCTGTATTTGGTAAAAATACTGCCCCGACTCTGGTAACCCCATATAAACTTCCTGCAAAGATAACCAATGTTAATCCTAAAACCACTGCACGATTACGCAGTGCCCATTTAATTGTATTGTCTAAAGAGAGCATGAAAGCAGACTCTCTTCTTACTTTTTCTAAATTCCTATTAGGACTTTTTAATAGTTGACTTGCTAGCATCGGGACAATTGTTAGCGCAACAAATAAGGAAGCAAACAAACTAAAAGCAATCGTTAAGGCAAACTCAGTGAAAAGATCACCAATAATTCCTGAAATAAAGACGACTGGAATAAACACAGCCACAGTTGTTAATGTGGAAGCAATGATCGCTGGTCCCATTTCTTTTGCGCCTTGATAAGCAGCTTCTTTAGGTTTTTTCCCCATCGATAGATGACGATATATATTTTCAATGACAACGATGGCATTGTCGACAAGCATGCCGATTCCTAAGGCTAATCCACCTAGTGTCATAATGTTTAGTGTGAAGTTTGAAAAATACATTAGTACAAAGGTTACAATTACAGAATATGGAATTGCTATCCCAATAATAAGAGGACTTTTGACACTTCTTAAGAACAAAAAGAGAATCAACATCGCGAAAACTCCACCGATTAAAAGGGTGTTAACCATATTCCCTATCGCTTGGTCAATATATTCACCTTGGTCAAAGATGATTTCAGCATCAACGGATTCATATTTCTCCTCTGAAAGGATGGTAGATAGCTTTTCTTGAAAAGCATCTGATACTGCAGCAGTGTTAGCATCAGATTGTTGCAAAACACTTACTAACAAGGATGAATCTTTATTTGCACGTGTTATTGTATTTGAGTCTTTTTGTGTAATAGCAACAATTGCAACATCTCCAATTGTAATATTTTCACCATTCACTAGGTCTTTCTTCAAGACAAGACTTTTTAACACATCAATTGAATCAATAGAACTTATTACTCTAGTCGTTAATTGCTTTCCATCAGTCATCACTGGGTCGCCAGGCAATGTGACTGAATTAGCTCTGATTGTATCAACAATTTCTGATTGACTAAGTGAAAATTGCTCGAGTTTTTGTTGATCAATCTCCACACTTACCTCATCTGTTTGTAAGCCTGATAGATTAACACTTGCTACACCTTCCGTTTTAGTTAATTCTTGTTCTAATTCCTCTGCCAAACTTTGAAGCTGTTCTTCTTTATCTGTTGATGTTAATGATAGCTGTACGATTGGAAATTGTGATGGATCAAACGTTAAAAAACGTGGATCACCAGCGTCATCTGGAAGAGGTACATCTTCCATTATTGTTCGAATCTCATCTTGAATATCATCAATATGGGTTGTCCAAGAAAATTGCATAATGACTAAGCTTGCATTTTCCTGTGATGTCGAAGTAATTGTATCTAATCCTTGAACAGTTGAAAGAGCTTCTTCTAAAGGTTTAGAGACTTTTTCTACAACTTCACTTGGACCTGCCCCATCATAATTAGTGACAACTACTCCAATAGGTGGGTTAATTTCGGGTATCAGCTTTAACGGAATGTTTATAACTGAAACAGCCCCTAGTATTAACACTAGAATCATTGTCACAAGAGTAAACACCGGTCTTCTAATCGAAAAATGACTGATTTTCATTCTGTATTCCCTCACATCTTTCACTATATGTATACCCCTAATGGCTTTACCGCAACTCACCACAAGGATAAAGGTAATAGGTAATGATTTCAAGTTTTAACATGTTTTTGACATTCCATTCCTCCCTTCCTTCCAGTGAAAAAAAGAGTGACCAATTTTATGGCCACTCAGGTAAACGTTTACAATCAAGTTGTTTTGAAATCTATCTAAATAGTAAATGCTGGCTATGCACTCCCGCCTTCTTTAGTAGCGCTTTCAATTCTGCCTGTTCTTCTGCATTTAGCCCTGAAAAAGCACGAGCAATTCGAATTGCATGAATTGGATAAATCTCATCCAAGTAAGACTGTCCTTTATCAGTTAACTTTGCATAAATTGAACGCTTATCTTTCGGATCCTGTTCACGATATATGTAGCCGTTTTTTTCCAGCTTATCGATCACATACGTCACATTGCCACTAACTAGCAGTAATCTTGAACCAATTTGCTGAAGTTTTTGTGGTCCCTTCGTATATAATAATTCCAGGACTGCAAATTCTGTTGGGTTAAAGCCATGCTCCTTACTATCACGGATAGAATGCTCAGATACACTCTTGAAAGCCCTTGCAAAAACTCGAAACAAATCTAACGCATTCTGTAATTCTTCTTCAGTAAATGATCTCATCCCATCGCCCTCTTGTTTAAAATTATCCAAAGATAAAATTATTAAAAATAGCACTTCCTGTTCATTTTACTATTAATTAACCTAAATTTGAAGGTTTTAAATAAGAAAAGTATGTAATTATAATAATAGTCAAGTAGAAATGAGGTGCAGCATGAAAGATGTCATCGAAAATATCTTAAAAGAACTTGAAAAACAGGAACATATTCACATTCTTTTCGCCTGTGAATCAGGAAGCCGCGCGTGGAACTTACATGAAAAGAACAGCGACTATGATGTAAGATTCATCTATAAGCATGCAAAAAATTGGTATTTACAATTATATGAAGGACGCGATGTTGTTGAAAAGAACTCATTTAATAAATTTGAATTTGTAGGCTGGGATCTCAAAAAAACTTTGCGCTTGCTGAATAAGTCTAATCCTACAATACTTGAATGGTTATCCTCACCTATCGTTTATCGAAATGAGCCAATATTTACAAAAGAAATAAAAGCTTTGGCCCAAAAATCGTTTTCGCCGTACACTGTTCTTCACCATTATCTAAGTATGGCTAAAAAAAATTATTCTCGTTTAGCACAAGCAGACTCTTGTACTGCTAAGATGTATTTAACTGTCCTAAAGCCATTACATATTTGTGATTGGATTATTGAAAATGATGAATTCCCACAAATCGGCTTACACATCTTCGAGAAAGGTCACCGAAGTACCATAATTCAAGATGAAATCCAGAGGGTTTTTCAACATAAACAAGCTGGTCATAACTACTTCTCAGACATTCTTCGCCAATACATTGAATCTAGTATACGTACACTAGAAGACACTATAAAAAAAGGTCGAAAAAATGATTTAAACCAAACAACGTCATTAACAGAATTTTTTATCAAGACAATAAATAAATAAAGGCTGTTTTCGCAGACTTTGTTGCTTTGTAATAAGTGTTGGAAGTAGTTGATTGGAGCTCCAGGATGCTCATCTTAAGTGGGGCGTGCGGTGAGCCTCCTCGGCGCCAGCGCCTGTGGGTCTCACCTGTCACGCTACTCCCACAGGAGTCTCGCACCTTCCAGTCCAATCAACCTAATCAGTTTATGTCCAATAATATTATAAAAAAACAACAAACTTTTAGAATAGAGCCTAAATAAAGAGACCCCATCAATGGGAGTCTCTTTTTCATCCTGTTGACGGCCCCTTTCTCCTTACCTTTGGAATGTTGTGATAAAAATAGTTATATTCATTTTTCAATTCAGTTAACGTCATTTTATTCATTACCTGGCTATTATAAACACCAATTGCCAGTAGCTTTTGTGAGTAGTAATTTCTTTGCTCTTCAAGTGCAGTTTGTAACATTTTGCTCATAGCACTCATCTCCATTTTCATTTTTATACATATTCAATTTACCTTAAAATTGTTATGAGACAATTAACGTAATGTTAAGATTTTTTTTCGAGATATTAAGATTGTATAAATTTGATTAAATATTCAAACTTTTGTCGATAATAGTTTCAATAACGTATGGAGTTGAAACGAATGATAAAGGTAATCGCGATCAAAAAGGGACGTACTTATACAAAAATCTATTACCTCAATCTATTGGAACCAAAAAACAAACAATTATATATGGCTATTTTTAATAAAACGGAATTATCTATTTTAACCATATTCAATTCACTGACAGATCAATATGAAGAAGTTACTTCTTTATTCCCGGTATCTTTTCTGCAAAACCTATCAGAACAAATCTTTGCACAAATAAATCGTAAGTCCTACGGCAAAGAACATAAAGAAACCAAACATAAATCTATCCCCTAATAAACTTCATTATATCAATGATTGTTTTTCCTCTACCTTTTATCTAATTGTATTCCCCCTTCGACTCGTTTACATTTATCCTGTTAAAAAACCTAACACCTTTTTACAAAACAATCATTTTTATGTTAGAATTTCTAACATAACAGAAGCCTTCGACGACAAAACAGGATATACTTGTAAAAAGAATTGTTTAAGGGGTGGAGAGATTGAATCATCAAGACCGCTCTTATAAGGATAAAAAGGTGATTTCAATTGGAACAGTCAGCGAGTTAACCGGCTTAACACTACGGCAAATTCGTTATTATGAAGAAAGAAAACTAATTGCTCCGTACCGAAATGATCGTGGTACGCGAAAATATTCGTTTTCTGATATCGAAACATTAATGGATATTGCGGACAAACGGGAGGACGGTGTACAAACAACGGAAATTTTAAAAGAGATGCGTTTAAAGGAACGAAAACGAGAAAGTGAAGCAGATGTTAGAAAGAAGATGCTACAAGGTCAATTAAACGCACAATTCAGATATGGACGTGGAGGACATTAAGAACAAAAGCACAATCGCCTTGGTCACAACCTAGGGCAAATAAGCCGCAACGTCCTGTTGCAACGACTGCACTTGCACGTCTGTGTACTTCGGATCTGGAAGTCGAGCGCTTATCCACAATACAAGAATTTTATCATTTCCAAGACCTAAAAAAAAACGCTACAGCAAATCATATTCGCTGTAGCGTTTTTTATGTTGTATCATCCCCTCTAACTAGGACATTTTTCTTAACAACCGTTAGGTCTCATACTAAATCTCCAATCAGTAAAACACAATATCTGCAACCCTCTTTTTTTCCGATCACTAAATATAGTATTTCGACTTTTTTTTATAAAAAAAGGAAAAAAAACACAGTATACTATTTACATTCTCCTAAAATATCAGATAATAAAAGTACTAGGATCATTTTACCTAGATGTTTATTGCGAGGTGTTCATTGTGAAAACTTTAGATACCGTTATTGAGGAATACCGAAACAAGATGTTTCTAATTGCTAAGAAAGATGGCTTAAATTCACATCAAACATTAATTGCAAGTCAACACTTAGATGAATTACTAAATATAAAAATGACTGAAAGCAATTCAAAAGATAGACAAAAAGATAAACACCAATAATATCATTTGATGGAATATGTTTATGTTGAAATACATCAAAGGGTAAAGCCTTGGTGTATTTTTTATCTCTTTATAAGGAAGTGAATGAAATGGATCGTCAAATTGTTTGGTTAAGTAAAGGAACCCCTTCTACCCTTACATATAAAGGAAAGGAATTTCGGTCAGGTATAGCAAAAAATCAAGTGAATGAGCTAAAGGTTACGTCAAAGGGAATAATTGGGGATGATGTTGAAAATCATGATTTTCACGGCGGAACTGAAAGAGTGATTTGTGTATATGCATATGAACACTATAAATATTGGGAACAGCTTTATCAACAATCACTCCCAAAAGCTGCCTTTGGAGAAAACCTTACTCTAATAGGAATGACAGAGGAGGATGTTTGTGTTGGAGATATATACCAAATCGGTGAGGCTGTTATTCAAGTTTCTCAAGGTAGGTTTCCATGCTCGACCATTAATAAATACACAAACATTCATACTCTATTAAACAAAATAATTGAATATGGTTACACCGGATACTTCTTTCGAGTATTAGAAGAAGGTGTCATTTATTCTGATTCGGCCATAAAGTTACTTGATAAGCATCCAAAGGAAATTTCGATCAGCACCATTCATCATACTTATTTTCATGAAAAAAATAACCTGGAAAAGATTGAATTGATATTATCATTAGATGCACTTTCTAAAGAATGGATGCTTCGGATGGAAAAATTACACAAATCTATTACTAAAAAATCTCGCTAGTTAAATAAGAGAAAGCATTCATTTAATGATCTATCTCACATTCTAATTTTTTTAAAGAAAAACTAGTGCTTTTACCAGCCACTAATGGTTTATAAAATAAAATTCAGATAGTACAAAAGATTCTGTTGACTTACCTTTTCATTGTGATATGATAATACATGGTTATAAATAAATTACCATTATCTACTAGGGGAGTCCATTAGCTTGGACTGAGAGAGGAACGCGCTCGAAGTTCTTTGACCCTTTGAACCTGATCTGGATGATACCAGCGTAGGGAAGTAGGAATAGTCTAAAGAAGGGTCTTTATGTGCACCCCTTTTTATTATATTTCCTACATCTAACGAACGGGTTCTGAAAATCAGAACTCGTTTTTTTATTTCCTTCCGTTGTTGTCAAGTAGATGAAATTTCAAGGAGGAGATTAGATGAAGATTAATGTAAAACAACCATTCCCAGGCAGCAAGAAAATTTATATGCAAGGAAGTCAACCTGACATTCAAGTGCCAATGAGAGAAATCTCACAAGGAAAAACTCGGAATACATTTGACGAAAAAGAAAATCCACCCGTACATGTTTATGATACAAGTGGCCCCTATACTGATCAAAACGCCGAAATCAATATCTTAAAAGGATTACGAAGAATAAGAGAAAACTGGATCAAGGGTCGCCATGATGTTGAGCACTATGAAGGACGGAAAATTAAACCTGAAGATAACGGATATAGAGCGAATACTTCTTCCGCAGTCGAAGTATTCCCATCAGAAACGTTACAACCGCTCATTGCGAAAAATGGCAAGAGAGTTACCCAGCTTCACTATGCTCGCAAGGGAATTATTACGCCTGAAATGGAGTTTATTGCGATCCGTGAGCAAATGGATCCTGAATTTGTTCGAAGTGAAGTAGCTGCAGGTCGGGCTATTATTCCTGCAAATATTAATCATCCTGAAAGCGAACCAATGATTATCGGAAAAAACTTCCATGTTAAGATTAATGCCAATATCGGAAATTCAGCTGTTACCTCATCTATCGAAGAGGAAGTTGAAAAGATGACATGGGCAATTCGCTGGGGTGCTGATACGATTATGGATTTATCAACAGGGAAAAATATCCATACTACAAGAGAATGGATTATTCGCAATTCCCCAGTACCTGTTGGAACTGTACCAATTTATCAAGCATTAGAAAAGGTAAATGGGATTGCTGAAGATTTAACATGGGATGTATATCGTGACACTCTCATTGAACAAGCCGAGCAAGGAGTCGACTATTTCACCATCCATGCTGGCGTTCTATTAAGATACATTCCATTAACTGCCAATCGCACAACAGGAATTGTGTCAAGAGGCGGTTCCATTTTAGCACAATGGTGTTTAGCCCATCACCAGGAAAACTTCTTATATACTCACTTCCATGAGATATGTGAGATCTTGTCGGCATATGATATAGCTGTATCTTTAGGTGATGGTTTACGTCCCGGATCTATTGCTGACGCAAATGATGAAGCACAATTTGCTGAACTTGAAACATTAGGAGAGCTTACGAAAATTGCCTGGGAATATGACGTTCAAGTGATGATAGAAGGTCCAGGTCATGTTCCAATGCATCTTATTAAAGAAAATGTTGAGAAACAGCAAAGCATCTGCCAGGAAGCACCATTTTACACTTTGGGACCATTAACCACAGACATCGCTCCTGGTTATGACCACATTACTTCCGCAATAGGTGCAGCAATGATTGGTTGGTTCGGAACAGCGATGCTATGCTATGTGACACCAAAGGAGCATCTCGGCTTACCGAATAAAGAAGATGTTCGTGAAGGAGTGATTGCCTACAAAATAGCCGCACATGCAGCTGATTTAGCTAAGGGACATCCCGGTGCCCAAAATCGTGACGATGCTCTATCAAAAGCACGATTTGAATTTAGATGGCATGATCAATTTAATCTCTCTCTTGATCCTGAAAAGGCCTTGGAATACCATGATGAAACATTACCAGCAGAAGGCGCAAAAACAGCCCACTTTTGTTCGATGTGTGGACCAAAGTTTTGCTCAATGAGAATTTCCCAAGATATCAAGGAAAAAGTTGCAAATCAAGAAATAGAAAAAGGGATGGAAGAAAAAGCAAAGGAATTCGTTGAATCAGGTTCTCAAATTTATAAATAAAATATGGGAATCGTTCAGTTCAAAGCAGCAAATGACTAGAAGCCATTATTAGTTTTTTACTTTGGGATTTATCTAAGAAAGATAAATCCCTTTTGTTATTCCCATGAATTCTGCCCCTTTAAAATCCTACTAAAAAACGGGTCTTCCCCAACTATTTCAAGTGTTCTACCTGAAAACGTGTGATCATGCTTCGGACGTTCCCCCTCCCCATATGTCACACCACCAAATTGTGAAAAAGTAGCCTCATCATAGTTATAGTAAGTACGACCTTCAAATAAGTGAAAATGGCCGCCATTTTTAAGAGGAATCGCAGGACCAGTTTCTCCATAAAAGCGATGATAATGATTATTTGAAGTGGTTGTCACACCTCTAAAATAATGGCGATGGCGATCAAAGCTATTTCCATTTACTATTATTGTAAAGCCATCTATCATATGATAGTGTCCTTTCGTTTCAATTGTTTTTGCTTCGAAACGATGTGCGTGATGAGGCTTAACCATACCTATATGGATCAACTTTTTTCATCTCCTTATTAATAAGTCTTAATTACTTATTATGAAAGAAAAAAGAGTTAAGAAAGTTGTCCATGCTTTTCTAATCCTAAAAGAAAAGCAGCTATTCTGGATATCCATCCTGATCTTGAATCGTTCCAACATTTTTCATTTGAATATTTGCATTAACCTTAAAATTTGCTGATTGATAGATAGAATCCCATTCCCCTATTTTTGTTTTTTCCTTGCCAATATGTGATGCACGATACCTTAAACCAAACCCAATTGGGTCAACTTTTTCTTTTTGAAAAAGACGTAACAATCTTTCAGTATGGTCTTTTACCTCATCTTCAATGATTTTTTCATACTCTGTTTTCTTTTCATCATCTAATACATCAAAAGCCTCTTCAACAACTCCGCTAATTTTAATATTAAACACAATTTTAGCGGGGGTGTTTTCTGTATCTATTCGATAGCTTGATTGAACTCTATCTGTCGAAAAAATAAAATATGGTGTTTCATTTTCTTTTTCCGCCTTTATTTCTGTTTTAGTTGCATCATTGGTGATGATATTAAAATACTTTGTTTGCTCATCATTGATCGTTAAGACATGTCTTAGGTTCGAGAAAACACCTACCTCATTAATCGAATAGTCTTTTTCCTCAGCTTCTATTATTGGTAGTATAGGATCAATTCCTCGTTCTGCACGGAGTTTTATTAATTCAAATAAATAGACAGAACTAATATAAGGAGTTTCTGTCCCAACGTTTCCAAAGGATAGAAACAAAGAATTTGAAGGAAGTCGTTCTCCCACTGGCTCTGCTTCAAGAATTTTCAATGCATTTGGACGTCCAATTGCGGTCCATGCAATTTCTTGGATATCGCGTCTTCTACTAAACCAATCTACAATGTTGTCTATATCTTCCTTTACTAGTTGTTCTCCAAAGATAATCATCTTTGAATGACCAAAATCTAGCTCTTTATCAGTTTTGGATTTAATAATCCTGACCGCTTCAGAAATTGTTTCTGCCGATTCCGTTATAATTTTCGATTCATCACTTCCCGTTTTCACCTCACCACTCGGAACAGCTAGCTTTAATGAAATGTCATACAAATCATCTCGACCTTTGTCTACACCGATTGAAACAACAAAGTATCGCCTGTCTATGTCTTTATAACCGCAGCTGGATAAAAAGAAGATCGAACATAATACAAGCAATAATAATACTCTCTTCATTTTGATAGCTTATCCCTTCTTTTCAAAATGACTTTTAAAATAACGATGCCAATGAGTTGCGCTGGTAATAAGATCACCATCCAAACCTTTGCAATATTCCCAAGCATCTCTTCATCTATAAATAAAACACCTATAATTCCTAATAATGCAAAAACTCCTAATATAATTATTGGGGTTATATTTTTTTTCTTTCTTTTGAATTTAGGAAAAATGGCTTTTAATTGCTCCATCCCTACATGCCAATGTAAGGTTACGCTTGCAATCGAAATATTGATATATAATCCTAAGAAAAGAAAACTTATTCGTTCAATAAAACCAAGCTCAATTCTTAGTGCTTCAGTTGTCGCAATCCACGGGAATGTATAGAAACCTACTCCATCAAATCCATGAATTCCAATTGGTATGATAAAGGTTGTCAGTAATGTAAATAAGCCAAGCGAGCCTATTATGATAATTGAATACCCTACTTTCACATCTTTAAAATATCGATTAAAGATCACAATATTGGCATAACCTGTGTAAACAAAGGTTGCTGTTGATACGATCTCGAAATTCGGGATTTCCTGATAATACGTAAAAGCTACACGTACTGAATCCCAAATTAACTCTTGGTTTGTATAAGACTTAAAAATAATAAAAGCAATAAATGGAAGATTTAATAACAGGATTATTTCTATTGCATATAGTACATTTCTAGATTGCATTAATGCTCCAAAAACGATAATAAGTAAAAATAAAAGCACAATAACAAGCTCTTCAATATCAGGATTAATATATTGTTTTGAAATGTGTGTAAATGTTATTAGCGTCACTAATCCTGCTATAAGCCACAGTACTCCATGAAAGAATAAAAAACAAAAGCGAAACCATTTCGGTGTATATCTTTCAAGAATTTCAGGTAACCCGAGGTTAGGAAATCCACTCATATATTTTGTGTAAAAATAAATAATGAGCATTCCTATCGGCACAGCTAAAAAAATAGCCTGCACGGATCCCGCACCCCGGTTTTCAATTAACACCATCGGGACAAACGCCACAATATTCGTTAGCATATTTAAAATTAACATGACATAAATAAAACGTTTCGACATTATCAACTTCCTAATCTATATATAAACTTACTCCCTTTAGGAAAGCACCCTTACACTTTTACTAGTCCTTAAACTGTTCATCAATAAAAAAAGCTAGATAGGGTTTTCCAAAACTATTTAAACTGACCAAATAATAAATGATCCCTACTAAGCCGACAATAACACCTATTAATCCTGTGAAGGTAGCAAGTAGTAATAGCAAATACTTTGTGACTCTCATGGCAAAGCTCATTTCGTTAATAGGAATCACAAAGTTAGAAATTGCAACTGCAGACACAATAATAATCATAATATTACTTACTAGACCCGCCTCTGTTGCTGCTTGTCCTAAAATAAGTCCACCAACGGTTGTAGCAGTTGGGCCAATCGCTTTAGGCAATCTAATACTAGCTTCTGTTAGCAATTCCATCATGATAAGCATAAACAATACTTCAATATATGCTGGATATGGGACAGACATCCGACTTCCTGCAATTGATAATGCAAGTTGGACACGGAAAAACTCCGGGTTAAAAGCAGTTATCCCCACATACATAGCCGGCAGTAATAGCGCAGTTCCTAACCCCATATATCGTAAAATGACTAAAAACTTTGCTATCCAGGAAGGTAAATAAAGGTCATCCATTGAACTCATAAAATCATAGAAAACAGATGGCAGAATTAATGCAAACCTCGTCCCTTCCATAATGACGATAATCTTACCCTTTGAGAGATTATAGGCAATCCGATCTGGACGTTCTGTTATAACAATGGTTGGGAATAAAAAAGACCTATGTCTAGTAATCATTCTTGATAATTGTGAAACAGATTGAATAACATCCTTATCAATTTTACCTAATCTTTGGTGTAACTCTTTCAAAACTTCAAGGTCTACTTCCTTAGCATCATATAGAAGCTTTAATCCCATCTGCGATTTATTTCCAATTTTCCTATCTTCAATTGTCAGAGACGATTGATGATATCGATGCCGTATAATATTCAAATTTGTTTCTAAATCTTCACTTAATCCTGTTTGAGGACCTTGTATAGTTGTTTCAATTGTTGTATCTGGAATTGTTTTGTTAAGATAATTTTTAACCTCCAGGGTTAAAATAAAATGATTTAAAAAAATTAGGACTGAACCTCTAAGTAATAACTCAACAGGATGGTCCCCATCCTCAATTTGGCGGATGCTGGATAATGATAATAAATAATCTTCATATTCCTTTTTATCTCTTTCCTCAAAAAAAGGTACATAAAGATCTTTATGTATTTTCTCACTATCACAAACGCTACTTATATACCACAACTCGCAGACTGTCCCATTCGCTTCAAGCATTTGGTTCACCAAATCAGGAGAACCATGTAATTCATTTTTTATAAGGTCGGTGATTTCTTCTTTAGATCTATTCATAGCTGAAACTCCCCACTTGGTCATCCTAGAGTATAGACTTTGCTCTAAATTGGAAAAACATACATATAACTCTAAGCCTTTACATTACTTCCTTATTTATGTATAGATCCGTTCATAGATAACACATACTACCAACATCTATGAATGTTGGAGGGAAATGAAATGAAAAAGTTCTTTATAGTAAATCTTGTTTTCCTTTGTTTGTTATGTCAAACAGTACAAGCTGCACCACCACAAGAGGAAGTAAACCAAATCCTATCAGAAATAAATTGGTCACATCAACAATTGATTGATTATCTCGGTTACTATGAATTAACTCTTGATGACTTTGAAACTGGTGAAGATCTACGCATGATCCTCGGAACTCCTATTACACCTGAAAATTTAGCGGAGCTTTTACATCAATATGAAATCACTAGACAAGAAATGGATGTTGTCCTAGCTGAATTTGGAGAAACACTTGAAGATTATAACTTTATTGAAGACCTTGATGTAGCCTTAAGTTTTTATTTAGATCATGATGGTGAAATGGCTGAAATAGAGGAATTCTTATCCTTAATCGGGCTAACAGAGGAAGAAGTAGATGCCCTGTTTACTCATTTCATGGAATTAGATGAAAAGAAACTAGAACAACAAATGGAAAACATCATGACTCGATTAGATCCTTACTTAATGATGGATGATATGACAGAATTAACAGAAGCTCAACAGGATGAATTAATCGCTGTTTTTCAAGAAATAATGGAAAGTCTACACCTTAAAGCACAATTTATATTAATAGATGACAATCAAGTAGAAACGAACGTTACATTTAAACAATTAATGAATATGGAGGAACTGTATCATAACGATCTGCTTATTTCTCTTTATAATCTTCAAGGTGATCTTATCTTAGATATGCGTTTATCTGAGGATATGCTTAGCTCAGAGTTTTTTATTGAATCTGGAATCGAATTTGCCGAACTAGGAAATTTAGCTGGGGAATTAACGAATGAGTTGCATGACCGATTACCGGATACTTCCTCATCCTTATGGGGAAATATGTTATTCGGATTTATCATCTTATGTATCGGTATTACTAGTTTCTTGTTAACAAAAAAAGTGAAACAGGTACAGTAAATGCTCACACGATTTATTCCATATCTTTCCTTGGGATTTATAATTGTTGGATTTTTAATAATTATGTATCAATCCTATTGGTTATCAATAGGGTTTCATAACGAAGTTGAGCAAGAAGTGACCGCATCCTATCCATCACCTAAAAATGGAGAGTCATTGAAAACAACTGCTCCCCTTACAGTAGGTGAAAAGATCGGTGTTCTAACAATTCCCAAGCTAGACAGAACTCTTCCTATTTATGAAGGAGTTGAAGAAACAACATTAAAAAAAGGAATTGGCCATATACCGTCAACCCCCATACCTGGCCAAAAAAGTAATTCTGTTTTAGCTGGTCACCGTGATACATTTTTTCGTGGTCTTGACCGCTTGAAAATAGGTGATACCTTAATCGTTACAATCACAAGCGATTCATTCATCTATAAAATCAAGAAAATCCGAATTGTTGAAAAGGATGACCAGACCGTTATCGTTCCAAAGCCAAGAAGTACGTTAACTCTTATAACATGCTATCCATTTACCTTTATTGGTCCTGCTCCACAACGATATATAGTTGAAGCACAACGAATAACAAAGCCAAAAATTGAACAATCCATAAATCCAGAAAGCTAAGAAGAGAAATGGTCCCTCTTCTTTAGCTTTTTTTCTATGCCGATTCGTTTTTTATGCCATTTACTGATAAGCTCCCTAAAAATTGGCATACTAAATAATACTATTTTTAGGGAGGACTCATAAAATGACGACAAAGGAACAATTATCCATTTTTGCTTTAGGTGGCGTGAATGAAATCGGAAAAAATATGTATGTAGTCCAATATTCAAATGAAATCTTTGTCATTGATTGCGGAGGGAAATTTCCTGATGAAAGTTTATTAGGGATCGATCTAATTATCCCAGACCTTACCTATTTAGAGGCTAATAAGGATAAAATTAAAGCACTTATCGTGACACATGGTCACGAAGATCATATTGGCGGCATCCCCTATTTTCTAAAAAAATTGAATGTTCCTGTATATGGAACACGTTTTACCTTAGGATTAATTGAATTAAAATTGAAGGAGCATAACCTTTTAAGAGATAGTCAACTAATCCAAATTGAATCTACATCACTCGTTTCTTTTGATCAGGTAAAATTGAGTTTTTTTAAAACAAATCACAGTATTCCAGACTGCCTAGGGATCGTTTTTCATACTCCAGAAGGAAATGTTGTACACACAGGAGATTTCAAGTTTGATTTAACACCTGCGAATAACGAGCATTCAGATATTCACAAAATGGCTGAAATCGGTAAGCAAGGCGTTCTTGTGCTATTATCTGAAAGCACAAATGCAGAACGCTCAGGCTTAACTCCCTCTGAACAAATGGTAGGTGAGCATATGGATGAGGCATTTATGAAGGCAAAGCGAAAAGTAATCATTTCTACATTCGCATCCAATGTAAACCGTATTCAGCAAGTTGTTGATGCTGCAATAAAAACAAATCGAAAGCTGGCATTACTCGGAAGAAGCATGGTCAATGTTATCGATGTTGCCATGGAACGCGGTTATGTAAATATACCAGAGGGAATGTTGATTCAACCTCAACAAATTCAAGAATTCGCCCCTGAAAATGTGGCAATTCTCTGTACAGGAAGCCAAGGTGAGCCGATGGCTGCGCTTGCCAGACTTTCAACTGCCAATTATCGTGATGCAGAAATACTTGCAGGTGATACAGTTATTTTAGCCGCTTCACCAATTCCTGGAAATGAGAGAAATGTATCTCGAATTATTGATAACTTGTTTGCACTAGGAGCTAAGGTAATCTACGGATCTGGAAGCTCAACTGGCATGCATGTTTCAGGACATGGATATCAGGAGGACTTAAAGCTTATGTTAACGTTAATGATGCCTAAATATTTCATTCCTATCCATGGAGAATACAGGATGCTCCATCAACACAGTCTATTAGCTGAATCAGTTGGAGTAGAAAAAGGCCATACATTTATTATAAACTTGGGAGATGTTGTTGACATTGAGAACCAAGAAGCACGTCAAACGAGAAAGGTTCCTGCGGGCAATACATATGTCGACGGAATAGGTGTTGGAGATGTAGGAGACGTTGTCTTGCGTGATCGTAAACAACTTTCAGAGGATGGTATGCTTGTAATCGTTGTTACATTAAGTAAAACCGATCGAAGCATCATCTCTGGCCCTGACACGATTTCAAGAGGGTTTGTATACGCAAGAGATTCTGAAGCATTATTGAGGGACGTGAATCGTCAAGTCGAAAGAATTATGAAGGACTTTCAGAAGGAACGAGTACATCAGTGGAATGTCATGAAACAGAATATTAGAAAAACATTAGGCCAATACCTATATAAACACACGAAAAGAAAACCAATGATTCTTCCTATTATTATTGAAGTATAAAGAGGCAGTTAAGAACTGCTTCTCAGTGTGTAGACAATGTAAAATTGCTGACCCCATCAGACTGATTGCTAACGCTTGCCTTTCGAGGCACGAAGCCTTGTGAAGAGCGGAGTTACCGGGGTGGTAATGAGCACCGCAGCAAGGTGAGTAAAGAAGAAAGAAAGCGTTTGTCAACAGTCTGAGAGGCAGTTAAGAACCGCTTCTTTCTTTTTTATTTTTTATCAACTCTACTATGACCATTTCGATATATACTGCTAAATATTCATCTTTCACCGGGATTTTAACAAGGTTCCTCTTCTCTCTACCTCCTAATGAAGAAATTAACTTATGATTTAATCAACACTATCAAAATAAAAAACTTATTCCCTCTTACTATATTGACTTTCACTATAATACTCTTTATAATATTACACTGTTTGTTATTAACATTTATGAATTTAATGAATAAACTATTGAATCATCGGTTATGAGAGGAGTGGAGAAAATGTATAAACTACTTGAAGCCGATCATCGTTCTAATAATCCTGATGAACTAAAGGAAGAATTAGAGGATCTGGAGTTTCAGGTGTTTCGCATGCAAGATAATTTAAAAGAGATTGCTAAAAAAAGTAAAGTATTAGGGGTTGACCAATCAAAGGATGAAAACCTTGTGATTGTTTACACACCCGAAGACGATCAATCATGTAAAATTATGTTATGTGATTGCGAAACGTCCTATAAAGGAAAATGGGATTTTTCGATTCAAGCAACTTACTCAGATGAAAATACGATTCACATCGGTGACATTAAAGGTCCAGCTGATAAAGGATACGGATCAATCTGTATGGATTATTTAAAAGAGCTGGCAATAGAGCAAAACATACCTAAGATTACTGGTGATATCGCTGAAAGAGACTGGGATCATGTTGACCGACTTGTCCATTTTTATAAAAAAAATGATTTCCACGTTAAAGTGAATAATAAAAATAAGTCAGGCGAAATCATTTGGGTATCGAATCGATAAAAAGGAATGGATCATTTTGAATCAGTTCATGTCTTCAACTGAATCAAAATGATCTATTTTCGAAAGTTAGAAAATTTGGCCGCTAACACCCCACTTATACGATCATCCTTACATTTTTTATTCAGCATCAAAAAAACTTTTCAAAATTGAAACCTTCCTATATCATTATCCGTAATACATATATATCAAAAATAGTTAGATAACTAGGAGGAAATTGGCAGCATGTTAAAAAAATTATTTTCAGCAATGGTAGCACTTACTTTACTACTCACACCCGTTGGCGGCTTTTTGCTAGGAGATCAGGTTTCAACTGTCCAAGCAAAAGGCTATAAATCGGGGAAAAAATCTTTTAATTCTAATACTAACTCTAATAGTCCTTCTTTATTTAAGAAGGATGATACGCAACAAAAATCTTCCACTACAACAAATAGTAAGACAACAACCAAGCCTAAAACTGGCGGAATTATGAAAGGTTTATTTTTAGGTGGACTTGCGGGTTTACTACTTGGCGGTTTATTAACGAATCTTGGGGTTTTAGGTTCCATTATCGGCTTCATCATTAATCTGTTAGCTATTCTGGCGGTTATCTTCATTATTCGGAAGATTTTCACGTATTTTATGAAAAAACGCAAGGATAAGGAAGAAGCCGCATGGGGCAAATAAAAATTTCCGAGCAAGATATTGTAAATGCATTATGCTTACACATTGCCTCTAAAAAACAAATTAAACCTCAAGAGGTTGAAATCGAGTTATTGTATGATGATGAATATGGTTTTTCTGCAGAATCCTATGTATATGATCGCAAACAGGTTTTAATTACCGCTAATATCATTGAGGCACTAAGATTCTGGCTTGAAACTGAAATGAACATTGACCCTTACTCAGCAGCTATTGAGCTTGTTTTAGATGATAACGAAGGGATTATCGCTTATATTAAATAAAACAGAGTCAATATTAGACTCTGTTTTTTTACATCATAAAACGGCTATACTGGTGTTAGAAACTATTATTCAAAGGAGCTATTCACATATGAGGTCCCCAAATATCCTTCTTATCGGTTCAGTTATTACTGATATTGTTTTAATTATCTATCTTTTTACATTAATTGATGAAATCGGAATTGGCTTGGTCATTTTATTATCAGCTCTTCTTTTAGGAGGAACTTTTCTTACCTATAAATTAATGTCTAGAATATAAAGTGAAGCTTCCATCAGTGGGGGTTTTCTTCATCCCCACTAATGGTTAGTCGAACCAATCGGACCTATACGGGCAGTTATCACCTACCCGCCTACTTTGTTTATTCATAAGCTTGAGGTGGGGGTTTTACTGCCTGTTAAAAGTATCGGATAAATTTGCAAACATTTGTGAATTGGAAGATTAGGCTTATTTAAACCATTCACCTTTGGCAACACTTACCACATTACCTCCTACATGTATCGAATATTCACCATTTTTTTCTTCCGCATTAATATAGATCAAAGACTCTCTCTGAATCTCATACCCTTGTTCAACTTTAATCGTAATCGAAGAAGAATCAAAATAACGATACTTAAGTAAATAGCCTGCTAAACAACCATTTGCACTGCCTGTTGCAGGATCCTCCGGAATTCCAAACACATCTACAAACACACGAGCATTTAGATGATGGTCTTGATGATAAGTTTCCCTGCTAAATACAAGGATCGCCTTGGCTCTAGTATTTTCTGTCAAAGCCTTTAGTTTCTCAAGATTAACCCTTGCTTTCTTCACCTCTTTTAATCCCTTTAATGGAACAATAATAAAAGGCAGGCCTGTTGATACATCTTCAATTGGGTAATCTAGATCAAAATCCGAAATATCTAAATTCAACACTTCACTAAGTTGTTGACATGATAAAGTTTGATCAAAAGTAGGTGAGTTTTGCTTCATCCAGAGAATTCCTGATTGATCAAATGTAACTGGAATATCTCCGACCTTTAGTTTTAATACAACTTTTCCTTCCTGATTTTTCATGATTTTGTTCCTAATGATATAGGACGTTCCTAAAGTTGGATGTCCTGCAAATGGAACTTCTTCATTCGGAGTAAAAATTCTTACTTGATATCCACCATTTGCTTCCTCAACTGATTGTATAAACGTTGTCTCAGAAAAATTAATTTCCTTCGCAATTTTCTGCATTTCTTCACTCGATAAATTCCCAATATCCATAAAAACTGCTAGCTGATTTCCTTTATATTTTTCTTCAGCAAATACATCAACTATGTAGTAGATCAAATGAAACTCTCCCTTTTTTTGAAAACTATACCATACAAAAAGAAGAAACTTACTTCTCACTAATCAATGTCCTAATTCTCCAGATAAAAACGTTGGGTCAATCATATTCCATATATTTCTACAATTTTAAAATTAAAACAGTTAAAAACAAAACTCTGTAGTTAACATAAAATACAGAAATCCTCTAGAATGCTAAAAGTGCAAAACCCCTTAAAACTTCTCATAGACTTTTATATTTATCAGGATTTAACGTGTCATTTCTGATTGAACATAATAGTAAAGAAGTTTTGCTGTATTCTCTAGTGAAGCTGTATGCGTTCTTTCAAAGGCATGTGAAGCATCGATTCCCGGACCAATTAACCCATGAACAAGATCATGTCCAGAGCGGATAGCAGCTGAAGCATCTGATCCATAATAAGGATATATGTCCACTTTATATTGAATATCATTCCGTTTCGCCAGCTCAATCAGTTTTTTCCTTAACCCATAATGATAGGGTCCACTCGAGTCTTTTGCACAAATTGAAACTGTATATTCGTCTGTTGCTTGCCCATCTCCAATTGCTCCCATATCCACTGCCAAATACTCTACTGTTTCATTAGGAATATTCGAATTACCTCCGTACCCTATTTCTTCATTGTTTGAAATAAGAAAATGGGTCGTAAATGGCAGTTCTATAGATTCAGTTATGATTTGCTTGATTAATTGTAACAGTAAAGCAACACTTGCCTTATCATCTAAGTGACGAGATTTAATAAAACCGCCTGGTGTAATCTCTACACGAGGATTAAACGAAATAAAATCTCCTACTTCTATTCCTAATTCACGTACATCTTGTGCATTATTTACTCTTTCGTCAATTCTAACTTCAATGTTTTTCTGATTTCTTTCAAGCTTCCCTGCATCTTTATAAACATGAACAGATGTCTGATGCATCAATATAGTTCCAGTGTATATTTGTCCAGTTAATGTTTCAATATGACAATATTCACCTTCAATTGAGTTATAGTTAAACCCTCCAATAAGGTCGATCATTAACCTCCCGTTTGCCTTAATCTCCTTTACGATCGCACCTAATGTATCAACATGAGCAGTAAGTATACGATGCTGGGTATTGTCTCTGCCTGGAAGGGTAACAAGTAACCCCCCTTTATGGTTTCTTTTCATCTTCACATGGAGTTCTTTTAGATAAGACTCCACAAACGAAATAACTTTATCGGTATTTCCTGAAGGACTAGGGATTTCCACTAATTTCTTTATTAATTGAAGTGTTTCTTTCATGATCATATCTCCTTTTATGAAAATCTCGTGCTGAATAATATTGTATCGTAGTTTTGAAAAAGTACAAATTGATTCAAGTTTGATAATCCGGATAATTTTTCTTGTCATGGGAAACATTATAAGTAGTTTTTAAACTTATGATTAAAAGGAGCACTTGATTATATGGATTTACAGCATAATATGGAATTTAAACTAAGCGGAAACTTTTTGCCGAATATTAGCAATTCTGACAGATTGAAGATTCTTGAGGTCTATGATGAAAGTGTTGTCATTCAGATGAACAACTCAAAAAGAAGAGGTGTTTTTCCAAAAGATAGCTTTCATTATTGGATTAAACGCAAATCTTTAATTGCTATTCATGAGGAAGAGAAAAAGACCTCATAGTGTTTAATTATTAAAATTGAAAAAGGCCTGAATAATTCAGGCCTTTTCCTTCGGTTATCTTATAACCAAGCAGCACCAACAATAATCAATAGAATGAACAATACAACGATTAACGCAAATCCTCTACCATATCCATATCCTCCACCATATCCGTAGCCACAGTGTCCATAACCACCATATCCGTACATGAAAATTCCTCCTTTTTATATTATGATCGAAATCAATAATAAACTAGTACCCAACGTAAGCAGAGCCCACAATAATCAGTAATATGAATAACACAACGATCAAAGCAAAGCCACCACCGTAGCCATAACCTGGAGTTGCACCACCCATTTACAACACCTCCCTTTCGTTGTACTAATACACTATGTATTTGGATATTTGTCCGTAAGGGCGGATGCACAGTTCCTATAAAAAATTTTTATTTGAATATTCTTGAACTCAACCCGTTTTGTTTGCTAATTTGTTAGAAATCATTTATGAATGAAAGGGGGAATCAATGCTAAAATGAATATAGAAAAGCGTGAGTGGCTAAACGCTTTCTTACTTAATTTGAATACAAAGGATGATTTGATGAAAAAAATAATACTACTTATTAGTGTTCTTTGGATGCTTCCATTAATGGTCTCTGCCCACACTACCTTATCTAATTCCACTCCTGCTGAAGGTGAAGTAATAACAGAGGAAATAACAGAGGTAAAGGTTGAATTTGCTGGAGAAATTGAAAAACAGAGTACACTTGTCTTAATGCAAAATAATGAAGAAATCTCATTTAATTCCATTACAGTTAACGAAAAAGGGCTTATCGGCACAGTAGCTACTCCACTCTCCAATGGTAATTACATATTAACATGGAAGATCGCAGCAAAAGATGGACATGCCATGACAGGTGACATTCCATTTTCGGTCGATATCCCTAAAACTGAGGAATTACCATTAACTAACACTGAAAACTCAGAAGAGAAAGAATCGGAAAATGAAACATCTGAAAAAGATGTCGAACATGCAGAAGATGAGACGATTGAAGAACCTCAAAAAGATGTGACAAACTCAAATGAACAATCAAACAATTCAACGTTTGCTACCCTATCAGTTATTGTTCTAATCCTCTTATTAAGTGGTGGAATATGGGTTCTATTTCGTAAAAAGAGGTAAAACATGAATCAATTAATTCCAATAACAGAGTATGTAACCTATATGCTTTACTCTTATTTAGTCGGGTATATTTTTTTACAATTTATACCACAGTCTTGTAAACCAGTGATAAGAGTGTCAAAACAAAGCTTATTATTAAGTGTTCTAGGTATTATTGTGTTAACATTTCTCCCTGTTGTTCAAGTGATCTCTTTCTTTTCACAGGATGGGTTGTTTAGTTTAACAGCCTATTCAATTTTAACGGAGTTTCAGGTAGGTATCGCTTGGATCTATGGAAGTTTTTTCGCTGTTTTGTTATGGATGACAATATATGTAGAAGGACCAAAATACCTGCAGGCATTTTTTATGCTTATTATGATCTTGTCGGCAGGCTATGCAAGTCACGCTTCAACACTCGATGCTTGGCCTGGACTACTTTCACACTCTATCCACTTTTTAACCATCACAATTTGGTTTGGAGTACTCCTCCATGTGGGTTGGTTAGCAAAGTCTATGAAAAATTGGCATGCTTTTCTTCGCTGGTTTACTCCGTTATCAATAGGATTGGTTGTCATTTTAACGATAACAGGAATCAGCTTAATGCTATTCGTGGTCGAACCTCGAGATTATTTGAATTCATGGGTTTTATCATACGGACAAATGCTTTTACTTAAGCATATCAGTATTATCCCTATCCTTGCTTTTGGATTAATAAACGGCTTTCTATCTCGAAAAACTAAACAAGATGAACAATTTAATCCGCTAAAATGGGTCCAAGCGGAGTCCTTCATCCTAATGATTGTCTTTTTTATTACTGGAGTTTTGGGAACACTGCCACCACCACATCAAGTAAATGCAACCTTTCTACAAGAAGGACCTGCAGGTTGGATTCAACCTTTATTGGGTCAAAATATTGAAGCCCCATTTGTCGTTCAATTCAATATGGCAGTACAATCAATTGTTTTACTTATTATTGCTATGTTATTTGTGATGATGATGATTGTTAGTTTCTATAAAAAAATTTCTCCAATGATTGCTTTAGGCTTTGGAATTGCTTTTATCATTTCTACTTACCTTGGTCTAATGTTTTCAATTGTGATTCGTTAATTAAAAAACAAAAAAAGCGCAAGTGACTTGGTCACCCTAGGTAAATAAGCCTCAAATGAATAGAAGACGTCCATTGTCTTCTATTCATTTGAGGCTAGCCCCTATAGCGGATTGACGCTGGCAGAAAAAAAGCGCAGCGGCAATCTCCAAGACTACACTTGCACACCCTATGCTTCGAAGTTGGATGTCGTGTACTTATCGACGTTCATCTACTTGACGAAGCTAAAGCGAACCATAAAGGTTCGCTTTTTTGTTCATTAATATTCTTATGATCCAACAACCTTCTTTTGCTCAGGTCTTGCAACCGTTATACCAGTGGTTTCTTCAAAGTTGTATAAGCTTGTCGGCAGGTCTGTAAATCGTTCTAGCTCATTATAAGCAGGAATACCGTGGTAGGACATATCAAGTCCTTCCTCCTCTTCCTCTTCTGTAGCACGTAATCCTACTGTTGCTTCAGCAATTTTTGCAATGGCCGCTCCTCCAACTAACCCCCAAACAGCCACAACTACTGCTCCTAATAGCTGAACTCCTAACAAGGATACTTGACCTGTTGTAAACAAACCTGCAGATGTATCAAATAACCCTACAGCAATCGTACCAAAAATTCCATTAAATCCGTGAACAGCTACAGCACCAACTGGATCATCAATCTTCATATGATCAATTAAAAGCGTTCCATAAATGACAATCACACCCGATATACCACCTATCAAAATAGCACTCCATTGATCAACAAATGCACATCCAGCAGTTATTGCTACTAAACCTGATAATACACCATTAATTGTCATACTCGGATCAGCCTTACCAAACTTATTCATCGTTAATAATAGTGTGACGGTTCCTCCACTCGCTCCAGCAAGCATCGTGTTTATGGCGATAGATGCTAAAGAAGCATCAGAGGCATCTAATGTACTTCCACTGTTGAACGCAAACCACCCAAACCATAATATAAATGCACCGCTTGATGCTAATGGAATATTACTTGGTGCAAACACATTTACACTACCATCTGAATTAAATCTTCCTTTTCGTGCACCAAGGAATTTAGCCATTGCTAACGCGGCAAATCCCCCAACTGCATGGATTGCAGCTGATCCAGCAAAATCTTTCATTCCCAGCTGAGCCAGCCAACCTTCTCCATTCCATATCCAGTGACCTGAAAGCGGGTAAATAACTAACGTAATAAGAGCTGCTGTAAGAATATAGGCTTTAAAGTTCATTCTCTCTGCAACCGCTCCAGAAATAATCGAAATACACGCTACTGCAAACCCCATCTGAAAGAGAACAAATGCCTCACTTGGTAGTTCTAAACCTATATCAACTTTTTCAGGAGTACCGAACAAGCTTGTCCCGAAAAAGCCGAATGCACTATCACCGAACATAATAGCAAAACCAATTACCCAAAATGCCAAAGCGCCAACTGTTAGATCAACAAAGATTTTCATCGTTACATTCACAGCATTTTTTGTTCGCACCAACCCTGCTTCTAATAAACTAAAACCACCTTCCATAAAAAGAACCATCGCAGCCGCTATGACAATCCAAACCGTATTTAAATGGATTAGCTCCATTGTCAATTCCCCTCCCTTGCTGAAACTTCTTGAACAGTTAAATCATCAATCGAAGTATCTGGTTCCCCATTACGAATGTTATATGCTTCAAGGATTGGATATACATAAATTTTCCCGTCACCATCTTCACCTGTTTGTGCACTTGCAATAATTGTTTTAATCGTAGGTTCTACCATATGATCTGATAAAACAATTTCAAGCTTAATTTTCGGATGCAGTGTTACGTTGTAATTTTTCCCGCGATATACACCTTTTGTATCCCTTTGTTTTCCTCTTCCTACGACTTGTGACACGGTAAAACCTGTAATACCTATATTCTTCATACCTTTTATGGTTTCTGTAATTTTTTGTGGCCGAATAATGGCTTCAATTTTTTTCATATCATACCACCCTATGTGTTAGATTTTCTGACATTAATATGGAATAGAATATAACACAAAAGAGATTGAGTCAATACTTTAAATAATAAAAGTTTTCAGAAAAAATTACATTTATACCGTAAAAACACCTCCTCCATTGAATAGGAAAGCTCGAATTTGCTTATCCTAACAATGAAGGAGGTGTTTTATATGGCACAAGACGTATTATGTGAAGTTAGTAGCTGCGTCCATAATATCAACAATGAAAATAAATGTGGAGCATCTCGAATTTATGTTGTGAATCATAAAGAAAAGAACGCTTCTTCAAGCAGTGACACAGACTGTAAAACATTTGAACCAGCTGATATGTAATAAGGTTTTGAAAAGGAGGCAACCGATAGGGGTTGTCTCTTTTCATCTTTATTATTGAAAATAATTATCATTATTATTCATCTTATGAACAATTTTTCTCTAAAATAAGCGACTGATTCATGTTCAGTCGCCATTTCCCTACTCTTTTTTTATTATTTGATTCCGGTCATCTGTTTGAGGGGGCTCTTCCAGCCATTTATGATTAATCATAATATTTGCTCCATCTTCTGCATAAAGTGTAATTTCTGGTATTAAAGAAGCATATCTAAGTGCAAGATCTCTCCTTGGACTTCCTGACATAGAGGCACCATAATTTCCAATTCCAGCACCAATCATAGCTGAAACATGGAACATCATAAGCTTCTCTGAAAATATAGGTACAGTCGTATCAGTTACTGCTGTATCCCAGGTCATCGGAGCAGGAAGGTCTTCTTTTTTTAATATATCACTGAAAAGGTCTATATGTTTTTGAGCAATTTGTTTTCCTCTTAGAAAATATTCCTTTATTTCTTTATTCTTTGCAGTTTGTGCAAACCCAATGATCAACGTTTTTCCAATCGCATTTGTTTGGATATTATTAAACAGCATCGTAATTTCATGAGCTGTTAATGGCCTTTTATCTCCAATAAATCCTGCTAAAAATCGTTGCTTCTCAACAAAATCAACTTTATCAGGGGTTGAAATATATGGCGGCCTCACATATGTACCTTGCTTTAACATTAACCACCTTGTTAAATCTTGTAATTCGACAGCAGTATTTAACACACTCTTAAAAAAAGAAATGACATCTGGCCTTGTAGAGAAACCGATTGCACCACTTGAAGCAGCCATACCTAAAATAGACATATGTCTCAAATAGATGATTGAATATGTGTCTGAAAATAAACGTGGAGCATCCTTATCTACATCTTCATTTGTAAATCCGACCGGAATAGGAAAATCCTCTTTTTGAAATAAATTTCTTAAAAACTCAAGATTTTTCAATGATCCATTAATCGCAAATTCCAGTATAGGACGAACTTCCTCATCTTCTACCTTATTTATAAAGTGACTTACGACACATACTGAAGCAGAATCATTTATAAATTGCGTCCATAACACAGACATTTCAGCAGCCGTTAACCGAATATTTGTCTTATTCTCCATTACGCACACCTGCTTTATTAAATATATGTTTTATGTTTTCACCTACAAAGAAAAATTATGTATTCTAAGTCGAAATCATAAAAAAACAGGACCTTCCAGAAAGAAAGTCCTGTTTCTTTTATCTAATTTGGCCATTTCCAGACATTAAGAATTTTACTGTCGTTAGCGCAGGTAATCCCATAGGACCACGAGCATGTAATTTTTGCGTAGATATTCCAATTTCTGCTCCAAACCCTAGCGCTCCTCCGTCTGTAAAACGGGTTGATGCATTATGATATAGAGCAGAGGCATCAACGACATTCATAAACATTTTAGCTGTATCTTTATTTTCTGTTACAATTGCTTCTGAATGCTTTGTTCCATATGTTTCAATATGTTCGATTGCTTCTTCAACGCTCTCAACAGTTTTGATAGCAAGATCTAAACTTAAATATTCATTAGCCCAATCTTCTTCGTTGGCCAAAACAGCATTTGGGATATATGATAATGCTATTTGGTCTCCATGAACCGCAATACCCTGTTCATTTAATGTCTTGTTAAGATGGTCTTTGTTTTTTTCAAGCCAATCTTTATGAATAATAGCTGTTTCCAATGCATTACACACAGCTGGACGGTCTGTTTTTGCATTCACTAAAATGTTTAATGCTTTTTCAACATCTGCTTCAACATCAATATATAAATGGCAGTTTCCAACACCTGTCTCAAGTACCGGAACAGTTGCATTGTTAACAACAGCATTAATAAGAGACCCGCCACCTCTTGGGATTAATACATCAATATATTCCTTCATTGTAAACAGCTGTTGTGTCGCTTCACGATTAGTGCTCGCAATAAATTGAACTGCCTCTTTCGGGATTTTTGTCTCATTTAATGCTTCGTGCATAACCTCAACGATTGCTTTGTTTGATGATAAAGCAGATGATCCGCCTTTTAATACGATGGCATTTCCAGATTTAAGTGCAAGACCTGTCGCGTCAACTGTCACATTTGGACGAGCTTCATAGATCATACCAATAACACCTAACGGCACTGTCACCTTCTCAACTAATAATCCATTATCAAGTGTCCAACTCGATAAAATTTTTCCTGTAGGATCTTCCAATCTTGCTACCTGACGTAATCCCTCAGCAAAGTCAAAAATTCTCTCCTTTGATAATGCAAGACGATCCATATAAGCTTCTTCATAACCCTTTTCTCTACCTACTTGTAGATCAATCTCATTTGCATCAAGAATTCGTTCTGTGTTCTTTTCCAAGGTATCAGCTAAAATATGCAGTGCTTCATTTTTTTCTTCTGTTGTTAATAGACTTACCTTTTTCGCCGCTTTTTTTGCTGCTATTGCTTGTTCTTCAACTGTCATATGTTCTAGGACAGACATCCAATTCCTCCTTTTTATACTCCAACAGGTAATGATAGTTCAAGCTCACATACTAAATCATCAAAATGTACAACCTCTAGCCTACGAATATCTTCATCTGCCAAGTTCCTCATTTCTTCTAATTCCTCTGTTGAATAATTAACAACACCGAGACCCACTCTTTCTCCTTCATGATCTAAAATACGGATAACAGCACCCTTATCAAATTGTCCATTTACTTTCTCAATATCAGATGAATAAATGCTATGTTTATGGTCTGCAATCGATGTTTTTACTTTTTGATTGATCACAACTTCCCCCTCTGGACCTGAGTGAAAAGCAATCCATTGTTTCTTTCTATTTAAATTAATCGTCTCATTTGTTACTTCAAAATACGTACCCTTCGCTTCTCCTCGAACGGCATCAGTAAGAATATTGGCAATACTAGCTTTACCTAGAAATGTTGAAATGCCTGATGCCATCGCTATTTTAACAGCATCAATTTTTGATCTCATTCCACCTGTACCAACATTACTACCGGATTCACCAGCACCTTCTTCAATCTCAGGAGTGATTTCATATACTTTTTCAAGTAATTTGGCATGCTCGTTTTTACGTGGATCGGAGTCATATAACCCATCAATATCAGACAGAATAATAAGTTGATCTGCTTCAACTAAACCAGCCACTTTTGCAGATAACGTATCATTATCGCCAAATTTCAAACGATCTACTGTAACCGTATCGTTTTCGTTAACAATTGGAATAATTCCTCTTTCCAATAATACATTTAACGTATTTCTTACATTGTTGTAACGAGTTTCATCAGAAAAATCACTTCGCGTTATTAATATTTGGGATGCAACATATCCGTGAGACAAGAAAATTTCAGAGTACGCCTCAATTAATAAACCCTGCCCAATGGATGCTGCTGCCTGTTTTTCTGGTAAAGATGTCGGACGGTCAATACATCCTAATTTTCGATATCCGGCTGCTACAGCTCCTGATGATACAAAGACTATTTCATGTCCTTCGTCTTTTAATAATGCAATTTCATCTGCTAACTTCTCTAGTTTTCGTCGACTAATTTCTCCGTGTCGACTAGTTAATGAACTGCTTCCTACTTTGATTACAACCCGTTTCTTTCCATTTTCTAGGGTCGTCATTATATCACTCCTGAATCAATTTATCTCTATTTAAAAAATTTTTTATTTCGAATTCACTAATAGACTTTCTTGAATTTGTTCACTAATTTCCTTCGAGCGTTTTGCAGCATGCTCAACTGCTCTAGCAATTGCCTGGCCGCCACCATTCTCATCAAGTGCATTTAGGCCAGCAGCAGTTGTTCCATTTGGTGATGTTACTTTTTCTCTTAAGATTGTTGGTGTTTCATCTTGTTCTTGAACCATTTTTGCTGCACCTTTAATTGTTTGAGCAATAATTTTCCTTGTTGTTTCTAGATCAAATCCTGCCTGCACACCTTGCTGCTCCATATGCTCCATTAAATAATAGAAGTATGCCGGTCCGCTTCCTGCAAGACCTGTAAAGATATCCATATCCTTTTCATCGATTGTATAGACTTCACCGATGCATCCTAATAATGCTTTAGTTAAAACGATATTGTTTTCTGATGTTTCATGACCTGGGGATATGGCAGTAGCTGATTCGCCGATTGCACTTGATGTATTCGGCATCACTCGAACTACTTGCTGGCCATTATGAAGGTTTTGTTCAAGATATGTTGTTGTAATTCCAGCTAGAACTGATAATATGAGATGGTTTGATTTGATATGTTCCTTGATTCCGCTTAATGCCTGATCTACATCTTTTGGTTTCATCGCCAAAATGATGACATCTATTTGATCAAACTGCAAGTCTTCCACTTTACATCCTTTTATTCCATATTTAGCTTCTAAAGCAAGTAACCTTTCTGAATTTGAACGATTAGTGGCAACGATCTGATCTGTAGGAAATTGATCTGATTTTACAAGTCCTGAAATCATTGCCTCTGCCATAGAGCCTGCGCCTATAAACGCAACTGTTTTATCGTGTAACATCTCATCTCTCCAATTTCGTTCGTATTTTTGTTCGTATTTTTACTCACGTTTTAATACTAACACGCTGATTTTCATAATCAAGGTGTTTAAGAGATGTTGTGAGTATTTCTTCCAATTAGTTAGTGTAAGCGTTACCATTTATACATATATTCTTTTAAAAGCGTCTCAGTCGTCCTTAACGCTTCTCATCCTCTCATATCAGGATTTGATTTTTGAAATTTTCATACAATTACCTAGCTAATGGAGATTATATGTTTTTTGTTTGTCTGGACTTTCACCAAAATAAATCACCGTAAAATTGAAGGAATCAATAGGGTATCCACTCAACCATTCTCAGACACTTATTACAAAAACGACCTAATAAAAAGACTCAATTATTTAAATCATTTGAAAACCTTTCATTTTTTCGTTAACTGTTATACAATTCCAAATATGCACCTATGTCTCGAATGGTTCGTAGGATCGAAAGGAGTTTTTCCATGTTGAAAAAGTATTTAATAGCATTTTTTGTCGGGGTACTTTCTTTATCACTTGCTGCTTGCAACAATGATGAAGAAAAAGCTGCTAAGCCGACAAAAGAAGAAGAAGAAGCAACAAATGAAGAGCCCGCTAAAGAGGAAGCTGTTGATCAAGAAGAAATGCAAAAAAAACTTGATGCTCAAAAAGTAGAAGAAGATTTAGTTGTTGCGATTGTAAATGGTCAAGAAATCAAAGGGAACGAATATAATGAGGCTTTAAGCATCTCGCAAATGCAATTTACCAGTATGGGACAAGACCCAACGACTGAAGAACTAGCAAAACAATTAAAAGACTATACACTTGAAAGTCTTGTAGGACAAACCTTAATCATGCAGGAAATTGAGAAAAAAGGCTATGAGGCGAAAGAAGAAGAGATAAATGAGCAGCTAGATATTCTTAAAGCACAATATGAGTCTGATAAAGCTTTTGATGAAGCGTTAAAAACCAATAATCTTACTTTAGATAAATTAAAGGATCAGATTGCTGACACAGTAAAGTATGATCAATATGTCAAAAATGATTTAAACGTTGAAGAAGTAACAGATAAAGAAGTTAAAGAATACTACGATTCAATGGCAAGCTCTGCTGAAGAATCAGCTGAGACTCCAAAATACGATGATGTTAAGGATACATTAAAAACAAACCTTGAACGTCAAAAAACACAAGAAAAACTAGCTGCGAAAGTTGAAGAACTTCGTGAGTCTGCAAAGATTGAATTAAAATTATAAATCACATGAATCAAAAACGCTTGTTCTTGAGTGTAATGAACAAGCGTTTTTGATTTGGTATTATAAAATTTATAATGTCGATATAGACATTCTCCTGTATAAAATTAGCTTAACCGCACAAACTATGAAAAGGACTTGTAGCTCAATGTGCAGAGCGGTCAACAGTTATACCGACAACTGTTGGACATTTTGTGGGTTCAAATCCCATCAAGTCCTATTATCCTTCTTTTACATATTCACAAAAATATCTTCTGCTTTAGGTTCTTTTTCAATTAAACCTGCTTCTTTCAACCACTTTATCGTTTCTTCCCATTGTTGTTGATCCTGACTACCAAAACCATCCGCTGATTTCATTAGCGGCAATAAGATATCCAAGCTTTGAACCTCTACTTCTTCTACTAACGGAAAGTTTGATTCATCTTGATTGTTTAATAAAATCTGTAAAGCTTCTTCCGGATTTTTTGCAGTAAATTCATATCCTTTTGTTGCAGCACGCCAAAAAGCCTCAATGGATTCTTGTTCTTTTTTCCATGTTTGGTCACTTGTAACCGCAACAAGCTCATAGTAATTTGGTACTCCATATTCTGTTGGATTGATGTTCTTAGTTTTATGACCTTCATGTGCAAGGACTGGAACCTCATGATTAATATACGCACCGATTACAGCATCTACTTTTTTACTTACAATAGATGAGCCTAACTCAAATCCAACGTCAACCATTTTTACCTTTTCTGGGTTACCTCCGTCTGCTTTTACCATTGACTGAATAAGTGATTCATTTAAAGGGATTCCAGGAAACCCAACTGTTTTTCCTTCTAAATCTTTCGGAGTTTGAATATCACTATCCTCTAAATAAATCACACGGTTTAAAGGGGATCGTACAATAGCACCTACTGATTTAATCTTCACATCTTGGTTTGCACGGGCGATTATTACATCCGGCTGATATGAAATACCTAAGGTAATCTTCCCTGCTGCAGCTAAATTAATTGGGTCAGTTGGATTCGCAGGGAATTGAATATCAACATTTAAACCTTCTTCTTCAAAATACCCTTTTTCTTTTGCAATGTATAAAAAGCTATGAACAGCATTAGGATACCAATCTAGCATAATGCTTATATCCTTTAATTCTTCCGATCCCTCTTGATTTCTTGTTTCAGATGCAGTATTACTTGTACCCGCACATGCTGAAAGAATAGCTAAACAGAAACTTATAAACAATAAAATGACCTTTTTCAATCTATTTTCCTCCATTTTAATATGTTATTTTCTAAAATTCTTACAATAATAAATAGCCCAATGCCAACTAATGATAAAATAACGATTGGCGCAAAAACACCAGCTCCATCAAATTGAGTCATCATTCTTCTACTAAAATACCCTAAACCAGATTGTGCACCAATCCACTCACCAATAGCAGCCCCGATTACACTTAAAGTTACAGCAACCTTTAATCCCGATAAAAAATATGGAGCACATCCGGGAACTTGAAGTTTAAGGAAAATGTCTTTTTTACTTGCTCCCATCGTCTTTAGCAGATCCTTATATTCCTTACTCGTTGCATTAAGTCCATCATAGGTGTTCACCGTAATCGGAAAAAACGTAATAAGCACTGTCACAATGACCTTACTCCAGATCGTGTACCCAAACCAAAGGACAAAAATAGGAGCGAGTGCGATAACCGGAATGGTCTGAGATGAAATAATAAGCGGGTAAAATGTTTTCTCAACCGTTTTACTGACACTCATGCATATAGCTAACCCTACACCAAAGACAATCGATAAACTTAACCCAATGATCATAATAAGAAATGTAGCTGGTAAATGCTCCAAAAATAAAGATTCCTTTAAAAGCCAAATTTTTACGACCACATCTGTTGGTGCAGGAAGTATAAAACCCATATCTAGGATTCTTGCTCCTACTTCCCAAACAATCAGAAAACATATCATCAAACAAACCGAGGCTCCGTATTTATTTACTAGATTCATAAACTTGGCCTCACTCGCAATTCATCTAAAAGCTCATCTTTTAATTGCAGAATATCAGGATGATTTAAATCTCTTACATGTCTCGGTCGAGTTAACGGAACATGAAGTTCTTTCAATTTCGAGGTAGGTGCTTCTGTAAACACAAAAATGCGATCTGATAAAAATAATGCCTCATTCACATCATGAGTAATAAAGAGAATCGTTTCCTTACGCTTTTGCCATTGGGCTAATAGCCACTCTTGTAAGGATAATTTCGTGATTGCATCTAATGCGCTAAACGGCTCATCCAGCAAAAGAATGTTGGATCCGCTTAAAATGGTTCTTAAAAAGGAGACACGCTGCCTCATCCCCCCTGATAGTTCACTAGGAAAACAATTTTCAACACCTTTTAGACCAAACTCTTCTATAAGAGTCACGACTTTTTTATAAGCTTCACGTTTTTTCATTCCTTTTATCTCTAAGGGCAGGGCTGCATTTTCTACTATTGTTCGCCAGGGTAATAGTAAGTCTTGTTGAGGCATATATCCCACATATCCTAACCTGTTGATCACAAGCTGATTTCGCAAATAAATCTCACCTTCAGTTGGTTGCTCCAATCCTGTAATTAACTTAAACAATGTACTTTTCCCTGATCCGCTTGGTCCCAAAAAACTGATAAATTCACCTTCAAAAAGATCCAAATTCAGCTTTTTAAGAATTGGCTTTTGCACTGTATTATGATCATAGTGAAAACTGATATCTTTTAATTTGAGTATGGTATTAGTCATTTGTTGGCCACATCACTTCATGGTAAGCCATATCCCAGAACATATACTCAAATCTTGTTGTATTAAGGAAGATTTCTTCTAATTTATTTAGCTCCTGTTCTGGTTTTCCTTCTGCAAGGTCATCCATTAAGTCAATACACCAGGTGGCAAGTTGACCGAATTCAGCTGATGAGTACATTGTAATCCACTCTCCGTAAAATTCATGTTCACTTGCGCCTACCTTTTTAGATAAGTCCTTCCCTATTTCCCAGTAGCTCCACATACATGGCAGCAAAGCAGCAACCAACTCCGCAAGTGTCCCATTTTGGCTTACATGCAACATATAATGCGTATAAGCAAGTGTTGTCGGAGAAGGCTTCGCTTCCTCTAATTCTTGAGTTGTTATGTCAAATCGTTTCGCATATTGACGATGAAGCTCCATTTCTTCATTTAATGTCGAATGCAGTAAAGCAGCAAATCGGCCCATTGTATTTACATCTGTTGCTTTTACCGCACCTAATGCAAACACTTTTGCATAGTCTATTAAATATAAATAATCCTGAATCATATAAAAACGAAACTTTTCTTTTGCAAGTGTTCCATCTCCCATACCTTGCACAAACGGATGGGCATGATTCTTCTCCCAAATAGGAAGTACTTTTTCATAAAGCCTTTGACTGAATTTCATTTAGGACATCCTCCTAACCTCATTTACTGTATGACTCCAATCATAAATAAACAATAAGATTGATTTTGTGAATTGAATTAATTCATCAATTGATAGCTGTTCATTAACTGAGTGTGCGTGCTGCAATTTTCCAGGTCCATATATAACTGTTGGGATCCCAGCATCAGCCAACCAGCCTCCATCTGTAACAGTTGGAGATACATCCACAATTGCTTGCTTTTGTATAATCGACTCATGGGTAGCAGCTAATAACTTAACTGCTGGGTGGTTAGGGTCCACTTCTAAGGAAGGGAAAATCTCTCCTTTATCGACAATCATCGACTTCCCGCCCCATTCAAAGATTGGGGGATGCTCTCGAAGCCATGGATCAGCATTTGCAACATGTAATATATGCTCTTCAATTTCTTGAATGATCTCTTCATGTGTTTCATTGGGATAATAGTGAACAGTGATCCATAACCTGCATTCATCTGCGATAAAGGCAGCATGTCGTCCACCTTCAATAACAGCCGGATTAATCGTATTTGTTCCAGGTAAAAAGCCCGGATAGCTTTTGGTCACAGCCCAATGGCGTTCAAGGTCCTGAAGTCCTTGGACAATCTTTATCATTTTCTCGATTGCACTTGCTGCGTATAGATTGCCTCCTGCATGAATCATTTGGCGTCTAGTTGCGTCATGATAGGTTTGTGAGCTTTTCACAGTTATCCATCCTGTAATGACGCCACCTTGGCCTTGAATATGTAAATCACTTGTATCCACAACAACTGCAAAATCAGCTTTATATCCTCTGTTACAGCATTCTAATGTTCCTGCTTCTCCTACTTCCTCTCCAATTACAGATTGGAAGATCAAATCACCTGGTAGATCAATTCCTTCCTCATGTAAAAGTTGAATGGCAAACAGAGCACCTGCTAAACCGCCCTTCATGTCTGCAGCACCGCGGCCAACAATCATTCGATCCTTTACAATAGGTACAAAAGGGTTTGTTTCCCACTTTTCATCCTCATGTACCTCAGCCACATCAATATGACCGTTAATAATTAAGCTTTTGTAAGAGGAACTCTGCTTTCCTTTCTTAACTGCAACAACATTTGGATCATTCGGATATACATCCCACATATCAATTGAGAAACCTTTTTGGTTTAAAAAATCCGCAATGAACTGTTGAGCTTCTTTTGTATTTCTAGCTGGCGGTGCAGGTGTTTTAAATTCAATTAGTTTATTTACTAAGGAAATTAACTCTTCTTCCCGCTCATGAACAGATTCAACTAGATGGGTGATCGTTTTTGCCAAGCTCCCTCTCCTCCTTCACAGTTTTTCAAAATAAAAAAACCACTTCTACAAAGAGAAGTGGTTTAAATTCCATAAATAATTGGTCCAAATCGATAGCAAATCAATTGCGCTAAATTTAACCAAAATATGTATTCAAACACCGCTTCCCTCCGCTAGTATTATCTAGATCAGGTAATAAGGGTCAAGGTACAAACCTCTCTCAGCTTTAACAGCTCCCCTAGTGGTGAATCTATTAAGTTATGAAATAATTGGATTATCATTATTTTTATCATAATCTGGTTCATTTGGCAACGTTATATTGTTATTGTGTGGCAGAAATTTGATCTTTTACCATCTGCTTTTGATCAAAAAGGTGAAACAAAAAGCCAAATAATGAAGCTAATATTTGTTGAAATAACATCCCTAATACAACAGGCACCGCGACAGCTGGCGGGAAATATTGAACAGCAATAACTGCACCTGCACTTATATTACGCATACCACCTGTAAACAGCATTACAACTTGTGTTTCTCTGTCCCTCTTTAGCAAAATACCTATTCCCCATGCAATTACATATCCAATGCATGCTAGGAAAAAGACTATTAAGCCAATTGTTAACAATTTCACATTAAACTCCTTGATGTAAGGAGAGATAACCGCTCCATTTATCATGACAACCAAAGCAAGAGAAAGCTTTGAAAACGGGGCTAAAACTTTGCCTGCTTTTACACTTTTTTCTTTTGTGAAATGATTTGTCACCATACCTAAAAGTGAAGGAATGACAACCATAAAGAATAATCCAGACATAATGTCCAGAACATTGATTTCTACATTTTGACCAACAAAAAGCGATAAAGAAAACGGGACTAAAAAAGGTGATAAGATTGTATCGAATAAGATAATAGATAAAGCAAGCGCAATATTTCCTTTATAAATCGTCACCCAAATAAAGCTTGTAACACCTGTAGGAATAACGGCAGCTAGAACAAACCCTGTAATGGTTAAATGATCATCCGGATAAAAGCTTTGACCTACTAACCAAGCAACCGAGGGCATAACTAAATGCAACAACAAAATGATTATAAATAATGGGAGCGGTTTTTTTATGACTCCTTTTAGGGAAGAAAAATTTGAACCAAGACTACCTGTTAATGTCATAAATGCAAAAAACCACGGAATAAGAAATGTAAAAGCCAACAGCTTGTCAGCAAGCAACACGCCTGTTAATACACTTAATGGTGTAATAATTGGCATCCACTTCTCAAGCTGTCGGTTAATGGATTGTAGCATAGAGCATTCTCCTAATCTGGAAAAATTTCTTGATGAATTAATAAAATCTATGTATATGACATTGTACCAGAAATTAGAAGGCTTTTGTGCTTTCAGGTGTTTATTATATCTAATACGTATGAAAATCCCCTTATATAGGAATTCCTAATTTTTCCTCCATTAAATTGCGATGATATACGAAATTTTACACAAAATATACGTAATGAATATCGCAATGGAGTTGAATCAAATTGAAAAAAACCCTTATTATTAGCTTATTTCTCTTATCACTTACATATAAACATACATATGGAACCACAGTATATAAGACAGCCTTTCATCCCATCAGCTTTCAGCCTGAACTACCTAATTGGGAAGAGGTAAAAGAAATTATTCCGCGCCACTCTACCTTCACTGTTATTGATATTGAAACCGGAAAGAAATTTGAAGTTCAACGAAGAGCCGGGAGTGGTCATGCGGATGTACAGCCTCTAACAAGGGAAGATACCGTTATCATGAAAGCCATCTATAATGGTAATTGGAGCTGGAGAAGACGTGCAGTCCTTATCCAAGTCAAAGACCGTCTTATTCCTGCATCAATGCATGGAATGCCACATGGAGGAGGAGCCATACAAAACGGCTTTCCAGGTCATTTTTGTATTCATTTTTCAAAAAGTAAAACACATGGTTCAGGTAAACAAGATTTGTCACATCACATCATGATTTTAAAGGCTGCCGGTAAGTTTAATGAATATGCAGCAACACTTACAGCTGAACAATCATTAGAAGTATTTCTTTTAACTGTTAAAAACAGTGATAAAGATTTGAGTAAAAAGATAAGTCTATCTAACGAGCTTGATCTCGATGACTCATTTGCGTTTTTTCAAGATATTGAAGGGATGCAATGGTCATTAGATGAGGTTGAACAGAAGGATCCAATGTCTCTTACGATGGAAATACCTGCTGATATAAAAATGTATTTAAAAGGTATCGGCCCAGTGAAAGTGAAACATACCTTTACACTAGTGAGAACCTCTCCATTTTCTTCATGGAATGTTATGGTTGATCCTTTCTTCGAAAAAATACCGAAAAACTAAATCTTTGTAGAAAAAGGAGGGGAATTCATTGTATATAATACTCACATTATTATTACTTATGACACAGCCCGTTGAATTATCGGATAATTTATCAATAACCTATAATGGAAAAGAAATAAAATCATTACATCGTTCTGAAATTGCTATTTCTCCTTTTCAACAAGATTTTATTGATGAAGCAAAATTTAATGAACTAACCGATTCTTTAGAATCAGAAGTATACAAAGAACCTAAAAACGCTTCATTAGATCAACATGGTCTTATCATTAGTGAAAAAATGGGGCATAAATTGAATCAAAAATTATGGAAGGAACTATTTTATACTCGTTATTTTTCACAAGGTCCCGCAACTATAGAAATACCAACTGAAACACTTTATCCGAAGGTAGATAGTGAGCTCCTTTCTTCTATTAAGAACAAAATAGTTGGTCAATATGTCACTTTTTTTAATAGCAGAAATGCGGAGAGAACTCACAATATTAAATTAGCCTCAGAGGCAATAAATAATTATGTGATTTTTCCTGGAGAGATTTTCTCATTTAATTCTGTTGTAGGAAAAAGAACAGTTGAAAAAGGTTATTTACCTGCACCAGTTATCGTAAGAGGCGAGCTCTCTGAAGGTATTGGCGGGGGAATTTGCCAAGTTTCATCAACACTATTTAATGCGGTAGATAAAGCAGGTGTCAAAATACTTGAGCGGTACTCACATAGCAGAAGAGTTCCTTACGTTCCTCCAAACCGAGATGCAACTGTAAGTTGGTATGGCCCTGATTTCACTTTTGAAAATGAATATAATCAACCTTTACTCATTCGCTCAAAAGTGATTGGAGGACAGCTTATGGTCATTATTTATTCCTCTGATACCTTTCAAATAAAGAATAAAAAGGATCAGTCATCTTCCTAAAAAAATAACTGATCCTGATTATTTATCCCATTCTAACGGGCAGTAAGCCCCCTCAAGCTTCTAAAGTTATAAAGAAGGTAGATGAGAGGATACCTTGCCCGTCAAGAAGGTCTGAACGGTTCAACTTCCATCGGGAATTAAGACCGCTGATGGAGTTTCACTTTATTTTCTAAAAGCTTTTAATCCTTCATTTAAAGTTTTCGTTTGGGTGTAAACATCTTTGTATAGTGTAAATAACTGTTGGTATTTTTCCACATTCTCTGGGATTGGCTCATATGTTTTATCAGGTTGAATGAAGATATCCGCAATTTCTTGTAATGAATCCGCCCAGCCTGCTCCAAATGCTGCTAGAATGGCCGCACCGATACCAGGTCCTTGTTCACTTTTCAGCTTAATGATTTTAGCATTAAAAACGTCTGCTTGAATTTGAAGCCATGTATCATTTTTCGCTCCACCACCTATTGAGATCACATTGGTAATTTCTTTTCCACTTTCACGGAAAATATCAATGGATTCGTTTAGTGAAAACGTAATACCCTCAATAACTGCACGAGCAAAATCCTTTTTCGTATGTGAGCCTTCCATTCCAATAAAGCTAGCGCGAATCGTAGGATCTGCATGTGGAGTTCTTTCCCCTACTAAATATGGTGTAAATAGTAAGCCATTTGATCCAACTGGTACTGATTCAATCCCATCAAGCAATGCCTCAAACGTTTCATTTTCTGCAAATACATCTTTAAACCAATTTAAGCTGTACCCAGCAGCAAGTGTTACTCCCATCGTATAGAAGGCATTTTCTTTTCCGTGATTAAAATAATGAACCTTACCTGAAAAATCGCGATCATTTCTCTCTTCATAGGAAAGTACAACACCTGATGTCCCTACACTACAAAGAGTATGACCCTCAGATAATATGCCAGAACCAATTGCCCCACAAGCATTGTCAGCTCCACCGGCAAAAACCTTTGTTTCAGATGAAAGTCCCGTTTGTTGAGCAAACTCTTCTATCAGATGACCAACACATTCATGTGATTCAACTAATGGTGGACAGAAATCGATTTTCAAATCAAATAAATCGCAGATCTCTTTGCTCCATGTTTTTTCGCCTACATTTAATAATAAAGTTCCAGCTGCATCTGAATATTCACTATGAATATTTCCGGTCATTCGATAACGAAGATAATCCTTAGGAAGCATAAATACAGCAGCTTTTTCAAAAATTTGTGGTTCATGCTCTTTTACCCATAATATTTTTGGCAAAGTAAAACCTTCTAGCGCAGGATTTTTCGTAATTTCCAGCAATCGCTCTGTACCTACGACATCATATATTTGTTGACATTGTTCTGTTGTTCTTACGTCATTCCATAAGATTGCATTTCTTAGCACTTGATTGTTTTCATCTAAAAGCACTAGTCCATGCATTTGCCCAGAAAAGCTAATTCCCTCAATATCTGCCACATTTCCTTGGAAATTTTGAACAAGTTCTGCAAGTCCCTCTCGTGTTTTTTCAACCCATTGCTCTGGCTCTTGTTCACTGTAGCCGGATTTTTCATGGATTAGTGGATATGATTTTGACACTTCTTGTGCAATTGTTCCCACTTGATCCATTAATATTACCTTTACAGCACTTGTACCTAGGTCGACACCAATTACATACTTCATTTTATCTCCCCCATGTTTTTCAAGTCATCAATAGAGCATAAAATCTGTCATTTAATGGTATACTCTTAAATAAGTAAACCCTTACAATATAGTAATTTATAAACTTCTTATTCTAGTATTTCCTACTCTAAAAACTACTTGAATTATATCATTAGGAGAAAAGTTTGTCTATCCATTAAACTAAGTTTGTACTATAATATAAGTAGAAAATCATTGAAAATAGGTGAAGCATTTGAAATCAATTACATGGAACCAACAAGTTGTAAAAAAAAATAATACAGCTCTTGTCTTTCAAACGATTACCCAGCAGGAACCCATTTCAAGAGCAGATATTGCCGCCCAATCTGGATTAAATAAAGCAACTGTTTCCTCACTTGTAAATGAACTGTTAGAAAAAGAGTTAGTTTATGAATCTGGGCCTGGAGAATCAAGTGGTGGACGCAGGCCTGTTCTTCTTCATTATCACGGAACAGCTGGATATTCTATTGGAATAGATCTAGGTGTAAACTATATTCTTGGTGTCGTAACAGACCTAAAAGGAAATATTGTGATTGAAGATCATGTAAAAGTGATAAACACTTCTTTTTCAGAAGTGATCGAACAGATTAAAAAAATGATTACCTTATTAGTTAAAGATCTTCCCAAAACTCCCTATGGAATCGTCGGGATCGGTATTGGAATTCCAGGAATCGTTGATAAACAAGGCAGCATCCTTCTCGCTCCTAACCTAGGGTGGAAAAATTGCGAAATGAAATCACTATTAGAAGACGAATTCCAAGTACCGGTTGTTATTGTGAATGAAGCAAATGCAGGTGCATATGGTGAAAAGCACTTTGGAGTTGGACAGGATTATAAAGATATCGTTTATGTAAGTGCTGGGATCGGTATTGGTGTAGGACTAATACTTAACAATGAATTATATCAAGGTCTTAATGGCTTTTCAGGAGAAATGGGTCATATGGTCATTGAAATAAACGGAATTCCTTGCAGATGTGGTAGTAAAGGATGCTGGGAAACGTACGCATCAGAGCATGCGCTCTTAAGTCGAGCAGGATCAGATACAACGTTAGAACAATTAATTTCATTCGCACAAAAAAATGACGAAAAGGCGATTTCACTTTTCAAAGAAATCGGATCTTATATCGGTTATGGAATTAATAATATCATCAACACCTTCAATCCTGAACAAATCATTATCGGTAATCGTTTAGCAATGGCAGAAGAGTGGATTAAACAACCAATTTTAGATGTTGTTTATTCTCGATCCCTCTTCTTTCAACAACAGGATTTACAAATTAATTTCTCAGAACACTCCACTCATTCCGCTGCATTAGGTGTTGCCGCTCTCACATCCGAGAGTTTTATTCATAGAGAATTACAAGAATAATAATGTATCTTATCATCGAAAAAAAAATTATATACACAAATAAAAATCCGGTTTCCAATAGGAAACCGGATTGTTGTTAAAAAGGTTTTGCCGCGATTGCCGCATCATAAAATTATAGAGTTTTAAACCACCACTCCTACAAGTGGGTGTTCGCAGAAGCTTTCGTATCGTCCTCTACTTAATGGAGGCATGATATTCCGACCTCAATGTAAAACTCCCTATTTCAGCTTAAAGGTTAAAACTTTATAAAGGATGCGTACAGCGCAGCTTGTATTGTTATAATACTAGAAATCGCATATGAATGCAATAGGAGATTTTCACATTACCTTTATTTAGATTTTAAGGCTCTTACAAGTAACTTCATCACTTCTTCCGGTGTGATCACTTTCTCCCCACCGCCCTGCACAAACGACGGTCTGCCTCCGCCTTTACCATGAATTGATGGCAGCACCTCTTTTAGCACTTGATTCAGATTAACATCAATTTCTTCCGTCCTTGTACAAACGATTTGAATCTTGTCTGGTTGCTCACTTATAAAGACAACGATAAGATTTGTGCTGTTAATTACAAGCTCTTTGGCTAAATTTTGTAAGACATGAACCGGTCGATTCTTAAAAATGGTTTTAATAAAAAAATGTTCTTTTATAGGCTCAGCTTTTGAAAGAAGATCCTTTGCTTCGTATTGAATAAGCTTTGATGTTAATTCATCAATTTCCACTTGTAAGGTCTTCGTGTTTTCTAGAAGTCTGTCGGCTGCCTCATTCAATTGTTCTTGCGGGACACTAAGTTGTGAGGTTAGCTTTTGGATAATATTATGCTTTTCATGTAAATGCTTCAGCACTCTATCGCCACAAGCAAAATGAACTCGAACATGCTTTTTTTGCTTTTCAATATGCAGGATTTTTAACAAACGAATTTCACTAGTAGATTTAGGGTGTGTACCACCACAACCGTTATAATCAATTTCAGGAATGATAACAAGACGAATATTTTCAGTAACCGACAACTCTTTTCGAAGTGTATAGGTTGCTAATTCTTCTTCATTCTTTATCCATTTCGTTTCAATCGGTCGGTTGTCTAAAATAAATTGGTTTGTTATGGCTTCTGCTTTCCATATTTCTTCACTTGCAAGTGACCGGGTGTCAAGGTCAATGGTAGATAGTTCTTTTCCAAGATGAAAACTAAGTGTTTTATACCCGAAATGATCCTCAAATACAGCTGTTAATAGATGCTGACCCGCATGCTGTTGCATGTGATCAAACCTGCGATCCCAATCAATTTCACCATGAATATCCCCCATTTCTGTAAGGGCTTCTTCGAGATAGTGTCTTAATTCTCCATCAACTTCTTCTACATCACAAACTCTTACGCCATTTATCAAACCAATATCATGAGGTTGTCCGCCTCCAGTCGGGTAAAAAGCTGTTTGCTCTAACACAACAAAATATCGCCCATCTTTATCAACATCTTTTTTTATCACTTTTGATTCAAAAGACGTTTGGTAGGCATCCTCATAAAATAATTTTTTCGTCATATCTTTCCACTCACTTTAATATTTAGATTTATTTTTACTATAGCATAGAACAATCCTCTTCTAGAAAAACTATAAATAAAAGGGGGGTTTGCAATGGCAAATCGTAATAAATTACTTGTCCCTGAGGCAAGGGAACAGGTAAAACAATTAAAGGCAAAAGTAGCAAATACAAAAACAGCTGATGAAGCTAAATTCGAAACTGCAAAAGAATTAGGAATTCCATTACATGACGGCAAAAACGGAGATTTAACATCTAAGCAAGCCGGAAAAATAGGCGGGAAGCTCGGAGGCAACATGGTTCGAGAAATGATCAAATTAGCTGAACAGCAGCTGAAAAAGAAATAAGTGAAACTTCCATCAATGGGGGTTTTCTTCATTTCCCTATCTTCTTAGTTAACTCAGAAGCTTGTGGTAGTGCATTAATGTCTGTTAAGAGTGGGATAAAAAAGAGAAGGATGAAATTTCAGGGAATTTCATCCTTAAATTCAAATTCTTATTTAAAAATAACATCATTCCAACGTAGTTCATTTTTGAATGCATGCTTGTTTGTTTCATTATTAATAAACACACATTCAATTCCAACAAGTTCTGCCCAATCTCTTAATTGATCTGGCGTTACTTTGTAAGAATAAACAGTATGATGAGCACCACCAGCAATGATCCAGTTTTCCGTCCCTTCGCTTAATGACGGCTGTGGAGTCCAAAGCACTCGAGCAACAGGAAGGTTTGGCATATCGATTTCAGGTTGAACTGCATCAACTTCGTTTACAATTAATCGGAAGCGGTGACCTAGGTCAACGATTGATGCATTTAGAGCTGATCCACCTTTTCCATCAAAGATTAATCGAGCAGGATCTTCTTTCCCGCCAATTCCTAGTGGGTATACGGCAATTTTGGGCTTTGTTGCTGAAATAGTCGGGCAAATTTCAAGCATATGAGAGCCTAATACTAACTCATTGCCCGGTTCAAAATGATACGTATAATCTTCCATAAAGGATGTATCTTCATTATCAGCAATGATTTTTAATGTACGAAGAAGGGCTGCCGTTTTCCAGTCACCTTCACCGGCAAATCCATATCCTTGTGCCATTAAACGTTGAACAGCAAGACCTGGTAATTGCTTCATTCCATGAAGATCTTCAAAGGTTGTTGTAAAGGCTGTATAGTTACCTTCCTCTAAGAACGCCTTCATACCAAGCTCAATTCTTGCTTGATAACGAATGGCATCACGAATCGGACCGTCTACCTGGCCTTCTGCGACAATTTCATATTCTCTTTCATATTCTTCCATTAAGGCATCAATTTCTTGTTCTGAGATATCATTCATTCTTTGTACAAGGTCACCAACACCATAACCATTTACAGTCCAACCTAATTTGATTTGCGCTTCTACCTTGTCACCTTCTGTAACAGCAACGCGACGCATATTATCACCGAAACGAGCAACTTTTAAGTTTTGACTTTCCGAAAAAGCAACTGCTGTGCGCATCCAACTGCCGATTTTACTTCTTACTTCACTGTTCTCCCAGTGACCAACAACAACCTTTCTTTTTACATTCAACCTTGTTGCCATAAATCCAAATTCACGGTCACCGTGTGCAGATTGATTTGTGTTCATAAAATCCATATCGATGCTATCCCAAGGAATATCACGATTAAATTGTGTATGGAGATGCAGCATTGGCTTTTGCAAAGCAGAAAGTCCCGCAATCCACATTTTAGCCGGTGAGAAGGTATGCATCCAAGTGATGATTCCAGCACAGTTATCATCAGCATTTGCTTCTAAACAAAGCTGGCGAATAGCATTTGCATCCTTTAAGACTGATTTAAAGACTAATTTATAGGAAAGAGATGGATCACGATCAAGTGCTTCTGTTATCGTTTTTGAATTTACTTCTACCTCGCGGACTGTTTCTTCTCCGTATAAATCCTGGCTTCCTGTTACAAACCAAAATTCGTATGGTTTTACTTTAAGCATGTTGTTTCCTCCTTGTAAATGATCTTTATTGTTTGACTTCTGTATTTTTCGTTTGACCATAGTAAGCATTTGCTCCATGTTTTCGAAGATAATGCTTATCTAATAAGAATTGATCAATTGGATCAACCGCTGGATTTAACTGATATGTGTGTAGGGCCATTTTGGCTACCTCTTCTAAGACAACCGCATTATGAACTGCCTGCATCGCATCTTTTCCCCAGCAGAATGGAGCATGCCCTGAAACAAGGACACCAGGCATGGCAACCGGATCGAGTCCGCCTGTTTCAAATGTTTCAATGATCACATTTCCCGTTTCCAGTTCATAACCGCGTTTTATTTCACCCTCTGTTAAACTTCGTGTACATGGAATTTCTCCATAAAAATAATCTGCATGTGTTGTTCCTAGAGCTGGAATTGACCGGCCAGCCTGTGCCCAGCTTGTTGCCCATGGTGAATGCGTATGAACAACTCCACCTAGCTTAGGAAACGCTTTATAAAGAGCAATATGAGTAGCTGTGTCTGAAGAAGGTCGTAAATTTCCGTCTACTACTTCTCCGTCAAGATTTACGACAACTAAATCTTCAACCTTTAGCTCTTCATATGGCACACCGCTTGGCTTAATAACGACTAGACCTTGTTCACGATCGATGCCACTTACATTTCCCCATGTAAAAGTAACCATATTGTACTTAGGTAATAGTAAATTAGCTTCAAGAACTTGTTTTTTTAATGCTCCTAGCATAAGTTCCTACATCTCCCTTCTTGGGCTTATATTGTAGATTTGAATAGATTGCTATTTACTGAGTAACCTTTGCTTTTGTGGTACTAGCGTGTTTGATTTTCTTTAAGTTCTTCATCACATTGTTTTCTCCACGACCAAAATAGTCATATAAACGGGAGTATTCAGCAAATAATTGATCATATACAGCAGAATTTTCTTTAATAGGTTGATAGATATGATCTTTTAATCTTGCCATTTCCTTGGCTGCTTCTTTAATATCATCATAACCTCCTCGCTCCTTACCAGCAGCAACTGCACCAAACATGGCCGATCCTAATGCAGGAGTTTGAGAGGACGCTGAAATACGAATATCCATATTTAAAACATCTGAGTAGATTTGCATCATTAATGCATTTTTCTCCGCAATTCCACCACATGCGTACACTTCATGAATTGGTACTCCACTATTTCTAAAGGCTTCAACAATTGTTCTTGTTCCATAAGCCGTTGCTTCGATTAGCGCACGGTAAATTTCCTCAGGTTTTGTTAAAAGTGTTGTCCCTAATAAGACACCTGTAAGGTCCGCATCTACCAGTGTTGAACGATTTCCGTTCCACCAATCCAACGCAATTAAACCGCTTTCACCAACTTCAAGTCGTGCTGCCTTTTCTGTTAAAAGTTGATGGATGTTTACACCTTTTGTTTCTGCTTCTTCATAATAGCTGGCAGGAACACAGTTTTCCGTAAACCATTCAAAATGATCGCCAACACAGGATTGTCCTGCTTCATATCCCATTAATCCAGGAATCACTCCATCTTCAACAACACCACACATTCCCGGTACAACTTTCTCTTCATCACCAAGTAAGATGTGACAAGTGGATGTCCCCATAATCATTAATAGCTTTCCTGGTTCTGTGATCCCGACTGCTGGTACTGCTACGTGAGCATCTACATTTGCAATTGCAATAGCTGTGCCTGGATGTAATCCGATTTGTTTGGCTGCTTGTTTAGTTAACTCACCTGCTTTTGAACCGATTGGATAGATCTTATTTGATAATTTTTCTTCTACAACGTTCTCTAATCTAGGATCTAAAGCTTTAAAAAATTCTTTAGATGGATAACCTTCTTGTTTATGCCAAATTGCTTTGTAACCAGCCGTACAGCTATTGCGCTTTAAATCCCCTGTTAGCTGATAGATTACCCAATCTGTTGCTTCAACAAATTGATCTGTCGCCGCATAAATTTCCGGTGCTTCGTTTAAAATTTGCCATAATTTGGGAACAAGCCATTCAGAAGAGATTTTTCCGCCATATCGTTTAAGAAACTCTTCACCTCTAGATTCTGCGATTTCGTTTAATCGATTGGCTTCATCCTGTGCTGCATGATGCTTCCAAAGCTTCACAAAGCTATGTGGATGCTGAGCAAATTCTTCTGTTAGACATAATGGTGTTCCATGATTGTTTATTGGTAGAACCGTACAAGCAGTAAAGTCAATTCCAAGTCCTATTACGTCCTCTGGTGAAACATTTGCTTGCTTAAGAACATCTGGAATCGTTGTTTCTAGTACTTCGATATAATCTGTCGGATGTTGTAATGCCCAATCATTTTCAAGTTTTGTTACTCCATCAGGTAAAAATTCATCCATTACACCATGAGTATATGGTTTCACAGATGTGGCGACCTCTTTACCAGTCCCTATCTCTACAAGCACAGCCCTTCCAGATTGTGTTCCATAATCAACACCAATTGAATATTTAGCCATTTGTATCACCTCTGTTACGATTCTTATTATTATCCGTACAAGTTGGAACTCTTTTATAAAATCACACTCTAGTTACCGCTTACATTATCTGTTTTTTTATTATTCTCGCAAACTCATACGTATAACTTATCTTTAGTTTAGCATCTACTACGTTTTTTTCAATACATTTTTTGAAAAAATTATGGGATTTAATCTTTTTCTCCACAACTTATGCAGACAAGTAGAGAGAAAAACATTAGAAAAAAGTGATATCTTTCTTGATAATATAAAAAACCAGACTCCATTAGTTGGAATCTGGTTTTCTTTCGTTATGTTAGCTGTAAAAATTCTTCTATATTCGTAACGATTTCATTCGGAAGATGGTGTGTTTGTGGTTCTCTTCTTCGATGATTAAACCAAATACATTTCCAGCCTGTTTCAATTGGTGGTACAATATCATTTTCCCATGTATCGCCAATATATAAGCACTTAGTTGGATCAAGATTTAATCGGAGATGAACATATTCAAACACTCGTTTGTCTGGTTTGGCAATACCTATACCATCAGAAATAAATATACGTTCGTTTGGTATAAGTTGATCAATTCCTAAGGATTTTAGCTTATTCATTTGATGAGCAACAGGTCCATTGGTAATTACACCAACTAACTTTCCCTTTTCTTGGAGTGACTTTAGCAAAGATAAAATTTCCGGGAAAGGCTCAATCACACCTTGCTCATATTCGTAGCGAGCCTGTATAGCCTTTGCTTGTTCTGTTGAAATGGTAATACCAAAGTCATGAAACGCAGCTGTTAGTCTCTTAACACGAAGCTGCTCTAAATTAAGTGATCCTTTAACATGTATCTTCCAAAGAACATCACTATAGTATCGAACTCGTTTGTAAAACGATTCAAATTGTGAATCTGCTAAATCAACCTGTTGATGCTTTAATGCTTTTTGAAAAGGTAATAGCTGATCATATAACGTATCATCTAAATCAAAAAAGACCGCATCAGCCTCTACGAAACTATGCATACTGGTGCACTCCAATATGCTCATTCCAAAATTTTAACATCGTGTAGCGACTTCTTAAATGATGAGCTTTCTGCAGGCTTTCCTGTACAAGGTCAACATCAATTCCTAAATCAATTGGTTTTACTGCTCCCTCGAGTCTTGCTAGTTGTTCAGCAATATAGGAAGGCTCGGGCAATGACTCTAATACAGTTAAAATCTCATCTTGATTTTTAATCACGCTCTTTATCTTGTCCTTTTGATCAATAGGAAGCGCTTCTAGCTGTTGCTTATTAGCAATAAGCTCTTTGAAACTCTTTTTATATAACTCTAAGATAACTTGTGAAGATATGCCTACCTTTGCACCGTGGAGAACCTGCGGCTTTTGCTGTTGTAAAAAATTCATTTCCCAAAAATGGGACAAATGGTGCTCCCCACCCGATGCAGGGGATGAATGCCCAACAATTAACATTGCAAATCCTGATTGAATCAGGGCTTCAATGAGAATTTGAATTCCCTTACTGTCACCTTTAGCAATTTCATTAGCATGATTCTCACATTCTAGTAATGCCTCTTTCGTTAGCCTTGCAGAAAGTGGACAATATGGTTCATCATTTATTAAATGAGAAAAAGTCCAATCAGCTAATGATGTATGTTTGCCAATCATATCACCAAAGCCTGCTGCAATCATTTCCTTCGGAGCACCTTGTAAAATTGAAATATCTGCAAATAATGCAATTGGTGTTTGCATCTGATACGTTGTTTTCATTCCTTTAATGACAACAGGTGCTCCCATTGAATTAAAGCCGTCAACAGATGGTGCAGTTGGAACAGAAATAAATGGTTTCCCCATTTTAAAGCTAGCAAATCTTGTAATGTCATGAATCGTTCCGGCTCCAACAGCAATAACAACTTCTGTTTCCTGAGGGATTCCAAGCATCGCCTCAATCAACGTGACTTCATCAGCAACTACATCACCAAGCACATTTGGCTGAATCACCACAACTTCATGGGTAATAGCAGATTCTTTTAGTAGTGATGTAAGCCTTTCACCTGCTACTTGATATGTGGTTGAATCTGCAACAATTGCTACGTGTTGAAAGTTTTTTTCTGTCAAATAAGTCACTGCTTCTATTAGGGCATTATGGCTAATCACTACCTTTTCCATTACCACATCAAAATGCTGGTTCCCACATGTACATGCGTTCGATAGTTCCTTTAATTCGTTTAATGAAATCACAAATACTCCCCCTAAATTTGGATTGTAAGTTTTTATTTCAATCAAATAAGATGAGTTGAGACAGATCTTGTGGAATTTCGAATGACTAACTCAGGCTCATACATCTTTTGATTTCTACCAACAACTTCACTTTCCCGATTTTCAACGGCTGCAACAATCCATTTTGCTGCCTCTATGCCCATTTCTGTTTTTGGATGTGTAACAGATGTGATTTTCGTCTCAGATGCTTCTGCTAAATATGAATCATCATAACCTACAATTGAGATGTCCTCCGGGACCTTTATTTCAAGATCTCGCAATAAATTCAAAACACTAATCGCAATTTCATCATTGTAACAAACGATTCCTGTTGGTCTTGTTTCTTGTGAAATGAGGACTTCCTTTAAATTTTTTAATAAAATCGTATCTTTATCCTCTGTTGTATATGTAATAATCATCTCAGGGAAAAAGGATATTCCGTTTTCACGAAATGCTCTGATAAACCCTTGCATCCGGTTTAGCCCTTGAATGTCATCACTTTTAAATAAACCAATAACCTTTTGATGTCCCAGCTTGATCAGATGCTCAGTTGCGATAAACCCTCCTTTTTCATCGTTAAGAATAAGGTGCGGTGGATTTAATTGTGGATAATATTGATTAATCATTAAATATGGAATTCCATTTTGCTCCATTTGTAAATAATAATGAAGGTTAGGGTTATAGCTGCTGCTCCTTGTTGGCTCAACGATTAAGCCATCAATATTTCGACTTAACATGGATTCAAGGCATTGCCTTTCTTTTTCCGGGTTATTGTCTGTACAAGCAAAGGTTAAGGAGTAGCCGTGATCTGATAAGTATGATTCAATTCCTTTAATGATTGAAGGAAAAATATAATCTGTAATATATGTTGTGATCACACCGATGTTTTTGCCTGTTGGGCTTGGAGCTTTTTTCTGACGTTGTGAGACAAACGTACCCGCACCCTGTTCACGATATAACCAGCCTTCATGAACGAGATCGCCAACTGCTTGTCTTACTGTATGTCGACTCACTTCAAACATTTTCACTAGTTCATTTTCCGAATAGATTTTTTCTCCTGGTGAAACCTTCCCTTCTGTGATCCAATGCTTAATCTTCTGTTTCACCATGCTGACTTTCGTTTGCTGCGCCATTCTGTCACCACTTTCAGCTTGTATGTTCCCGTACTAACTTATTCGTACAACTGGTTTCATTATATACTATGATGAGGACATTTTTAAATGCCTTGTTGAGAATTTTTGTTTAAAGTGGGTAGACAATACTTTTTTCATTGTTTCACATACCCTAATCCAGCAAGTTCAGACGACTTTTTTAAGAGATTATTAGGATTTCCAGTAAAACCTATTTGTTTTTGGCTTATATAATAGACTTTCTTGCAATCGGGTAACCTGGTGTCAAAATGAAAAAGGATTCGAACCTGCGTCCGAATCCCTTACTACTTATGAAGCTTTATTTTTATTATAAATATCAAATGCAACTGCTAATAGTAAAACCAATCCTTTAATACCTTGCTGCCAATCGATTCCAAGACCCAATAAGGACATCCCGTTATTCATAATCCCCATTACGAGACCGCCAATGATCGCACCTGGAACAGTTCCAATTCCACCATATGCAGATGCTCCACCAATAAAGCAGGCTGCGATCGCATCAAGTTCAAACAAGTTACCCGCTTTAGGGGTTGCCGCATTCAAACGAGCTGCAAATAAAAGACCTGAAAGTGCCGATAACACACCCATATTTACGAAAACCCAGAATGTCATGCGTTTTGTTTTTATACCTGATAATTGTGCAGCTTTCTCGTTTCCACCAATTGCATAAACATGACGACCAGATTTGGTTTTGTTTGTGACAAAAGTATATAAAATAATAAGAACACCTAGGATAATTAAAATATTTGGAATTCCCTCATACGTTGCTAATACATACGTAAAGATGTTTAAAATAGCGACAAGACCAATTAATTTAAGAACGAACAAACCTGTTGAGGAAATTTCAACATTATATTTCATTTCTGTTCGTCTATTTTTTATTTGGGTAAAGACATAAATGATAGACAATACAAAACCGATAATTAGTGTTAACACATGAATAGAGCCGCTTCCGATGTCAGGAATAAATCCAGAGCTAATTTTTTGGAAAGACTCAGGGAAAGGTGCAATTGATTTTCCTTCAAGGACGATCATCGTTGCGCCTCTAAACAATAACATCCCTGCTAATGTAACGATAAACGCTGGAATTTTTACATACGCAATCCAAAACCCTTGCCAAGCCCCAATAATTGCACCAACTAGTAAGGAAATGATCACCGCTAAAAAGGTTGGCATTTCATAGTTGACCATCAAAATAGCTGAAATCGCTCCAACAAAGGCTGCGACAGACCCAACAGATAAGTCAATATGGCCAGTAATAATAACCAATACCATTCCAATAGCTAGTACTAAAATATAACTATTTTGTAAGATTAGATTTGTAATATTTAATGGTTTTAGTAGTAAACCATCAGTTAAAATTTGAAACAAAATCATAATAAATACCAATGCGATGATCATGCTATATTGACGCATGTTCTTTTGAATGATTGATTTCCAAATGGAATCATTGTTTAATCCAGGTGTTTTTTGTAGTTGATTTTGTGGTTGCATCATAACTACCTCCTTACCTTACTTTTTGTCATATAAGTCATTAGCTTTTCTTGACTAGCTTCTTTTCTTGTTACTTCACCAGTGATGCTTCCCTCATTCATGACATAGATTCGGTCACACATTCCTAAGATTTCTGGAAGCTCTGACGAAATCATGAGAATTCCTTTTCCAGCCATCGCAAGGTCATTGATGATCGAGTAAATTTCATATTTTGCTCCTACATCGATTCCGCGAGTCGGCTCATCTAAGATTAAAATATCTGGCTCTGAGAAAATCCATTTACTTAAAACAATCTTTTGTTGATTTCCTCCACTTAGATTTCCCGCCTTTTGATAGATGCTAGGTGTCTTAATTCGTAATTTCTTTTTGTATTCTTCAGCAACTATAATTTCTTTGTTTTTATCTAAGATCGATTGCTTTGAAATTTTATCTAAGCTAGCTAACGTAATATTTTGTCTAATATCATCCATTAGGATGAGACCATTTCCTTTCCGGTCCTCTGAAACATATGCCATTCCGTGATTGATGGCTGTTGTGACATCATTAAACTCAACCTCTGCCCCATCTTTGATTATCTGTCCGGTAATTTTTTTTCCATATGATTTACCAAAAATGCTCATGGCAAGTTCAGTACGACCTGCACCAATTAGCCCAGCAATCCCAACGATTTCTCCTTTTCGAATAGTGAGATTAACATCGTCAATTACCTTTCTGTCAGAATGTAAAGGATGATAAACATTCCAATTTTTCACTTCAAAAAAGGTTTCACCGATTTTAGGAGTGCGCTCAGGATAACGATTTGTTAAGTCTCTGCCTACCATTCCTTTAATAATTCGGTCTTCTGTTACATTGTCTTTTTTTACATTAAGTGTTTCAATTGTTTTGCCATCTCGAATAATCGTGATTGAATCTGCTACTCTTTCAATCTCGTTTAATTTATGAGAAATAATAATGGCTGACATCCCTTGTTTTTTAAACTCTAAAAGTAGGTTTAGTAGATTTTCACTATCATCTTCATTTAATGAGGCAGTTGGCTCATCAAGTATAAGCAGCTTCACCTCTTTTGATAACGCTTTCGCAATTTCGACTAATTGTTGCTTTCCAACTCCGATATCATCGACTTTTGTATTTGGTGATTCTGTTAATCCTACCTTTTGCAGTAATTCTCTTGTTTTCATTGTTGTGACGTTCCAATTGATGATTCCGTTAGAGGCAATCTCATTTCCTAAAAAGATATTTTCTGCAATGGACAGCTCTGGTATTAAGGCAAGCTCTTGATGGATAATCACAATTCCTAACTCTTCACTTTGTTTAATGTTCTTGAACTCACAAACAGAATCTTTAAACAGAATATCTCCTGTGTAAGAACCGTGAGGATATACACCGCTTAATACTTTCATTAAGGTAGATTTACCTGCCCCATTTTCACCACATAAAGCATGGATTTCTCCTTCTTTTACTTTTAAATTAACGTTTTCAAGTGCTTTCACACCAGGGAATTCCTTTGTAATATTCCGCATTTCTAGAATGATCTTTGACATTTTATACACCTACATTCAATGTTTTTCCTTCGAATGATTGATCATTGTCCAAGCTGCTCTTTTGTATAATATCCACTTTCAACTAATACAGAATCATAGTTTGTTATATCAACTGAGACGGGCTTTAAAAGGTAAGCTGGAACAATTTTTTCACCATTGTGATAGGTTTCTGTATCATTGACTTCTGCTTGTTCACCATTTAAAAGGGCACTGGCCATTTCAACTGCTTTTTTCGCTAATTCTCTCGTATCCTTAAAAACTGTTTGTGTTTGTCTTTCATTAATAATTGATTTAATTGATGCAAGCTCCGCGTCCTGACCTGTGATAACCGGCATTGGCTGGTCTTCACTTCCATATCCAACACCTCGCAAGGATGAAATAACCCCAATGCTAATACCGTCATATGGGGATAACACAGCATCCACTCGTTCTGATGAATAATAAGCACTTAATAAATTGTCCATTCTTGATTGAGCTAAAGCTCCATCCCATCTAAGCGTTGCACCCTGTTGAAACTTTGTTTGTCCACTTCGAACGACCAATTTCCCTGAATCGATATATGGTTGAAGAATTGACATTGCTCCATCAAAGAAGAAATAAGCATTATTGTCATCTGGAGAACCAGCGAAAATTTCAATATTGAATGGGCCTTCCTCTTCTTTTAAATTAAGTTTTTCTTCGATGTATGTTCCTTGTAGAACACCTACCTTAAAGTTATCAAAGGTAGCATAGTAATCTACATATTTACTGTGCTGAATTAGGCGATCGTAGGAGATCACTTTAATTCCTTGATTATGTGCTCTTTCTAGAACACTTGATAACCCTGATCGGTCATCAATTGGTGCAATAACTAAGATGTCAACACCTTTTGTGATCATGTTTTCGATTTGTGCGGTTTGGTTTTCAATGATATCCTCCGCATACTGTAAGTCTGTTTGATAGCCAAGCTCCTCAAACATTTGCTTCATGTTTTCGCCATCCTTCACCCATCTTTCAGACGATTTAGTTGGCATTGAAATTCCGATAAACCCCTTTGATTCACCTGTTGTTTTTTCGACTCCACATCCTGCTAGAGAAAAAATAATGACGATTAAAAGAATTATTGATAACGTTTTCTTTCTCATGTAGGTTTCCCCCCTTCTAATCGAAAAGTGCCAGCTCCATGTGGAGCAGTTACACTTACTTTGAATTCATTTGTTTATGAATTACTAAAAATATACCACCACGAATTTTTTTGGTCTTTTAAATAAATTAACTATTTTTATAATTATTTAACTTAATTTGAAACGCTTTCATTTTCAGATTGTCATTCTTTGATGGTGTGAAGAACTATTGCGGAGAAAAATTACTTGGATTTGTCCTTCATTCACCCTATGAAGACCTTTTGCGAAGAATCTCCGACTTCTTTTTGTTCTTCATTCGCTTTACAGGTTATTTAAGTAGAAGTCACTAAATAATTTGCAAAATAAAAAGCAGGTAATTTGCTACCTGCTCTTACATGCCTTCGATTCCGAGTTGTTTACGATATTTATTTGGAGACACACCCATTACTTTTTTAAATGCTGTGCTGAAATAATGCTGTGTATCATATCCAACCTCTTCAGCAATCTCAACAATTGGGAGATTCGTAGTGTTTAATAGATGGATTGCTTTTTTTATCCTCATATTTGTTACTAAGCTGACAAAGGAAATGCCTAGCTCTTGTTTAATTGTTCTGCTTAAATAAACAGATGAAACTTGTAAGGTGTTTGCGACAATATCTAAAGTAATTGTACGTTCTGTAAAGTGCTCTTCAATATAGTCTCTTGCCCTGCGTACGATTGGCGAAATAGTTGATTCACTTTCAAGTGAAGTCATGCATCTCTTATAAGCTTCAATTAAGGATAATTGTTCTGAGCCTACTTCTTCAACTGAAAAATGAACGGTCGTTTGCAGCTTTTCTTTTAATAGATGTTCAGCAGCTCCAAATACTTCATTAAAATCTGCCTCCCAAATGAACAAAATAAATAGTCCCATCTCGTCTCGAAATAGTACAGACATAAGCGGTTCGACTATTTCAGCAACGATATCCTTAAGAGTTAGTTCAAATTTCTGTTTCTCCTTATCACTCATAAGCGGTTTGTTTGCAAGATACTCTGATGCCTGAATAACGGCTACGTATGTTGGAAGAGTAGGTGGTAACTGTAAAAAAGCTAGCTGTTTGTTTACTTCTTCATCTGTCATATTACCTTTTAGCCATTGCAGGCAAAATTGCTCTCGTAATAGTGTTCTATTTTTTTCAATTTGTTGATTTGCTATTTCGAGATATTGCTTTTGCTGCAAGGTCACTTCCAGTTCTTGTCTAACTCGCTCTAGCACATCTCTTAATTGAACCGGGTCAACCGGCTTTAGTATATAATCAACCACATTCAATCTCACTGCTTCTTGCGCATATGAAAATTCGTCATGTCCTGTAATAATGATGATTTTACAATGTGGCAGTTTTTCACGGATTTGCTTGATTAATGTGATACCATCCATGATAGGCATGTTTAAATCAGCTAGTATTATGTCGGCTGAATGTTCAATGGCTAATTCCAATGCTTCTTCCCCGTCCTCGGCCTCAAGCCTAGCCTCCATTTGGTGTGATGCCCAATTGACTGAGTCGCGAATTCCTTCTCGAATAATCGGCTCATCATCTGCAATCAATACTTTTAATAAATAATGATTCACTTTCATTTCCTCCATTTGCAGCATTATTTCCTACTGATAGGCAAACGAATAGTCATCGTTGTTCCAACATCTAGTTGACTACCAATCTGTATTCCATAATCTTCACCATATGTTAATTTAATTCTTGCTTGAACATTCATCATGCCATAGCCAAAATCCACTTTGTGTTCATGGTGCTTGTCAATAGAATCAAGTCTTTCATTCAGCTTTGTTAGTTTTTCTTCAGGTATTCCTTTCCCATCGTCAGTAACAGTCAGCACAAGAACCTCATTTTCTGTATTTGCTTTTATTGCTATATGACCAGGTCCTTTTCGCTCTTTAATTCCATGGTAAATCGCATTTTCAACAATTGGCTGAAGGACTAGCTTTAAGATTTGGATATCTTGAATAGACGGATCAATGTTTATAGAAAAATTGAGTTTATCTCGGTATCTTGCCTTTTGGATGCTCAAATAGCTTTGAATATGTGTGATTTCTTCCCTCAAAAAAATGATGTCATGCCCTTTATTTAGACCAATCCGAAATAGTCTTGATAACGCTGTCACAACATCAGAAACATCGTCAGCCCCACGTTTTCGCGCCATCCAGCTTATCGTATCCAATGTGTTATATAAAAAATGTGGTTTAATATGAGCTTGAAGGCTTCTTAGCTCAGCTTCTCGTTTTTGACGTTCTTGCTTTTCTGTCAATGAGAGCAATTCATTTATTTTTCGAACCATATGATTAAAGCTTCGTCCAAGCATACCAATTTCATCTTGTCTTTTACTTTCATATTGAATGGATAAATTACCTGATTCAACCTCTTTCATTGATGACATGAGCTGAAAGATAGGCCTTGACATGGAATTAGACAAATAATAAGAAGCCGCTATTCCAAATAAACAAACAAAAAACACAAAACAGATTACGTAAAAGTGGATCGACTTGACCTCATAAACTGATTCATCTGTTGAAAAGATCCCAACAGTTGTCCAATTTGTAAACGGAAGTCTTTGATAAATAAATTGAAAGCCATTCCCTTCAACTGTTTCAGAAAAATAGCCTGAATCCTCTCCTTGTAATAAACGACTTGGAGGGGTTACGACTAATGGATTTGCTGGTGAGTAAATGTCCTCTCCTTTTTCATCAATTACCATTAAATAACCCGTCTTTCCTAAGCGGACATTTTTTGTTGCTTCAGCAATAACACGAAGCTTTAAATCTATTAAAACAACCCCCATGACTTCTTGGGTTTCAGGCTCTAAAATAGCTCGAACCACCGTTACAACTTCATCACTTTCATAATTTATATGACTTGTAATCTCTCTATCTTTTGGATGACCAATGATCGTAAAAATCCCCTCATTATGAACAGCCTCTTGATACCATGACTCTTTTGTTAAGTTGGTATCGTTTTTGGGGTAAAGCTCATTACTAATAAATTGACCATTGCTATTTACGACCAGTATTCCAGCTATCTCTGGATATAGCGTTGAAAGCCCTTGCATAAATTGTTTTATTGAATAACGCTCAGCCTCTGTTTGGGATTCTGTAGTATTGGTAAGAAATCTTTCAATCTCTGGATCCATCGACAAGAGATAGCTTACATTTTGCATATTATTCATATATGATTCAAGCGTTTTATTCACTTGTCCGATTAATTGTAATGTGTGATCAGCCGCCTGTTTTTCTAAGATTCGCTCAACTGTATAACCTGTTAACAATCCTAAACCAATCGAAGGAACAATACTGATCAAAAGTAATAATGCGATCACTTTATGCTTGATTGATAAATTATTAAATTTATAGAAACGTTGTTTCATCTCTACAACCACTCTTCTTCTTTACTAGAATCAGTTTGCATAATATTCATGCAGATTCTCTTTCGTTACGATCGACACTCCTGTGTCAACATATTCCGGCAGTTGTTGACCTTGCTTTCCCTTAGATGTTTCACGGTTTTGCTGGAACAAAAATTGAAGGGACCAATATCCCATATTCCATGTTCCTTGAGAAACTGTTGCTGAAATAGATCCCTCCTGAATTTTATCTAAAGTAGGTTTATCTGTGTCAAAACTAATAACTTTGATTTCATTATTATTTTCATTTGCTTGAACAGCTTCTGAAATCCCTACACCACCATTCGCTTCTGTTGCAAAGATCCCTTTAATATCAGGGTTGGTTTTTAATAGCTCAGCTGTAACCTGTTCTGAATACAGCTCATCGCCTTTCCCATCCTTAATCGCAACAACTTCCATCTTAGGATATTCCGATCGTATTGTTTCCACAAACCCATCTGTTCTTTCCTGATGATTCAGTTGATTTGGTAAGGTAATGACAGCTACCTTGCCCTTATCATTTAAAAGCTCAGCCATTTTATGAGCACTAATCTCACCTGACGCGTAATTATTAGTACCTATAAATGATAGCGCTTTACTTTTTGGTGCATCTGAATCAAATAAAACAACAGGAATTCCGGCCTCTACTGCTTTATTAATCGTTGTATTTAATCTATATGGATCGATTGCAGAAATTGCAATTCCAGCTGGTTTTCTCGCAATCACTTGCTCCAAAACCGTAATTTGTTCATGAACATCATACTGAGTCGCCCCACGATACTCAACTGATACATCAAGCTCGGCTGCTGCATCCTCAAATCCCTTAATAGCACTCTTCCAATAATCAATCCCAGCAAGAAATGTAACCATCACATATCTCTCACTTCTATCACCTTGGATTCGATTTCCTTCACTAGTAAACGGACTTGATACAGAGTCCTTTAGATGGAAATTATACAAGTAGAGAAAAAAGATCAAAAATAAGAATCCGTAAACATATAAGAGCTTTCTCAACTGATTCACCTCTAGTTGTATAGAAATTACTTTCCGTTTGTGAGTTCATTATACACTTGTACGTACAGAGGCGCATCTAAAAGATAGTGGAATTTTATATAAAATTGTTTCTTAATAAAATCTGTTCGGTTAAAATATCTCTGTGTATAAAGAAAAGACATAGGTGAAGATAAAAACACAGTTCAGATAGACACTCCGAACTGTGTTTTTATTTCTTATTTGTTTTAAAACTCAGGCAATGAATCAAGGTTGTTTTCTTTGTTTCCATCTGGTTCACTTCTTAAAATATCACGTCCATATTTATGAAACACATCAACATGGGCGAGCTTACCTTCCTTTGCTTCTGAAAGTGCTTGTAAATAATCCAACTGTCTACCTGACTCTGTTTGAAAAGCGATTAGGTCCCCATCATCATTTCTTCGAACAGCTACTATTTTCTCTTGATTTGGATTCATATCCTCTGCTATTTCTGCTTGAACTTCATCTTGATTGGCTTGGCTTTTGTACTGGTTAAATACTTGTTCAAAACGATCCATTATTTATCACCTCATGATTTGTATAACCATTTGAAGTAATTTTATTCTTAAACCTTTAAATTACAAGAGTATTTTTCACAGTACTCAAGGAATAATTTCAACACGAAAAAGACCATCATTAACACTTTTCATGTAAATGATAGCCAAATATATTACTTACCGATATAGATTTTCTTTATTTTTTCTATTTCCTCTAATGCTATGTTTTCTGTAAAAGGCTTAATCAGCTCATCAAATTTCTCAAGCTTTATACTGAATTATACAAGACGACAAGCGCACTTGATAAAGGTCTTGCCTCAGTAATCACTATTTTTTCATTTTGCTTGGTTAAATAAAAAACATCATATGATTGATTTTCTTCAACTAAATTAATTGATCCTTCTTTTACATGATCAAGAGAAAAGTAATTTTCTTTTATGTATTTTTGAAGAATAACTTTTCCTGCTACAGGATCTTTTTCTATTTCCCTTAATTCCCTTTTCACAAGATCATTGCCTTTAATTTTCTCAAATTTCCCTTTAACAGCAATATAAAGTGCTAAAAGACCAGTTTCTTCTGAGGAGAAATTCCCCAGTTCAAAATTTTTATCCCTTTGAACTTCATATAGACACCAAATTTGACTGCTGTTCGAATTTTTTAATTTAATTCTACATCAAGATTAGAACTGCCGTCATTATTTTTAGGATACACGTAAATGATTGTATCCCCTTCGATTTCTTCTCTATTACTCGAATATTTATCTAATTGGTTCATTAAGACCTTATCGTTTATCATTTTTTCACCTCTTTTAAATGATAAGACTCTCTTAACTGCAATTCTAAATTATTTATATAATCTTTCTTTACACAATTTATATTACAGTAGAATCTTTAAAAAAGGTACATTACACATTAAATTTAGAAAAACGTAAACATTTTTAAAAAGACCTTGAAAGGATACCAATGTTAAACGAATGACCTTATGAGACAGAGAATTTTATAGTCATATAGTGTTTCATATAATAATAAAACAAAACTGACCTAAATATATTTATAGATCAGTTAATTTCTTGTTTCTCTTATAATCTAATTTTTAAAACATCTATACTAGTTTAAGTGTTTTATTTCCTTTATTATTTCAATCTCGTCCTCATTGATTTGCTTTTCATAGTAATATTTATCCGTTCTTTCAAATCCATTTTCTCTAGCAAGTTTAGCATCATTAGTACCGAGCGTAAAACTGTTTGTTACCTTATTGAATGTAAGATTATAAACATTCCCATTAAATTTCGCTTTAAAATCAACTTCATAGATTTTATCTAATTCTTCTTTCTTTACTTCCTTAACAAAAAGTTGAGGCAACGTACTTGTATTTTGAACAGTACTCTGATAAATCTTCTCATAGAATCCATTCTTTTTGTCATTTTTATCACTACTTACTAACCTTACAAGATTTCCCTTTACACTACTTACTTTATAAATTTTAGCATTATATACTGCAAAAACACCTTTTTCCATATAGTTCTCCTTTTTTATTTAAGTGGAATAAATACTTTAAGATCACTATCAAACACTGCCACTAACTTTTCTTCCCCATTTGTTACACGATATCATTCAGCTCCATCTTCTGGAAAGTACCTATTATTAAATTGCCATTCCGGAATTACTTCATTATTCCTCGAGGCAGTAAAACCATTAAGTGTACATGGCAGTCCATCTGTATTTTTACCTCCGAAACGTTCTTCATAAGGTATATCAATTTTATCCACTTTGCTTGAAGAAAATATAATTTTTCCATAAGAATTACCATCATCAGGAAAAGGTCTATTTCCATTCCAAGAAGTATAATCTAAACGAAGAGATTCTACAACCTCCTCATATCTAGATAAATGCGCAACGTCATCAACTGGTATCGTTTTTTGTAACTTGGTATCCTTTGTAATAGATGGTACAGAATCTCTTATATCCTTCATTACAATTATTTCATTATCTGTATAATCCTTAACGCTTTTTACCTTTAATGAATTAAACTCATCTAAACTTATCCCGTTTTTCTTTAATATTGGTTCCATTTGATTAATAAAACTATTTGGCGACCTTTTATTACTTGGTGTTGACTTTGAACTCAGCACATTATAAACCGCGTTCTCCGCCTGCAACCTATTCACATAATAAGCCCCACCACCTACAGCCAACAACCCAAGTGCCTGATAAAGACTATTCTGCTGCTGTTCTACAGTTAATTCATTCCCAAACATATCCTTACCAGTTAGATACTCATTAAAACCATTCGCTGAGACAAGGCCGTAAATCCCCATCTCAGATTTTTAATGTTAAATGCTATATAAATTTGTTTATCAGTATACATATTCTTCAAATGCACAAAAAAACCTGAACTATTTTATAGATCAGGTTTAATATTTTTTTCAACTAAATAATACACCACTTAAAGGAATCTCTAGTAGATTATAACATTTAGAATGCCTTAAAAGATTAAAATCCCTATCTTTTACCCTTAGTTATTCCCATGAATTACATTTTTTTATCGTATGATTTAAAATAAGTAAGTTTTTAATTTTTATATAGTATCAGAGATATAACTATATACTATTAGTTTTAGACTCTAACACCTTCAATTTATCGTGCAATACCTAGCCTTTCAAGTATTCCTGCTCCAAAATCTACACCGAAATAGAAATCAGACCAAGATTCATCTGAATTTTCAACATCTACAACACCACAAACAACAGATACTTCAGCTTTAGGATGAGTTGTTAAGTACACAAATTGATAACCTTTTGGTCTTGTTAACTTCAATAATAATTCACCATTTATATTAAATATTTGTAAAGATTCTGGATTTGTTGGTTCTTTCCCAACTAGATAAGCTACGACATTAGTCTTTTCATAATGTTTTGCACTTACAACATTAACTAGATCAATACTTACTTCTTTATCATATATTCTCCAGGACGTTTTATTTTCACTTGTAAAAATCATGTTTTAACCTCCACTAATTAATTTTCCTTACTTCCATTACCTTCAAATATTTCATTCTATCAGCTGGACTAACAAGCATTTGTACCTGATGTCCTCCACCAGATAAGTACTTACCAATAGGTTCATCGATTTGTGGTCCTACTTCACCAGAAATAACAGGTAGCTCATCAACAACTTCATATGTTACCACTCTGTCAATTTCAGGTTTCCATTCAGCTTTAACAGCAAGTTGATTTCTAACGTAATTAACATCTGTAATTTTATCAAATGTTCCAAATCCACCTGGCCTTTCTTCAATTTGACCCGGGCTAATAGCCATTTCGATTCTTGTACCAGGTTTCAAAGTAGTTTTTGCAGCCTCTTTATTAAATCCTAACGGCCAAGGGTCTTCCTCTTTTAGAATTTTCATAAATACATTTGCTTGTTCTTCAGTAGAACTATACTGTCCCTTTGTTGCTTGGATAAACTCCTCAAAAGCTTGCCTTCTTAATGGTTTAGTAGATTCATCTGCACCCTCAAGGATTATTTTGTTTAATACATCATCTATATCCTCGGTAAAATTTTTACTTGGCACATCAAGTACTTTACTTCCATCCTGCAACCTATTCACATAATAAGCCCCACCACCAACAGCCAACAACCCATGTGCCTGAGCAAGACTATTCTGCTGCAGTTCAACCGTTAATTCATTCCCAAACATATCCTTACCAGTTAGATACTCACTAAAACCATTCGCTGAGACAAGGCCGTAAATTCCCATCTCGGCTTTTTCTAGGTTTGAGAAGGTTTTGGTTGTTCGGTAGACGTCCAGGGCTTGGTCTGCGGCGTTCATGCCATTAGCAGTTTTGTAGATGGCGTTTCCGCCTTTAGCGATTCTTCCGGCCCAGCCGACGATTGGGATAAAGCCTGCTGCTGCCATGGCACCGGCAGCGACTCGTTGCCCTGTTGTTAATTTTTCGCCAGTGACAGGGTCAACTCCTTCTGAGGCACGAATATAATCGTAATATCCGGTGATTTCTCCTGTGAAGGTTTTGATGCCGTCCCATGTTTTTTCGTACCATGGTCGGTTTTCTAGTTCTTCTGCTTTTTTAAGCTCTTCTCTAAATTGTTCTTGTTCTTCTTTGAATGTAAGGTATTCGTTTGCGTATTGTTCGACTTCATCTGTTAGTTGATAGGCTTCACTTGCTTTGTATGCCTGGGAATCGAAATTAATTGGTTGTATTGTGTTTCCTTGGGCCGTTGCCTCTAACAGTTGCTGGAAGAGAGCTGCTATATCGAATAGCATTGGTGTAATAAAGTCTAGCAAGCTGAATTTACACATAAAAAGACCTATCAAAGATAGAATAGGCCTTTTAAGTATAATTTTCATATAAGGGGTGTCTTTCATAATTTCAAATATTCAAATAATGATCATATTAAATACTTGTAAGGGTTCAGTTACATCAAATTCTAACTCCCACTTCTATCTAATAAGCTAAGTTTATTTTTGTCAGTTCACCGGTACTTAAATCTAACTCAAAATGCCACGAATTTCTTCCATATGAATCCGAATGACTACCTTCACATACAACGGTTATTTTATCTGAAGATGTCGATAAATATAAAAATTTATAATCTTTAGGTGCATATTTCTCAAACTTTAATCCACCTTCCAGATTATATCCAATAACACGATCTTTTGAGTTTTGGCCGTTTGCTAAAATAATTACAACCTCTTGTTCTAAGAATAGCTTAGCATTTATAATATCTTTACATTTTAATTCAACTGACTTTCCTTTATAATCCCAACTTACTGTACCTTTTATTTTATCATATGAAAAAATTTTATTTCCCTCAAATGAATAATAATAAATTGTGTCCTCAGAAAAGTTTTCCCCACAAACAATATATATATATCTATTCTCTTTTTCGACGTTTACAAAATTTATTTTAGAAATCTGAAGTTCAACCTTTTTACTATTATATTCCCATATTACATTACTTGAGTCGAATTTATAATCAACACCACTCATTATTTTTACCTCCTCATTTATTTGCCCTCACTGCTATTACTTCCAGATAATTCATTTTATCTTCTTTCCAATCTAACATTAGCTGAATTTGTGTACCTCCACCAGGTAAGTATTTATTAGCATTTAGATCAATTTGTGGACCGACTGGGCCTTCTAGTACAGGTAATTCTACACCTTGTTTTACTCTATATGTGACTACTTTTCCGAAGTCTTCTTTCCAATTAGACTTAATAGCTAAATTTTCCTTCGCATATTCAATACCTGTAATTTTATCAAACGTTCCAAAGCTTCCAGGCTTATGAATTGGTTGCCCGTTATCAAGTACCATCTCAAACGTATCACCGGATTTTAATACTCCCTTTTTCGGAATAAAACCTTCTGGCCACGGAGATTGTTCCTTAATTAGAGTAATATAGGAATTCTTAGCTTTTTCAATGTCAGTAATAGCTGTATTTTCAAGAAATTCATCCCAGGTCTTTTTTGACCCATGTTTAATAGCTTCCTCATTTATCCCTCTAACATTAATTCTACTATGCAATTCTTCCGGAGAAATATCCCCATATTTATTTCTTAGGTATTCTCCTCTACTCTGACTGTTATTAAGTTTTGTAATAGGTACCTGATAAACCGCATTCTCCGCCTGCAACCTATTCACATAATAAGCCCCACCACCTACAGCCAACAAACCAAGTGCCTGAGCAAGACTATTCTGCTGCTGTTCAACCGTTAATTCATTCCCAAACATATCCTTACCAGTTAGATACTCACTAAAACCATTCGCAGAGACAAGGCCGTAAATTCCCATCTCGGCTTTTTCCAGGTTTGAGAAGGTTTTGGTTGTTCGGTAGACGTCCAGGGCTTGGTCTGCGGCGTTCATGCCTTTAGCGGTTTTGTAGATGGCATTTCCGCCTTTTGCGATTCTTCCGGCCCAGCCAACGATTGGGATAAAACCTGCTGCTGCCATGGCACCGGCAGCGACTCGTTGCCCTGTTGTTAATTTTTCGCCAGTGACAGGGTCAACTCCTTCTGAGGCACGAATATAATCGTAATATCCGGTGATTTCTCCTGTGAAGGTTTTGATACCGTCCCATGTTTTTTCGTACCATGGTCGGTTTTCTAGTTCTTCTGCTTTTTTAAGCTCTTCTCTAAATTGTTCTTGTTCTTCTTTGAATGTGAGGTATTCATTAGCATATTGTTCGACTTCGTCTGTTAGTTGATAGGCTTCACTTGCTTTGTAGGCTTGTGAGTCAAAATTGATGGGTTGGATTGTGTTTCCTTGGGCAGTTGCCTCTAACAGTTGCTGAAAAAGGGCTGAGAAATGATACTCGGCACTTTCTGATATCATATATTCTTCTTTTAATTGTTGATCTAGTGTATCTACAGCTTTAATCGTATCTTCTCTTTTCTTCTTTGCATCTGACATTGCGGAATCAAATTGGTCTAATGAAAAAGCGTCAAGAGAGACAATATCATCAATCCCCCTAAAGATCTTTTTAAGATCTTCTTGCTGACTTTCGACCATTGCGATATGGTTATTCGCTTGGATGGAAAGATCACTTTCAAGAAAGTTGACGTCCACAACTGTGTCACCTGATAAGTCAGATTCATTTATTGATCCTGACACACCATTAAAAAATGCAATTTGCATGTCTGTGAAACGAAGCAAGGCTTCTACCACATCAATTTGTGCTTGGTAAAAGCCTTTGATGGCATCTGCTCCATTTCCTTTTAGGTTCTCATCAAGCTGGACGATATCTGTGAATTCCTTTTTTAGCTGTTCAAGCTTTTCTCGTAAATCTTTATAGACTGTTGAGCGATCCTCCATTGCTTCTATTAGCGTTTTTGCTTCAAATACTTTCACGTTCGCCATCTGCCCTTTCCGTTAGTTTCTCGTAATGGCTTCATCCTGCTCTTTTAATGATCGTACATTTGCCTTTGTATCTTCTAGATTTTTCCCAACAATTTGAACATAATCATTCATGAACTGGTGAATCCTTTTCTCTCTTTCCAGAAAATAAGCGGTGAAATCCAAACGATTTTTTCCCATGTCACTAGAGGCAGGAACTGTAAGTTTAATGGATGATAGGGCTGAATCTGCCTCATTAATTTCCTTCACAACGGCTTCATAATTTAATTTGATAGTTACCATTAAAATAACCGCCTTTTCAAATCACTAATTCGGTCGGACAATTCATCAATGGCGTCCTCCCCCATATTTACTAAATCTCCAGCCTCGTGAGCTAGGGCACTTGCAGTATTTAAAGCCATTCTCTCTATTTCTAGTACATTTATTTTGTTTTCAATCGTATATTGATAGCTATTATAGCTGTATTGTCCGATGTTTTTCATGATGTTGTAAGCTTGTTCTCTTTCATCATTAAATTCCTCAGACCGCTTCCCTGTCCATTCCCTGCCTAAGTCCGGTTGTTTAATTTTTTCTATTTCCTGCAATAGAATAGATTGTTCACTACTAATCTCACTTTTTGCTTTTTTTAGTCGTTCGATTTTCTCATCAACGTCATGTGATCGTGAAGATATCGTCCGTTGAAGAGAATATAACGTATTTGATAAACTCATACCATTCACCTCACTAGCTATTTTTTAGCGATCTTTTGCTTTGTTGATTGTTCCAAAACAAAATGACTGTGATAAGTGATATCATACAGATCACAACTAAGGCCCAAATGAAAAGGGATAAGGGCTTTGTAGAGGAAGTTGTTTCTTCCCCTACTGTTTGCCCTTGTGATAACTTCTCTGTTGATGAAAACAATTGTAAATTTTCTGCTTTTGTTTTGATTGTATTAAGATTTTTTGCATTTTCTTTAAATAATGAAGAAGCAATTTCGGTATCATTAGACGTTTTTTTTCCTTCGAATGTTAAACCTTTTTGTTCTTCAGGGATGTTTGTACGTTGCTGATTTTGCTTATTGTCTAGCAATAAATCCTTATTGATTTTTACATTTTCCTTTTGATAGTCGTTTGGCACGAGCTCATCAATATTTGTCTCTGCTAATACAACTTGATCTTGGATTAGCAGAAAACTTACGACAAAAAATAGAAACCAAAAGTATTTTTTGTTAGACTTATGCATCATAGGTCTCAGATCCTTTATCAACCGAAACCATTTCAGTTCTTCCAATAAAATACTGAAGTGCTCCCAATCCTAAAATGATGCAGCAAAGTGCAACCATTGCTTGGGTAAACAGTGATTCAGTTCCATACTGAATACTCATGTATACTTTGGACATCGGATCTTGGAAGCTGAAATTTGGTGTTGTCAGAGCGAGTAATGGTGTGACATAGAAAATGACCATACCCACTGTAATAAATGTCCCGACAAGCTGATGAACCGCAAAACCAACTCTGACTAATGCTGATCCAGCCATTAATAAGAATATTGTAAACACAGTCCATTCCACTGCACTTTCTTCTCTTAATGGATAAATTTCTAATCCAAAAAGACTGATGACAAATCCGACGATTAGATTCAATAGGACAAATAAAATTGCCTGAATCCATAATGGCGGTTGTTTGAAATAGTAACTTGTGTAACCAATTAACAAGCTACATACAAGGACAATAAACAAAACAACGACCGGTGGGATATTCTGAACAGTTGTGCTTTTCGTTTCCTCTGGAACATCGCCACTTATTTTTAATGGGTTTGTTAAAAAGTCATACACATATCCATTAGACTGGCCATCGACAAACGCATTTCCTAATACGCTAAAGACGTCATCTCGAATAAGCTCTGTTGATGCGACATTTGTTGCCCATTTTTGGTTTAATTTATCCGCATCAGCTTGAACATCGTTGATTCTTCCTTGTAATTCATCAGTGTAATCCACAATACCGCCTTGACTTTCTTGAACGGATTCAAGCCATGTGTGGATCGACTCCATTTGGCTGCTTATTTGCTCAGAGCCTAAAATCATTTCCTGTCCTTCTACTGTTGACGTAGGAGTTGACTGTGAGAGCATTTTTTCCGGCTGTTGAATTTGTTCAAGAACTGTTTGTGCCTCCTGTTGAATCGCTTCAAGGCTTTCCATAAGCTTAGCTTGATTTTCATCAACTGCTTTTCGATATTCGACCATAAAGACAGTGAAGTTGTCTTCCATTGTTGTCAAAGCATCTTTCGTGGTTGGGATTTCTTCTCTCATCACATCCCAACGATCTTGCTCCTCTGTTGTAATAGCCACAATTTTATTTGCTTCTTGCTGTAGGTATTCATCATTTAATGTTGCTGTTTTTGCTTGATCCTCGGAAACCATGCTTTTTAAGGTAGCGTGATAACGATCAAGATATGAGTAATAGAACATCATATCTAGAAGATCTTTGCTATTTATTTCCTTGGTAATAATTCCCTCTATGTTCTCTTTTCTTGTTTCTGATAATGCTTCTGATGTTAAAATTGCATCCTCTTTTTTTGAAATTGCTTTTTTTATACTAGCTTCATAATCCTTGTATAGTTTAAGTTCTTCATTAACAGCTGTGAACTTATCATAAAGATCCTTATACAGAACCTGTAATTCTTGCTTTTCTATTTTGAGAGTATCTCTTTCACCTTTGACTGTTTCTAATTCAGTCTCTAAATTTCGAATTTGTTCTGTTGTAGATTCAATTGTATCTGCTAGTGTTTTTTGTAAATCTTCTAACTTTTCTTGAAGCGGATTTTCGCCTTCACTCTCCTTTTCTGATAAAGAAGTGTTTAAGGTCGCTAACCTTTCACCTAATTTCTCTAACCCTTTTACTGTAGTAGCAATATTCTCAGGCGTTAGCTCTTCTAGTGCTGCAAGCTCATCTTTAAGCTTTGTCATTTCCTCAGCAATACTTGTAATCTCTGATTTATCTTCCTCTAAATCTACGTATTTCCCATCATTTTCATCAGTTTCAGAAGGAAGGGGTTCTATTATTGTCTCTTGATTCTCAGAAGTTAGCTGATCATTATCTTTTTCTTTCTCACCCTCTTGGTTTTCATGTTGAGTGTCTGTGCCTTTGTTAGAACCGACTAATACATTTATTTCATTTTGATTTTCTGTTTCATATTCTGTAGGTAATTCATCCAATCCATCTTCAAGCAATTCACTATACTCTCCAATTTTGTCCTCGAGATCTTTAAGCTCTAATGTTCTACCCGTTAGCCCCAAGTAAAAATCTAAAATCTTTTTCTGAAACTCATAGTAATCACTTATTTGTCTTGCAACTTGGCTATATCTTTGTTCCTCAAGCTGAGTATAAAGCTGCTGTGACTGAGTCATTCGTGTATTAAGCTGTTGCATGCTTTCTACAATAGAACTACCTTCATCTTCAAAAAGACGAATAGATTGCACAAATAACGGCTGCTGATTATTTGTTGCTTCGTTTACTGTTTGAATTGCCTGTGATTGGAGATCCGCTAGAATTTTTTGCTGGTTATCTTGGTATTCTTTATATGTTTCAACATATTCTACAAAGCTAGCTAAGCTTTGTTCGTACCTTTCTACCATTGATTGCTGTTCAGTTGTTTGGCTTCCAGCTTGCTCAATTGAAGTTTGGAGACTTGCTAGCATCACCTTTTGTTCTTCAATATGCCCTGCTAAATCTTTAGAGCTAGGTTTATAGAAAGCAGTCATGGCTTCCTGAAAGGCCATTTCTTTTTGAAGAATTTCATCAAATTCTGCACGAATATTCTCTAAATCAGCTGAAACATAATTCCAGTATAGTGTCGAGATTTTTTGATTTACTTTTTTCGTTGCTTTTTCTAACTCTAATAAAACTTTTTCCTTGTTTACAGCGTTTAGTTGACTTTGAACTTTGTATTCAAAATTTGTTTTTACAGGGGTTTCTTCATTATAGGACATCACATTTTCAGAAAAATTTGATGGTAAGTAAACAACCGCATCGTATTTTTGATTAAGCAGGCCATTTTCACCAGCACTTCTTCCGACAACAGTCCATTCAAAATTTGAGTTTTCACTTAATATACTCGCAACATTCTCACCTAGCTGAATGTTTTCTCCTTCTTCTTCATACCCATTGTCTTCATTGATAATCGCTATAGTTTGAGCCGCACTTGCTTTTTGAACTTTAAACGGATTATCACCGATTGCACGAAAGAAAAGAAGGGGCGTAATGACGATTAAGGTAATGGCTACAAGTAATTTGATAATAGTTGATGTTTGTTTCATATTTGCACCTTTCTTTCTACATGAACAAGCGGGATTTGGATGCTTTGTTCTTTGCCATTTTCAACATAATAGCCGTAACCTGGCTGAATTTCTGGTTCCTTTCGATCGTACGTAAGAGTGAACAAGGTTTGTTCTGATTTTTTCATTAACACGACCGCTTGGCGAATTTGTTTAATTTCTAGTGTTAATGGATCATATCCTTTTGTTAATTCATTGTTGCTGCCAGATACGATCATGTTAAACCCTAAATGGCTGTAATTTTTTATCATTCGAACAAGTTTATCTTGTAATGGATTATCTAGCTTTTGCAGGAAGTTCGCGTACCCATCTACAATCAATAAAACTGGCGAATTGGTATTTAACGGTTTTCCTTGCTGAATATACTGCTGATACGTTACTTCTCTTTCCAGCAACACGTTTTCAATAGTTTCAATCCATGATGCAAAGTGATCTTTACCTTCTAAGTAAACAACTCTATCTTCCCCTATATATGCAGACAAGCCTCGATCGATTGAATCAAAGATTGCAACATGTTCGAGTTGTTGATCTATTGCTGTATGAATAAAGGCCTTTAATGTATTGGTTTTTCCTTTTTGCGCCTGACCTAACACTAGACAGTGCTTCGACCTTGTAAGGTTTACATAAACTGGTTTAACTGTTTCCTCATGCAAGCCAATAGGCAGTAATCCCAATTTCTTTTCTGTATAAGAGGCAAAATTGATCATCGTTAATTCAGTTGGAAGCATAGGTACTGGAGCTGGCTTCTCAATATGGTGATATTCCTCTTTAAGTTGCTGCACCAGCTGCTTTACGTTTTCCATCTGCTCAAAGTCATCTTTTCCTTCAACCGGAAGATATACTTGGGAAAAGAAAGCTGTATCCTTTTTCACAATCGCTCTTCCTGGAATGGACTCTGGAGCAAATGGCAAGCGTCCTAGCATTGTATAAGCTTCTGTTTGATCCATTAGATAGTGAACAATCTTTGTTTGTAAGTTATTCATTAATGACTGACGAACTGAGTTAATTCGCGTCGCTGTCAGCATTATATAAATACCTAATGATTGGCCATCACGTGCAAAAGTGTTCAGCTGCTGTTCAAGCTCGAGCATCTCTTCCTTTACAAGGTCAAAATTATCAACAACTAAGAAAAGGAGTGGAAGCTGCTCTTCACTTAAAGCATTATACATTTTAATCGAACTAACCTCTTGCTTTTGAAACAGTTGCTTTCTACTCGCTACTTCATCTCGAAGAATATTCATGAACTTCTCAATTTTACGTTCTTGGTCTAATAGAAAATAATCTGCTGTATGTGGCAGCTGCTTTAAAGGCAATAACCCACCATTTCCAAAATCCATTAAATAAAAATGAATTTCCTTAGGAGTAAAGGCTTTTGCCATGCCAAGAAGCATGGTTTGCATCGTACTTGTCTTCCCGTAGCCAGCAGAACCAAATATTCCGATGTTTCCATCTTCAATTACGTCATATGAGTAATCAGATTGGCTTTGTTTTTCCGGCTCATCAATTCGTGCAAACATGATGCTCGCTTTGTCTTTTAATTCCTCTTGCTCCTCAAGATATAATCGAGATGGTAGAGGCGGAAGCCATGGACTTGGTAATTTATTGAGCTCCAGTTTTTCTTGTACATCATTGATTTTTGAAACAATAACGGCGATTTCACTTAACACTTCTTTTTGCTTTTGGTCTTGTACGCTTACCTCAGATAGGGGAATCAATCCTAGATCTGTAACAATCGCAATTTCATCCTCGATATCAAGTGACTCGTCTTCATAATATGGTGCACCACTCCATGCAGATTGAAAAAGCTCATATACTTCATTATTCCCGACCTGTAAATAACCACGGCCAGTTTGAGTTATAGACGCCGCATCACCATTTTTTAATATTTCTCGGCTATCCTCTGTGTTTTGAACCTTTAATGCTACTCTAAAGCGCGCATTACTCCAAATCTGATTATCGATTACCCCCCCCGGCTTTTGGGTAGCAAGGATAAGATGGACACCTAAGCTTCTCCCGATACGTGCAGCGCTGACCAATTCTTTAATAAAGTCCGGTTCTTCTGCTTTTAGCTCTGCAAATTCGTCAGAGATTAAGAAAAGATGTGGCAAAGGCTGCTCTGCTTTTCCCTCTTTATAAAGCCTTGTGTAATCATTAATATGTGTGACAGTATGCTGATCAAACAAGCGCTGCCTTCTTTTTAACTCACTTTTAATGGAAGCAAGTGCCCGCATACTGAAGTTTTTACTTCCTTCAATATTAGTAATCGTTCCAAGTAAATGCGGCATATTTTTAAACGGCTGTGCCATCCCTCCACCCTTATAATCAATAAGAAGAAATGCTACCTCATGTGGATGGAAATGAACAGCAAGTGATAAAATATAGGTTTGTAAAAATTCACTTTTTCCTGAACCTGTCGTACCTGCTAAAAGTCCATGTGGTCCATGTGCTTTTTCGTGAAGGTTCAAATCGATCGTTTCTTCCTTGCCTTTTAATCCAACGGGTACAGCTAATGATTTTGCAGATTCACGTGTCATCCAGTTTTGTTCAATTGGGAGCTGATCAACGCTTTTTACGTTCATCATTTCTAAAAAGGACACTGAATCTGGAATCGAGTTGGTCATTCCGATTTGATGATCAAGAGTTCTAAGCATCCTTGCATACATTTCGTTATCAGCTTGTTTATGTTCATCTAATACAAAAGGAATTCGGACCGCTTTTTTCTGTTGAATTAAAATATCACCTTGCTCATCATTGATATAACGAATAAGAGTGTGAATATTATCTGATAAGCTTTCCTTCGCCTCCGCTGCAAAAATGACAGAAATGCCCAGGTGCTGATGATCTCCTTCAAGATACTCAAGTATGACATGATCAGAAATCAGCTGATGATTTGTAATAATAAACACATAATGTGGGGAGTACTTGATTTTCTCTTTTTCCTCTTCAAGATCTCGCTCTCTTACCATTTCATAAAGGGAATATAATAACTGATCTCGAGATCTTTCATTATAGATAAACCCTTTGGCATGGGAGCCTGCTAGTTGAAAATGCGGAAGCCACTTCATCCACTCCCAGTCCTTGTATTCTTGTTCATCAAAAATAAAGACAATCCTTAGGTCATGATAGCTATGAAAAAATGCTAGCTGGCCGACTAATTGATGAATCTCCTTTTTCAATACACGATCTTTCCCGATTAATCCCATGGCACCCTCTGAAAGATTCGCTGTAATTGGAAGGTTTTGAAGGTTTTTATACGATTTTTCTAGAGTTTGAGATTCCTCTAGTAACTCATCCATTTCACGGTTAGACATGTCTGAAGCATTGGATGAAATTGTGTAGCTTGCCGGAACGGTACCAGTCCCAAGACGAAACTGGAGAAAGTCCGGACTTTCCATTGTTCTTTCCCAAAGTCTGTCTGAAAGTTGATTTGTTAAATACTTCATCCTCTCAAACGCGGGAAAATGGAATTCAAGAACTTCTTTTTGTTTATCTGCAAGCTGTTGAAGCTCCTGTCTTTTCGAGTTTAAATAATTCGTGTAAATTCGTTTTCGACGTTCCTTGGCTTTTTTCTGGTTTCCCCTATCCCTAAAGTATTGGACTGTTGAAGTCACAAGTGTTGTCATAAACATAACGATTGAAACTATAATAAAAATCCCACGCGGAATTAAAAATGCAACAAGTCCCATAACGATCAGCATCACAAGGGGTGGCATAATTATTAACCACAAACTCCGATTAGATCCCTGAGAATCTTGTGTTGGAAATGAGAGCTGAACCTTCTCATCAGGCAGTTCATAAACCATACGAGGTGTTCTGCGGTAAACCGGATATTTTTTTTGCATTTCTGATAAAGGTAGAATCGCTTCAGAAAGAACTGTTTGATACGTTTCTGCAGATTCGATTTGAATGAAGTCTTCTTCAAGTAAGGTGATTTTCATCGTTGCCCACATGATGATGTCACCAATTTCTAATTGACATGGTTGTTCGAGGCTTTGACCATTTATATATACAACTCCATTTAGGTTTGATACATGAAAACCATTAGAATGTTGGATGAACGAAAAAGATGCCTTACGATTATCTTTCTTATAAAAGCTTGCGCTTTGATCACCAGTTGAAAAAGATATTTCTCTTAAATGCCCGACATAATGCGTTTTTTTCTCCAAAGAAGGAGCAAGGTAAAATCCTACCTTTTCTCCCTTCATATCAAGTGTACAGTACTTATTAAGCTCAATATGGATATCCTGTTGGTCCGCATCGTTCTGCACCCAATATTCACCATCACGATTCATCACACACAAGGTGTTTGATATGGTTGGGCAGGTAATCGTATGATCTTTACTTGGACCGATGGTTATTTGCTGTTTTGAAGCTTTTTTTAGTTGAATTTCCTGGTATGAATGCTTTGTAAAAAACCAAAGCGTAGCCATATGATCACCACCTGTTTCTTCTTTCGTTAGACATCTTCATTACTCTGTTTTTGTTTGCTCTTCTGTAATTTCTTGTTTTGTCTGAGTTTGTTGCTGTGCATTCTGCTCGGTTGTTTTCTCTTTTGTTTCAGAAGGTTGACTTTCTTCTTCAACCGTATTCGATACAGGCTGATCCTGTTCTTCATCTACAAGTTCAGACTCTGCTTCTTGTTGATATTCCTTTATTTCGTTTTCTATGTCAGCTATCGCTTGCTGTCTTTCCTCTCGATCTAAACTATCATCTGACTTTAATTGTTCTTTGTGTTTTAATAGTCCAAATAAGATAAGATCCCGGTCTTCAAGGAATCTCGCAATATCAAGGGCATCCTCAGCCTCACCACGGCCAATTCGAATCCAATATTCGTAATAAAGAGGATCTGTTTGTAAAGTAATGGTATTTCGAACTGTTTCCTTTTGATCTTCTGTTAATGATTCATTCACGATATAAGATAAAGAAAGTTGATATTGCGTCACCTTTGGCATTTCTTTAATGCTATATGGCTGAAGTTCGGTTACAACCTCACTAAAATTATTTTTCAGGAACATTTCCTGAGCTTGAATAAAGCTTTCTTGCTTTGGCTGCAATGAGAATAATGAATAGATGCTGTAAATAAAAGCTGGGATAAACAATAGGGTAACCCCAATTAAGACATATCGATTAAGCTTCCATGTTTTCTTATTCACAGTCATGTGAAGTGATTTTTCATGGTTAACCCTTTGTATTTGTTCATCAATAATGTCAAGTAACTCCTTATACTCTTTTACTGCCATAATTTTTTTAACTAATGCTGATACTTTTAGTGTTTGAGAAAACTGAACGTATTGTTCAAATGAATAGGTTGTATCCACGATGGAAGCGACAGTAGCCTTTACCTCCTGAAGTAATTTATCGGCATTTTTTTCATAAGGCGGCAGACTTTCTTTTACTCCAAAGTGAAGAAAATATGTATTTAGCCCTAGGTCAAGTACAATGTTTTCTGGACAAACAACGAGATGAATTCGTGAAAGACGATGACTCGTCACAGACTGTATCATTTTATACGCTAGAACAAAACGCTCTTTCTCATCTAATCGTTTCATATGAGGAAGGAGAAAAGAATAGGAATTAGGGAGTTTGTATTGGATGGTGAGCTCATCGTCCTTCATGACTATCTCCTTTTGGATAGTCGGGTTTAGTTCTGTTAGAAAGGAGATTTCTGTAGGATCATCTAATTTTATTTTTTCCTTCTGAAAAGCAAACGTCATAATCTGGTCTTTACGTGTTATGATTGCTTCGAGTTGGTCTGTTAAATATGAGGTATGGTTGTTTTCTGATGACATGCCAAATTCTCCTTTATAAGATTTCGATTCTATCTCCTGTTCTTATGCCAGCATCCAGGAGTCGCTCTGTTCCTTGGATAATCTTTTGTTTATTTACTACTCTTACCCAAGCACCTTGTCTTGGCTGCTCTGTTATATTCTTTGCTTGCCAAACAATGTCAATTAATTTTTTTACAGAATGATAATTGGATAGTCTAATATCAAAGCTATCGTGTTGATAGTTTTTTAGATCAATTGTGATTTCTATATACATTAGCTCACCTCATAAGGAAGGAGCGCGTCCATTGAAAGAGCGCCCCTGCTTTTTTTGCTTATCCTCTAATTTGACTTGCGATCTGTTGATCAGCATCTTCAAGTGCTTTAGATGTGCTGTTAAGCTGAGTTGAGATGTCCTCAAGTAGCTGTTGCATTTGAATAAAAGATGGTCTTAAAGACTGGTATTGTTCACTGAATGCTCTGCTTGATTCACCTTCCCACATACCTTCAAGCTCACGAATCATAGTATCAAGACGAGAAATTTGCTCTCCTACTTGGCTGCTTTCACTAGAGTAACGGTTTGCCATGCTCACTAACTCTGCAGGGGTAACACGAATAATTCCAGACATTTACTTCCTCTCCTTAACTAGTAATATTTCGGTAATCATCTATTTGAATTTGTGAGTACCCGGGAATCATTTGGATAGATAAACATATCCTGTAAAATTGCTACTATATACCAATATCATATCTCCCCTAATAAATACAGGTTTAAACTAAATTGTAAATAAAAAGGAATCTTTTATCCTAGTAACCTTAAAGTCTACGGTAATATACTCACAAAAAAAACAAGAGAATACCAGGAGAATAGTAACAGTTAAAAGATGACTACCATATTGATGGGGTCTTAACATTAAACAGAAAAGTAAATTTTTGTGGATATAAGAAGAAAAAAAGACTAGATCCATTAAATCTAGTCTCAGAATATTTCTCAACAAATGTTTTTTTACATTATGATAATACCTGTTTAATCCGTTCTATTGCCCAATCTAGCTCCTCTTTTGAAATAATAAGCGGTGGAGCAAAACGGATAACAGTGTCATGTGTCTCCTTACATAACAGTCCCATCTCTTTAAGCTTTTCACAGTAGCTACGAGCTGGTTCTGTTAATTCAACACCAATAAACAACCCTCTCCCCCTTACTTCTTTAATAATTGGATTTTTCATTTCTTTTAATTGTTCTATAAAGTAAGTACCTAATTCTAATGAGCGTTCTACCAGCTTCTCTTCTTCAATAATTTCAAGGGAAGCAAGTGATACTGCACAGGCTAATGGGTTGCCTCCAAATGTTGAACCATGTGAACCGGGGTTAAATACACCAAGAACATCACTGTTTGCTACCACACAGGATATTGGAAACACACCTCCGCCGAGTGCTTTGCCTAAAATGTACATATCAGGTATTACATTATCCCAGTCACAAGCAAATAATTTTCCTGAACGACCTAGACCTGCTTGAATTTCATCTGCAGCAAATAAAACATTATTATCTTTACATAAATCATAAGCTTCTTTGATAAAACCTGCTGGAGGAATATTAATTCCCGCTTCCCCCTGAATAGGCTCAAAAAGAAAACCAGCTGTATTTGGAGTAATAGTATTTTTTAAAGCTTCAATGTCACCATATGGTATTAGCTTTATTCCAGGCAGCATTGGACCAAACCCTTTTCGATATTCTTCATCAGACGAAAGAGAAACAGCTGTCATTGTTCTGCCATGAAAATTCCCTTCACATGCAATGATCTCAGCTTGATTATTGGGAATCCCTTTTACCTGATACCCCCATCTTCTAATTGCTTTAATTGCTGTTTCAACTGCTTCAGCCCCAGTATTCATTGGCAATGCCATATCTTTTTTCGTCATGGTTGTAATTCGTTCATACCATGGACCCAGCTTGTCATTATGAAATGCCCGTGATGTTAATGTTACACGGTCAGCTTGATCTTTTAATGCTTGAATAATTTTTGGATGGCAATGCCCTTGGTTTACGGCCGAATAGGCACTTAGCATATCCAAATACCGATTCCCCTCTGGATCCTCTACCCAAATTCCTTCAGCTTTCGAAATAACAATTGGTAATGGATGATAGTTATTTGCCCCATATTGTTCTGTCTGCTTAATTACTTGTTCAGATATTGTTTTCATCCTCATACCTCCCTATATTATAGAAGCTTTTCCCCAAATAATGATCCCATTAACGCGACGGCAACTTCTGCTGTTTTATTTTTTTCATCCAATATTGGATTAACCTCAACAAATTCAGCCGATGTAATAATCTTCGACTCTTCTAAAATTTCCATTGCTAAATGACTTTCGCGGTAACTAATTCCACCTAAAACAGGAGTACCAACCCCAGGTGCATCACTCGGATCAAGTCCATCCAAATCAAGTGAAAGATGAACACCATCTGTTTTACCCTTCAAGTAAGCGATTGCACTCTCCATTACCTTTGTCATCCCAAGTCGATCGATTTCATGCATCGTGTATACTTTGATTCCTTTTTCTCGAATGAGGACTTTTTCCCCTTCATCTAATGAACGTGCCCCGATGATGACAATATTCTCCGGCTTTACTTTTTCTGTATAACCTGCAATTGTAGTTAAGTCTGGATGTCCGATTCCGAGGCTTACCGCTAACGGCATTCCATGTATATTTCCTGAAGGTGATGTTTCACCTGTGTTTAAATCTCCGTGTGCATCATACCAAATCACACCTAAGTTTTGATAATGCTTTGATATTCCTGCAAGTGTTCCAATCGCAATACTGTGATCTCCACCGAACACAAGTGGAAAGGAACCTTTTTTTACGACTTCATCGACTGCTTCTGCAAGCTTATGACTTGCCTTTGATACAGCTTGTAAATACTTTAAATTATTCCCGGCAGATGCTTCTTCCTCTTTTCCAGGTCTGCCAATTTGTATATCACCTTTATCTTGAATCTCATAATCTAGTAATTCTAAGCGCTCTACAACACCTGCATAGCGAATCGCACTAGGCCCCATATCAACCCCTCGCCTAGACTGCCCTAAATCCATAGGAGCACCTATGATTGTCATATGCTTTTTCATGTAAAACTCCCCCTTTTCCCCATTGTATATTAGTGGTGAATGATGACTCAACTCAACAAAAGTTTGTATATTTATTCATTTATATACAAATATTAATATATAAATATATTTTTCTTATTGCGTAAATTATGATTTATCAATTATAAATTCACATAAGTTAATATTTTAATATAAAACATAAAGAACATTTCACCTCGGATGATCCTTCCTTTTTCAAAAGAATTTTTTCGTGATTTTCATCACAGAGAAGATCCCCTCTTTCATTTATGATGTAAAACATAAGGAATAGATCTGGAGTGTGAAAATATTGGAACAAGCTGCATTAAAACAAGTTCAGGATTTAGCTTTTAAAAAACAAAAAATTTTTCAAAAAAGTCCTTTTCGTTATTTACTTCGTTCCATGCTAGCTAGCATGTTTATAGGGTTTGGGGTTATTGTAGCTTTTAAGTCAGGTAATTTCTTTTACCTCGAACAATCACCATTAGCCTTTCCTATCGCAGCATTAACGTTTGGAGCAGCAATTATTTTAATCACCTATGGTGGCGGTGATTTATTTACCGGAAATACTTTTTACTTTTCCTATACAGCTTTTCAACGAAAAATAAATTGGAGTGATGTTAGCAGGCTTTTGCTTACTAGTTATTTTGGAAATATATTAGGGGCTATCTTTTTTGCTTTATTTATTTTCTCAACAGGACTATTTTCCGATCAAGGAACAACTGGTTTCTTAATGAGTGTTGCTGAAAAAAAGGTTCAACTTCCCCCTACTGAACTATTTTTTAGAGGCATTCTTTGTAATTGGCTCGTTTGTCTTGCTTTTTTCATCCCAATGAGGCTTGAAGGTGATGGGGCGAAATTGTTTACCATGATGCTGTTTGTGTTTTGCTTTTTCATCTCAGGCTATGAGCACAGCATCGCCAATATGTGTACCTTTGCGATTGCGTTTGTGTCTAACCCGCCTGAAACCTTTACATTAGCTGGTGTTATTCATAATTTAATACCTGTTACACTTGGAAATATGATAGGTGGCGGAGTTTTAATGGGGTGGATGTATTATTACGTCAATAAACCATTTATGGTAGATGAGAAATAGGTGTTAAACCATGGCTGACATGATGTCAGTCTTTTTATATGAAGCGGAATATCGAGGGTATTTTCGATTCCCTTAAAAAATTAATCTATTTTTGAATCTTATTTTCGATTCTGGAAATATATTTTCAATTTTAACCCGTTTATTTTCGATTTGAAAATTCTCGACAAAAAAAACCGAGGCACACTCTATTTCAGCCTCGGTTCTTCAATTACTTTTTAAAAATGCCAAAAGGTTTACCTATTGGTAAAACAACTTGGCCAAAATGTGTATTTAAAACAACTGCTGCAGATCCATAAAAAGACAGCAAAGCGATCATTAACTCAGACACAGCCGCTAGCATATGAGTGGCTTCATGCATAATGCCAAATGTGCTTAATGATAACCCAATAAATAAGAAATCAATAAAAACAAAAATAAAGAATAATACTTTATGAGTTTCCATTGCACCGATGGTCATATACACACTAAAGATCAAATAACCAATAAACGCAACTCCAAGCTGTTTTGGATCAACATTTGCTGCTAATTTTTCACCAAAAGCACCTAGTTGTATAAGCCAGGACATACCAACACCGAACCAGAATAAACCGAACGCTCCAAATGCGGTTGTCCCAAAAATATTATTGTGTTTTGCATCTTGAACACAGGCAAACAGTTGAGCCAATCCGCCTAAAAAGAAAGCCCAAGGCAAAATAAAAGATAAACCGTCTGTTAGCCCTAATTTCTGTGATGATGCAACAAGAGTTACCATCGCTAAACCGAATAGTCCAAGTGCTGATGGATCTGCCGTTGTAATTTTTACTTGATGATTATTCATAATTTCCTCCTAAAAAGACATACTTAAATAAAATACAGAACGGAGGAATCGGTGTCAATCTATTTAATAGAAGTCGAATTATTGAAAAAATCTATACTTTTATTCGGTTGCTTAGTACATATAGGTTGTAATCGCTATCATCACAATAGACATTTTTGTAAGTTTGGGCGTTTTTTTTGCAAGTTTAGAAGTTTTTCAAGCAAACTACAGAATATTTTTGTAAAATCTATCATTTTTTTGCAAACGCTAAAAAGATGGAACACCTCTGTTCCATCTAATTAACTTTGATATTGGACCCGATGAAGGTTGGCGAAAATTCCTCCTTGCTCAATTAATTCATCGTGCTTTCCTTGTTCTGCAATTCCATCCTCTGTTACTACCACAATGCGGTCCGCGTTTCGAATTGTTGCGAGGCGGTGCGCGATAACAAGTGTTGTTCGGTTTTGCGATAGCTCTGTTAAGGCTTGCTGAATTATGAGTTCAGTTTCTGTATCTAATGCTGAAGTGGCTTCGTCTAAGATTAGAATTGGCGGATTTTTCAAGAACATTCTTGCAATTGCAATGCGTTGCTTTTGTCCTCCTGATAGCTTTAAGCCACGTTCCCCGATTTGCGTATCATAGCCGAATGGAAGTGATTCAATAAAGCTTTCTAAGTGTGCTCTTTTCGCCGCTTCTTCTATTTCCTCTTGTGTTGCCCCTAGTTTTCCATAGGAGATGTTTTCCCTTAAGGTACCCGTAAACAGGAACACATCCTGCTGGACAATTCCAATTTGAGATCGAAGAGATTGCTTTGTCATATTTCGTACATCAATACCATCGATTTTGATTGATCCGTTGTCAACATCGTAAAAACGAGGAATGAGTGTACAAATCGTTGTTTTCCCTGCACCTGATGGACCGACAAATGCAATAGTTTCGCCTGCCGAAATTGACAAGTCTATTCCATTTAGTACACGCTTATGCTCATCATAGCCAAATGTGACATCTTGAAATGAGATATCACCGCGAAGGGTTTGAACTTCAACCGCATCTTTTACATCCTGAACATCAGGCTCTGCATCCAGTAATTCAGTGAATCGCTTAAAACCAGCCATTCCCTTCGGATAAAGCTCCATTAAGGCACTAATTTTATCAATTGGTTTAAAAAGAACGTTAATGTACAACACAAAACCAACTAGCTCACCGTAAGTAAGCTGTCCAGTATAGCTTAGCCATGCTCCCACAACAAGTACAGCTAAAGTAACAAATCGTGTCATCATATAAATTCCCGATAAGCTAAAAGACATAACTTTGTATCCACCAAGCTTTGCTTTACGGAATTTTAAGTTATTTACAGAAAAGCGTTTGTTTTCAAAGCTTTCATTTGTAAAAGATTGGACAACACGTACACCTGATACACTATCCTCCACACGGGCATTTACATCAGCTATTTCCCCGTACATCTTTTTCCAAGCACGGTTCATTTTTAAATTACTCACCACTATAAGCCAACCTAAAAAAGGTAAAATGACAAGTGCTACTAATGCCAGCTTTACGTTTACAGTAAACATAATCCAGAAGGCACCAACAAATGTCATAATGGAAATAAATAAATCTTCAGGACCATGGTGGGCAAGCTCACCAATATCCATAAGGTCATTTGTAATCCGGCTCATAATATTTCCTGTTTTCGTATTATCGAAAAACTTAAATGATTGCTTTTGAACATGCTGAAACAGCTGTTTTCTCATATCTGTTTCAATATTAATTCCAAGCATATGACCCCAATAGTTTACGATATACTGCAAAAATGTACTTATAATATAAAGAACAAATAGTGCAACACTGACAGATACGATCGCAGACCAATTTTCAGTTGGCAGTAACGAATCAATAAACCATTGAACGGCAAGCGGAAAGGCTAATTCTAAAACCGCCACTATGATTGCACTGCTAAAGTCAATAATGAAAAGCTTTTTATGTGGGATGTAATACGAAAAAAAACGCTTTAGCATCTTACTTCTCCTTTTCTATTCCATATAAATACTATTATATTAGCATATTTAAACAAATAGCTATATCAAAATGTTGTTGTTTCCGATAATCTAACGATATAATGAAAAGTATTACATATTGAAAGGAGAAATACCCTTGCCAAAATTAATCGGTTATATTGGTACTTACACAAAAGGTGACAGTAAAGGAGTTTATCGCTTCACTCTTGATACAGATGCTGCAAAGCTTGGAGATGTTAAGCCTGTAGCAGAATTGGACAACCCTACATATGTAAACTTAAGTCAAGATAACAAAAATCTTTATGCTGTTGTAAAAGAAGGAAATCAAGGCGGAGTTGCTTCTTACTCTATTAACGCTGAAACCGGTGACCTTTCTGAACTCAACCGTGAATTACTTGATGGTGCTTCTCCATGCCATGTGAGTGTGGATCGTGGAAACAAGCAGGTTGTGACAGCTAACTACCATAAAGGAACAGTGGAATCATTTTTAGTCAATGATAATGGAACCGTTTCTCCAGCTGTAGTTGTTGTAGAGCATACTGGAAAAGGTCCACATGAAAGACAAGAAAAACCTCATACTCACTTTTCCGGTTTTACACCTGATGAAAAATTCGTTGTGGCTGTTGACCTAGGAATTGATAAAGTCATTACTTACAAAATTGAAAACGGTAAACTAGAAGAAGCCCACACATTGCTTGTAAAAGCTGGTAGTGGCCCAAGACATATTACCTTCCATCCAAACGGTAAATTTGCTTATGTCATGACAGAACTAAGCAACGAAGTGATTGCATTAAGCTACAATTCTGAAACTGGTACGTTTACAGAGCTTCAGTACATCCCAACAATTCCTGAAGACTTTACTGAAAATAGCCAGGGAAGTGCGATCCATATTTCTTCTGATGGACGTTTTGTTTATGCAGGTAATCGCGGGCATGACAGTATTGCTGTTTATAGCGTAAATCAAGAGAATGGTGAATTATCCTTTATTGAATACACATCAACTGAAGGCAGCTGGCCACGTGATTTCGTCCTAGATCCAACTGAAAAATTCGTTGTTGCTTCAAATCAAGAAAGCAGTAATCTTGTTCTTTTTGCAAGAGATACAGAAACAGGGAAATTAACATTATTAGATTCAACTGTATCTGTTCCTGATCCTGTGTGTGTTAAGTTTTTGAATGTTTAATATTATAACTTTTTTTATGATTGTCCTTCATCTTGTTATGAAGGACTTTTTCATCCTTCATAACAAGATGAAGACCTTTTCTCCCAAGCTTCTCACGGTTTTAGTTCTTCATCACCTTTATGAAGGACTTTTCGAGATTTCTTATTTCCACCCAATCCTCCCATCAACTTAACTTAATTAAATCCTAACCGGTGCACCTGTTTTCGCTGAAGTAAGCGCAGCAACTGTTACCTCCTGTGTTTTATAGGCATCATGGTAGGTTGATAGAATACGAGATGTATCACCAGTTCGGATGGCATGGATAAACGCTTCATTTTCTTTTACATATGGATCGGTTGATTCTTTTATTAATTGTTTTTCCCCTTGTTTAACCATTTCAATTCCTTCGAATCCGATATGTAGAATTCCTTTGTTTGTATAGTAATCCATTCCAACATTTGAAATTCCTTCTGGAAGGATACATGTATTGGATAGATTAGCGATCACACCATTTTCGAAAGTCATTGTTACAGTTCCAACATCATGTACGGATACATTTTCATACTGCTCAGCGATCGATCGCTTTGCGTACGCAGCATATATTTCTTTGATCTCTCCAACAGTATAGCGGAGTAAATCAACTAAATGAGTTGTTTGCTCAATAAACTGACCACCCGATGTTTCTTGATTTCTCCACCATGGGACAGTCGGCATGGATCCCATCCATCTTCCTGTAATCATACCAAGTGTTTGTTCCTCTAATTCTGCTTTTAATAGATTAGTTGTTTCACGATAACGAAAATGATAGCCAACAGATGTAATAACTGGGGATTCCTCTAGTTTTAATAAAATCTCTTTTGGTGTTTTCACAACAGTACTAAGTGGTTTTTCCACCAAAAATGGGATTCCTCTTGAAATTAACTCACTCTCCATTTCTTGATGTGCAAATGGAGGAACACATATGTATACAGCATCTAATTTTTCATTATCTAACATTTGGATAAGGTCTTCATATCCATTAGCATCATCAAATTTATTCGCATAGTTTGCGGCTTTTGCCATACTAGTCCCACAAATCGCTTTGATTTTTACCCCTTCCATTTTCTGTAGAATATTTGCATGAACACCACTAAACCAACCTGTTCCGATGATCCCAATATTCAGCATCTCCCCACCCCCCTAAATATAAATAAGATAGTACTAGTTTATCTGATGTTGTAAACACTTACAATCTTTAATAATGCATAAAAAAAGACAAACCTCAGAAATCATGAGATTTGTCCATGTTATATAAAACCCCTTAGTTTTGTTGACTCAATTCTGCTTTCTTCGTCAATGTGCTTGTGCTTTCATTCTCCTCTAACCATAAAATACTAGTTACTCCCCTTGGGTAATACTTACTTCCTGATATTTCACCGGAAATAATTTGATCACTCCAGCTCCAAACAGATAGAGTTGGGTGTGTTAGCCATTCTACATGAGCTGCGTCCGCTTTTGCACCTTTTTCATCCCATTCCCAACCTAGTAATTTACGAGTGATAAATTGACTTAGGTAGATTTTGCTTAACCATGAGTTATTACTTGTTGACGAAATTTTCCATCCGCCATCTTCAAATAAGCAAACACTGTTTACTAATACTGTTTTTAGATGTTTTTCTAAAGCTTGAATATAGGCGCCAAAGCGTCCATTTGGATCGAGGGCTTCTTCACAATTTGTGAAATATGGGAAGATTAATCCTTCGATGGCAGGGATAATTTTCGAATCATTGTTTTCGCCAACAACGGCCGGGATATAGCCTTGCTCCGTCACAAAGCTAACAATACTTTCGGCGCATTTTTCCGCTTGCCCACCTGATTGTTTAGCAAGGTCAGCTTTTCCATTTTCAGCAAAGATCTTTTCTAATGCAACATAAGAAGCCCAGCATTTACCTGCCATATAAATATTGTTTCGTGCTTGACCTAGAGATACATCTAGGCTGTCATACGTTGTTATTTCAGCTCCTCCCATCACGCGTGTTGAATCAAGACCCATGATTCCGTTACGTTCTTCAGGATTTGGATGGTCACGATTTATCATGCTTTCGAAGCACTTCATGAAGATCTCCATATTTTCATGCAGCCAATCAGTATCCTTCGTTTGTTCAACATATACAGCTGCACATAAGATCCAATTCACAAGCTGTTCATGTGTCATATGAGAAAAGCATCCATCTAAACCATATAATTCATAAGAAGAAAATTGCGGACGAGAGATCGTGTTTGCAACTCCCATATCATGAGTAAAGCTAATCCCACCTGGATATTCTGTTTCATCATTTGGAAAACGTACCTTGTCTTCATAACTAAATCGTTTCACAAACATGTCTAGCTCATTTTTCACTGTCCATGGATTCATTTTCATTTCAAAAAACAACTGATCTACTGTTAAATCGAAGGTGTTCATCATACGATATTCCCCTTCATTTACAATCCAGAAGGGCTCTCCGTCAGCTTCAAGAAATTGTGTACAGCCATAGTAGCTGCGGATGGAATGGGCCATCATAAACCGCTGATCATCTGATAAATGTGTAGCATTATCAACTAATTCATTTGCTTTTTTAGCGCGTTCAATGAAATTAGCAGCATTTTCCAACGAGTATACGGCAACTTCCTCAATATTTTTAAAGTATTTTGTATAATAGTAAGAAGCATCCAAACCAGCAGTAACATAGCCTGAACGATGGAAGCAAATCGCAAACTGATACGTACGAGATGTGCCTGCTGGAACATCCATAATTAGCGCGGCAATTGGTCCTAATCCAAATGTCCAGTTTTCCTCGAAAGGTGTTGTTAAAATATTTTCCATACTAAAATGCATTGCTGATTTAACATCAGGGTTTGATGACACAATCCCTGTTATGCGACCTTGACCAACTCCAGAAAGACCTTCACACGTATCATCTAAACGACGCATTGAACTATATGGATCATTTCCTTCATAGCCAAAAAAAGCACGTCTTGTTTTTGTGCCTTTTGTGTTATCGATCGTCAATTCAGCAATGACAGCCGGCAGGATGGTTAACTTCATTTCTTCATCAGAAGCTGTTTGTGGATCTGGTACAGATTGAGCTTGAGAATAAACTGTAAATGTTATATCTCCTGCTTTCCAAGTATCAGTACCAAGCTTAAACTCACGAGTTACTTCCTTTTTATCAAAAGGGAAAATGATTTTAGGTTTATTTTGATCCGGATCTGGGTTTTCAATATCATAGCGCTTACTTTCGTCATCTCCAACATCAAAGAAAGGGAAAGCATCATACATTCCTTCTTTGTCACAGGATTCAACACCGATAAACACACTTTTTCGAGGAGATCGTCCTAATTCAAGGTCAAGTCCTCCTCCACTACCCGGAAAGCCTAATGTAAAGCTTGAAAAAGAACCAATTGGCGAATGGTGAGCATTGAAAAATTGATTTTTTGGCATAAGATCCCTACTTTCTTAAAGGCTATTTTGTAAACTTTGTTGTGTAGTAATAAAAATTATTTAGGTTGATTGCAGCTCCAGGATGCCTCGCGTCAATCAACCTAAACAGTTTTGTTTATAAAACCTGTTAGATAATAACATTCTTTAAAAAAGTGCGTTCCTAATAGTATATGGATATAAGGTTTTATAAACCGAGTACGTTTACGTCTTACGCTACACCCTTTTAATATTAGTATTAACCCTTCACAGAACCAGCAGCAATTCCTTCAACAATTCGATTACTAAAGAAGAAGAATGCAATCAGAATTGGAATAATACTAATCATCAGTGTTGCACCTATCGCGCCCCATTCTGTCATATACTGACCAATAAAGTTCTGTATACCAACCGTTAAGGTTTTATATTTATCAGAACTAATGAATGTGTTAATAAATATAAATTCATTCCAGTTGTAAATCATATTAATAATGACGGTTGTAGATAAAACAGGAGCTGTCATTGGTAACGTAATTTGAAAGAAAATACGATGTATCGAACATCCGTCAATAACTGCTGCCTCTTCAACCTCACGTGGTAATGTGTAATAAAAGCCCATTAAAATCATAATTGTAATTGGTAAGTTAAATGCTACATAAGATAAAACGACCGACAATGGGTGATCAACTAAATTGACCTTTAAGAAAAAGTCGAAAAGCGGAATTAATGTTGAGTGAACAGGAATCATTAATCCTACCATAAATAAACCTAAGACTAATTTATTTAACTTCCATTTCATTCTTGTAATCGCAAATGTAACAAAGCTTGCTAAAAGAACTGTTAGAACAACCGCGGCAACTGTAATCCAGACACTATTAAAGAAATATAAACTAATATTCCCTTCTGTCCAAACGGTAGTGTAATTCTCCCATTTCGGATTTGTTGGAAGCGCGAATGGAGAGTTACTAAATACTTCTTGGTTATCTTTTAACGAAAAGAAAAACAACCAAATGAGTGGATATACTTGAAAGACAGCAATTACTGCAAGAACGATATATAAAACTCCATAACCTATTCGTTTCCCTAGCATACTTTCGGACTTTGGGGTAGAGACAGTGACACTTGCTTGTGTTTGTTGTTTTGCTTCTATGCTCATGTGTATTCTGCTCCTTTCTTAATACTGAATTTCTTCGCCATTGGCTGTTAATTTTCGAATTATCCATGTCACGACAAGACAGATTAGTAGCAAGAAGAAGCCAACCGCACTACCATATCCAAAGTCATATGTTCCAAATGCCTTTTGGTACATATATGAGGCCATTACTTCACTTGATCCGTTTGGCCCTCCGCCAGTCATAACGTAGATTAGATCAAAGTATTTTAGTGAACCTACAATTGCTAATACAATTGTTACCTTTATGACACCCGCAATGAGAGGAACTTTGATTTTATAAGCGATTTGAAAAGCATTTGCTCCATCGATTCTAGCAGCCTCAATAAGAGACTCTGGTATATTCTTTAATGCTGCATAATAGATTAAGATATAAAACCCTGCATATTGCCAAATGATTGGAACAAAAATTGCTCCTAATACATATTTAGGTTCTGCTAGCCATGCTGGTGGGTTGTCTACCCCCATTGACATTAGTAAGCTATTTACTAATCCGTTTGAAGGATGGTAGATTTTTAACCATAGCTGTGCAATTGCAACTGAGGAAAGCAGCATTGGAATTAGATAGATTTTTCTTAAAAAATTAGCTCCTTTAATCTTCCCAGCAAGTACTAATGAAATAATAAGGTATCCTACTAAACTAAGTGCTGAGAAAATCGCTAATAAAAAGGAATGATAGGCACTGCCCCAGAACTCCCCATCTGTTAAGAGCTTTATATAATTATCAAGTCCGATAAAAGTCATTTCCCCAATACCATCCCACTTCATTAACCCGTAGTAACCAGTTAAAACGATTGGGATATAAATTAAAACCATGATGAGCAGTAGTGCAGGCAATACATATAATGCGATTACTAATTTATTGGACATCACTTTATCCATTTTTTCATCACCTTTCTTTTAGAATGTACAAAGTTTTAAGCTGCTTTAGCCCTTCTACATTCCATTCACAACTCGAAACATTTACATTTATATCGTAAAAAAATGAAATTTGAAGTTTTTAATTTGGAAGATATCACTGTTTTGAGGCTATTTGGGTATAGAAAAGGACATATCGATCACCATTGATATGTCCTTTTCACATGCTTCAAAAAATCGTTTGCTTACTCTTCACTAGCAAGAGCTTCTTCGTGTTTTTTCGCAAATTCTTCTGGTGTCACTTCTCCACCAAATAATGCTTGAATCATATTTAAGTGTTCTTCAGCAACAGATGCGCTCATTTGAACATCAGCATATAATGTGATGTTGCTTGCATTGCTTAGCTCATCTAGTACATCAATGTACATTTGTGGTAAATCGATAGAAGCTGTATCAACTTTTGTTGCCGGGATAACACCAGCGTCTGTTACAGAACGCTCACCCCATTTTTGTACGAAGAACTCTACGAATTTTTTCGCCTCTTCTTTTACCTCTGAATTTTCAGATACGAATAATCCTACTCCTGGACCGCCAACAAAACTGTTAATATCACCTTTTCCGCCTTCAACTGTAGGGAATTTAAAGAATCCGATAGAATCTCTGAATTCCTGTGGAACATCTTCATTTGTTGTGTAGTTTGGTAACTCCCAAGATCCCATTAAATACATTGCTGCTTGTTCGTTCATAAATGGACCTTTTGCTTCATCATTAGAAAGTCCATTGAATCCCTTTACAAATGCATCCATTCCAACTAGATTTTGAATTTCTTCAGCAGCTTTAACTAGTGCTGGATCCTCAAAAGTACCTGAGCGATTGATTGCGTTTGTTAATGTTTCAGGACCACCTAAACGATCCGCCAAATACATATACCATAAGGAACCTGTCCAGCGATCTTTGTTTCCTAATGTAATTGGTGTAACTCCATTGTCTGCTAGAGTTTTCACAACATTTTTAAAGTCTTCATATGTTTCTGGTACTTCTAGATTGTATTTTTCAAAGATTTTCTTATTGTAATAAACAGGTGCAATGTTTAATTCAAGCGGTAAACCATATGTTTTTCCATCTACTGCATATGCTTCAGTAGTACCTGCAATAAATGAATCCTTTAAACCGCCTTCTAAAATGTCATCAAGTGGTGCAAACTTATTTCCTTTTACATATGGATCTAAGAAACCTGCTGCCCATGTCATTCCTACATCTGGTAGCTCATTTGATGCGGATAATACTTTTAATTTTTCCTTATATTGCTCATTACTTAAAATTTCTTGTTCAATTTTAACCCCTGGATTCGCTTCTTCATATTCTGCAGCGATTTCATTGACAATCATATTATGTTGCTTCGAGCTTCCAGAAGGCCAAAGGTGCATTAACTTAACAGTAACCTTATCTCCTCCAGAGCTTCCTTCACTTGAGTCTCCTGAGCTGGAGCTTGAACAGCCCGTAAGAGCAAGCCCTAAAACCATTGTAAGGACAAAAAACATTGATATCGCTTTCTTTTTTAGCATGAATCTTTCCCCCTCTTTCTTTCATCTTTCCTTTGTTATGCGCTTACAATGTTATTATAGCAACGTTCTTTTAATAGAATAAGGTAACATTGGTTGGGGAAAATTCCACATTTTTTAGGTTTCCTTCATCATCGCTGTTTTTCGATATTTACTTGGTGTTTGTCCCTCATATTCTTTAAAAATCTTAATAAAGTATTTAGATGTATTATATCCAACTGCTTCAGCAATGTCTGAAACTGCCATATTTGTTCCCATTAAGAGATTTTTAGCCTTTTGAAGACGACTTCTTGTTACATATTCACTAAATGTCATTTTTGTTTGATCCTTAAATAAAACACTAAAATAACTTGGGTTTAAGTGAATATAGTTTGCGACTTCTTTTAGGGTTAATTGTTCCGCAAGATGTTGATCTACATAGTTCATTGCTTTTTGAATCGGTGAATCTTCTTCTTTTTCCTCTACTTTTACATCAACAAGCCTATCATCGATTATTTTATTTAGTCTTCCTTCTCTTTCTCGCTTTTTTTGAACTTCAACAGCTTTTTCGACGGCTTCAATTAACTTCTTTTTACTTACCGGTTTAAGTAAATAATTTAACACACCTAGTTGAATAGCTTCTTGAGCATAATCAAACTCAGAGTAGGCAGATATAATAATCACAACTGGGAATTGTTTTTGTTCCTGGAGAAGCTTTAGCATTTCTAACCCCGTCATTTCCGGCATCGAGATATCCGTAATTAATATGTGAATATCCCTTTTTGCTAAAATAGAGATGGCTGCAGCACCTCCATCTGTGCTAATCAACTCAAATTTTCCATCCGCCCAATCCTCTAATGTCTTCTTTAACCCCTGTCTTGTTTTTGGTTCATCATCCACGATCAAGATTGTTTTTTTCATCATGTGCCCCACCCCTATTTATTGGAATATCAAACGTTACACAAGTTCCGCCATTAAATTTGCTTGATAGTTGAATTCCATTTAATTCATGATGTTTATAGTAGAGATTTAATCGTTTGTTAACATTACCAAGAGCCATGCCGTTCCCTTTTAATGAGGATACCTTTCCTGTGTCTAATAAGTTCATGATTTTATTAATCGTTTCTGGCTCAATCCCTGGTCCATTGTCAGTCACAGCAATCGTAATAAACTCCGGAGTTGATGATGGTTTCACCATCACATTGACAAAGCCTTGTCCAACCTTATTTCCAACACCATGTAATATTGCATTTTCCACAATTGGTTGAATAAGTAATTTTGGTATTTGGACTGTCTCATATTCTTTAGGAATATTCACGCTCCATGTAAATCGATCTCCGAATCTCATTTTCATGAGCTGCATATAAAGCTCAACATGTTCAATTTCTCTTTTAACAGTTACCCATTCATCCTGATTTTGATGACTAATCGTATATCTAAATAACTCTGACATAGCTAAGACTGACTCAGCCAATTCTTCCTCCCCTTTTTCATCTAGTGACCAATACATTGCATCAAGGGTATTGAATAAAAAATGGGGATTTATTTGAGATTGCAAGGCTTTTAGTTCTGCCTGGCTTTTTAAGATCTCTTTTTCATACACCACTTGGATTAACTGATTGGTATTTTCTACAAGCTGGTTGTATGATTCATTTAATCGATTAATCTCTATTGTAGAAGAGACTTCTGGATTAAGTGTTAATTCTCCCTCACTCGCTTTTTTCATGGTTTTTGTCAATCTAAAAATTGGTTTTGTAATCATTGTTGAAAGTAATACAGCCGAGAAAGAAAAGATAAGAAATCCGAACACACCCGATAGAAGGATAGCTGCACGTAGAACTGTTATTCCACTCATGACTTCTTTTACCGGTGTCAATATATATAACGTCCAGCCTGTGATAGATGATGTTTGTTTCACCAACATGAAATCGCTTCCATCCAATCGTAATGATGTTCCTTTTTCTTCAATTATTGGCGATATGTCACCATTATAATTACTTGTTATTGGCTTTTTATTTTGATCAACTAAGATCATATATTCATTATTCAATCGTGTTTCAGAGAATTCAAAATAATTAGGATTTATTTGAATGAGGATATAGCCACCATTAGAAAACCATTGATCAATAATACTAACTCTTCTGATTGCAAGGTAATAATCAGGTTCCATTGGATCTTGCCCAATCCAGACTAATTTCCCTTCAGCTCTGTCTGCTTCTGAAATCCAGCTCTGATTAATCCGCTTATGCAATGCTTCTCCGTCAAGAGGAATTAACTTCCGATTATCAGCTGAATAAATTTCTAATGTATTAATACCGTTTGTATACGTAAGATATTCATTGCTAAGCCTTACTAATGCTTGTCTTTGTTGAAAGGAAGCAAACTTTCCCTGTAATTCCTCATGTAAAAGCTGCTGTATAGTTGAATTAGTTGCTACTTGTCTTGTTAATAAATCAATTTGCTGATGAAGGGATTCCATCCTGCCATTTGCTTCCACTGCTGTCTGCTGAATTTGTTTTTCAGCATTGTCCTGTAATAAGTTTGCTACAATATAATAAGTCATAATTCCAACGAAACATAAAACTATCGTCATAACCGTAATAAAGACTAGTAAAATCTGATTACGTAATGTATTATACCTACCTAATTTAACCCACATTCAACCCCATCCCTAACTTCTTTAATAGTAAAATACTACTTTCTTACTTTATCATACATTCATTTACTTTATCTACTGAATAAACTAAGTGTAAATACTTTTAAGTTCAATTTCCTAGCATAAAATAAAGTACATCTCATTTAATGAAATGTACCTCACTCACTGTAATAAATTATAAAATTTTGGACAAACTGTCTGTTGGGAATACCAAAGTATATTTCATATATTTATTTAAAGGAGAAATCATCGATGTATAGTGGAGACGATCAAAATTTACAAATGAAAATGGAAAATCTATTTAAAAACACATGTGGAACATGGCAAAATTGTACAGATTCAAACATTCAAGACTTCCTAGAGCAATGCCAACAAAATAATATTGATCCACAATATTGTATGAGTTGGGTTGAACAACATAAATCACAAATTCCTGATTGGCAAGCTGTTTCAGCTACATCCCTTGAATGGGTTAACCAGCATACTTCAACAGGTTCTCCATTTAATGAATAATCATGTTATGCATGTAAATAACCTTGTGCTTGGAAAAAGGTATAGTAGCACAAGGTTATTTAAAAGTTAGAACATCCTTATCGTTTTTCATTTTAATGTAATATAGTCACTTTAAACCTAGCGAGAAATCAATTTTATCAGCCATTTGAGGAAAGTCTATTAAAGGGTTTCTATTCTTTTGTTTTTCAAAGATGGCTTTGTTCCGATGTTTTTCATAAGTTGTTACGTGATTCTCATTATGCCATCTTAACAGCAATTCTATATCCTTTTGATCATAACGATTTATTTCATTTGGATATCTTAATAAAAAATACAATGTTGCTCGTGCTACTTGCCCTTTTCCACTTTCAGGTTCAAACTTTTGTTCTTCATATTTTCCACATTCTGATGCAATTCCTTTTAACTCAAATTCAGGAGAATAATCAGCAAAATCATAATAAGGATAATTAGATCTCATTGAGTTACACGTTTTTTCACATGTGAATAAATGGTGTAAATCCCCTCTCATAGGATTATCTTTGTCAAACCAAGATTGTGGTACAACATGCTCACAATTGTACATATTTTCCTTTTCGATGTCCTTGATCATATCCTCTTTAACTGCTTCATTTGCTGATGACATTTTCATTAGCATACTATAAGCTTTCTCTCTATTCAATTCAGCCTCATAGTCTTCTTTTATTAGCTGTTCTGGATTTTTATCTTTTCCGGAATAGATACTCTTTAACGTTCCATCCACCTGTAAATCTACCCATGAGTAAAGATAATTTCGAGTATTTGCATTGTATGGAAGATGGATTTCATGCGTGTTAGTAATCAATTCGCTTAATTGCTTAAACAATTCCTTTTTATCTGTGTTTTCAAAAGAGATATCTCGATAATATTGATTGATCATTATTTGATCCTCTTCCTTATCGTAATACTCTTCTTCTTTTTTTATTCTTATTTTATTATGCTTTACTTCTACTAACACATCGTCTAAATTTATTTCTTTATCTAAAAAATTGCGATTAACATGATCCACGACTTTTTCCTCCCTTTTAAGTAAAAAGCCCACACTTTTAGAGATTGGTAAGCTCCTCTATAATGCGGGCAAGGTGATGTAAAATCATTTAGTTTTGTGGTATTGGTTTATTTAATCGTGCTACGTTAATAATTTCATAGATTTTATCAACTAAGTTAAGGACAAGAAAGCCGTTGCCTTCAGAGCTTTTTCTATAACCCAATGGCAATGTCCTTCTAACAAGCTGGGCGTAAATTTCTGCTTCAATAAGTGATCTATTAAACTCTTTTTCACTTAAATTAATAAGTAATGCGATTGCTCCTGCTACATGTGGTGTTGCCATTGACGTTCCTGACAAAGAAGCATATTTATTATCGGGATATGTGGATATAACATTTACCCCAGGTGCCACGAGATCAACCTCTGTATTAGTATTTGTAAATGGAGCAAGCTCTAAATCATGATTCACTGCCCCAACTTGAATAACCTCATTATAACTGCCAGGATAAGAATATTCGAATGTATCCTCTCTGTCATCCCCTTCATTTCCTGCTGCAACTACGACAGAAATACCCTGATTAACCGCATTTTTTATTGCTTTATGCAGCTCAGGGACATCTTCTGGGCCGCCCAGTGACATAGAAATGACTCGTACTCGTTGATTTTTGGGACCGCGCCATTCCACAGCATAATTTATTGCACTTATAATCCAGTCATAATTGCCCGATCCTTCACCAGACAACACTTTTAAACTTAAAATTTTCGCCTTTGGTGCTACTCCAACAACACCATCATTATTTAAACAAGCAGCAATCGTACCAGATACATGTGTACCGTGACCGTTATTGTCTTCAAACACGTCAGGATTGCCATTATAATCAGTTGTAAAATTTCTTCCACCAATAATTTGATCTTTAAGATCCGGATGATCTGAATCAATCCCCGTATCAATGACAGCAACAACAATACCTTCACCTTGGTTGCTTTCTTCCCAAATCTCAGGAGCCTGAATTAAACTAACACCCTTCGGAGTTTCATTTGTTTTATCCACAATTGAATCAATTGTAAAAGGAACTAATTTTACTTGTAACGGTGTTTGATCCATATTTATCCTCCTCATTTAGTGAAATTAATAACTGACCTACTTTATTTATACTAAATAATGGATGCTATTAAAATGGAAATATTGGTAATTTTTTATTTTGATTAGATTGACTCATGCTAATTTAGATGAAATAAGTAGTTTGGCACCAGTAAAGTAGAGGAGAAATTACTAGATATCTGTTTTAAGAATGAATCGCTTCCATCAATATAAAACTATTTTTTTAATGTTTCTTGATCAACATTAAATTCAATTAAATTATGATCAGGATCCATGCAGAAAATTTGCGCAAAACCACTTGTACTATTAGGTTTTTCAATTATTTTCAGCCCAATTTCTTTTAAGTAGTTTAATGTTTCCGCATAATCTTTCACTCTTATAGCAAAATGTCCATCTTTTGAATTGATTTCATGATTATTACGAAGTGTTTTGGAGCTATTATGTACTATTAAGTGAAGCTGCTGATCTCCTATTTGATACCATGCCCCTGGAAAGTCAAAGGGCGGTCTCACTAATTCCTTAAAGCCTAACAAAGTGCCATAAAAGTGTTTTGCTTTTTGCAAATCTGTTACAGAAAGACTTACATGATGAATGTTTTCTACAGCGATCATCTAAACAACTCCTTTTTTTGACTTAGAACAATTCAGAATACTTCATCCACTAAATAAAATGGATCCAATATTATTCCCTCTTATCTAATCTATCATACGGGAAGATATAGAAGAAAGTTTCAAAATAATCAAGGATGTCATAACTTGATCGATTTAGTTGTTATATTGTTACTTATACTCCTCTTTTTCATTATGGTTTTAAGCAATTGTTAAGTTTTTAGTATATTTTTTATTCATCAACAAAAAATAATTCAGAAACAAAAAAGTACTTAGTAAAGGAGAGTAGTCAATGAATTCTAAAATAGTATTAACATTACTTACAGTTTTATTTTCAATGAGTTGTTTATTTGGTTGTAATAATGTTGATAATCAAGAAAATGATCCGGCACCACCTTCACCGGAAGTTCAAACACCAGGTATGGATGAAGAGGAACCAGATCTAGATGAAGAGCCTTCTGAAGAAGGTAATGAAAAACAAGGTATGGATGAAGAAGAACCCGATTTAGATGAGGAACCTTCTGAAGAAAGAAATAACCAATAAAGTTGACCTGATGAAAGCTATCGCTAGGTCAACACGGAATAAAGATGGGTTATAACTTTAATAACCCATCTTTATTAAATCTTAGCAGGGCATCTCAACAGAGGTGTTTATAGCAAAATTATCGATAAGTTATTCATGTTGTAAATTGCTCATTTTTGCAACTTTTTTATTATTTTTGCAAGTCCCACTCTATTATTGCAAAATTCTATCTTTTTTTGCAATTTGGAGCTATTTTTTTTGCAACTAAAAGAATTTTCAATCCCCTGATTAAATTTTCCAGATAAGGTTTAGCCTTTTATCTCATTTAGAATTTTCTCCAGATTTTCCTTAGCACTATGAATCATTCTTTCATACATGCCTAAAATGGATTGTCCATAAGTAGTGCCTGGTACAGCCCACTTTCCATTTAAACCCACCCATGTTGGAGCAGAGCCTCTTGCAACAAGATCAAAACGAGGATCAACAAGTGGATATTTTCCAGGTAATGGTTTGGTAGAGGCATAGGCGTATAAATGTTGTAAATGGGCAAGTACGCCATCCCTTGGTGTTTCAAAACTTGCACCCGGGTTATCCGGACCTGTTGCACCTAATCCACAAAAATTATTCTGTTCGGGCTTCACAATCCCAGTGAAACGCAGATAATCCGTTTCATGCATAGCTTGTGCAAAAGCAATGTCACCTCTGATTCCATAATGTTCACCGAACGTTAAATAATAAATCCCTAACTCTAGCGCATCTGGATTGATATTTTTTACAAATAAATTCATATGTTCTGGAGAGAGAAACGTTTGGCCTAATATGGAGTATCCTGTTGGGCTTTCTGAATCCGGTGTACCGCTTGAGCCTTCAGTGATAATATATGCATCAGGAATTCCTGCATTTTTGATTTCTTCTAAACGTTTTTCTGCATTTTCTCGGCTTGAAAACGCTCCTGCCTGAACCCTATACCAGGTAGTTCCTGAAATGGATACGGTATATACAAAAGATTCAATCCCTTTTGATCGAAGGAATGTGACACGCTCATCCGCATTTTCTCTTGACCTAAATGACCCGGCAATAACCTTATATACTGTACCAGGCACTACCTGTTGTTTACGTTTAAGATTAAATGCTTTTGCTAATCCATTTACATGCCCCTGTGCCACATTTTGCCGCCATGATGATTGTTTCATAAGTTCAGCATCTTGTGCATGATCAATAAAGCCGTTTTCTGTTAAAAGCGCAGGCATCACGGATTCACGCAGGACATAAAAATTGGCCCTCTTTTTACCGCGGTCTTGCAGTTGGTTCACTTTTAATACCTCTGCATGGATGATATCTTGATATTTGGCGGTCGTTGAAGAATCAGATAAGCTCGAATGGATATAATCTTCGTATCCCCTCGCAGATCCATTGAAGGCATTACAGTGGATCGACAAATAAAAATGGGCTCCCCAAGCATTCGCCTCGTTTGTTCGCTGGTTTAAGCTTTTGGTCGTATCTTCTGTTCGGCTCATCTTCACTTGAACGTCTTCATATTGAGAAGTTAAGATTGATCGTATTTTAAGTGCAATATCTAAAGTAATATTCTTTTCCATCAATCCATTACCCTGAGCCCCTGAATCAGAGCCTCCATGACCAGGATCTAAATACAACCTCATCAATACTCACCTTCCTTCTATTAAATTTATCTTCAAATTTACCTTTATTACATATATATGAAAGTATTTTAATTTTGTATAGGACAGGTTCAATGGTTTTTACAGATTTTGGGGTGTAGCTATTCTCCTATATAAAAGTACCCTTCAAAAAGAACTTACCCCATTTTTATACTTTTTAATTTTATAAAAAAAAGGATACAGCTCAATGAATGAACTGCATCCTCATATTATTTTAAATATTATTTTACAATAACCTTTTGATTCGTAAACTGTGGCAGCCAATCACCATGAGCTTCAATTAAATCATCACACATCGCAATAATATCATCCATCGAAAGTTCAGCTGCTGTATGTGGATCAAGCATCGCTGCTTGGTAAACAGATTCTCTTTTTCCTGTCATTGCTGCTTCAATGGTTAATAGCTGTGTATTAATATTCGTTCGATTTAAGGCGGCTAATTGCTCCGGCAGATCCCCGATATATGTTGGCATGATACCGCTGCGATCAACAACACACGGTACTTCAACACAAGCATTTTCAGGCAGATTACTAATGAGTCTACCTTTATTTAGAACGTTCCCCCCAAATTTAAAGGGTACGTTTGTTTCCATTGCTTCAATAATACGTGAACCATATTCGTGGGAGCGTGTGTGAGTCAGCTGGCTATTATTTACCATTTCCTCTCTCATTGTCTCCCATCGTTCAATTTGTTCCACACAGCGGCGCGGATACTCATCTAATGGAATATTAAAACGATCAATTAATTCCGGGTATTTACTCTTAATAAAATATGGATGATATTCTGCATTATGCTCAGAGGATTCTGTCACATAGTATCCAAATTTATCCATCAACTCATATCGTACCATATCATTGTGCTTTGTTTTCTGTCTTTCTTTTGCCCGACGCTTAATTTCCGGATAGAGATCGTTGCCATTACGTTTTACTTCAAGCAGCCATGCCATATGGTTAATTCCTGCAATTTTTTCTTCAATTCCTTCATGATCTATCCCTAAATCTCTAAATAAATGCTCTGTACATATTTGAACACTATGGCAAAGCCCTACTGTTTTAATATTTGTATACCGAAGCATTGCTCCAGTTAAAGAAGCCATTGGGTTTGTATAGTTCAGGAATAAAGCATCTGGACAAACCTCTTCCATATCCTTTGCAAAATCTAGCATAACAGGAATCGTACGTAATGATCTAAAAATCCCACCGATCCCAATCGTATCTGCAATTGTTTGACGTAAACCATATTTCTTCGGAATCTCAAAATCAATCACAGTACTCGGCTTATATCCTCCTACCTGAATCGCATTGATGACATACTTTGCACCCCTTAACGCTTCTTTGCGATCTGTGTATGATTTGATCGTGACATTACCATTGTAATTTTGTTTTAAGTTATTCAGCATATTCTCTGAATCTTTTAAACGCTGTTCATCAATATCAAATAGTGCAAATTCGAATCCAGCTAAAGCTGGGACAAACATACAGTCTCCTAATACGTTTTTAGCAAATACTGTACTTCCTGCTCCAATAAAAGTAATTTTAGACATTTCTTCTCATCCCTTCTTCATTGTCTGTATAAAGCAAACCTACTATTTAAGAGGTAATAGCAAGTTTTTGCTTAATTTTTTTCATTGCAATTGATGAATTCCATGTGAGCCAAAATGCCACTGTACTCCCTAAGAAGAAGATGAACAATCCGGCAATTTGAGTAAATACAACGAATATGGTAAAGCACCCCACAGCCATAATAAGACTGTGAAAAATTCGTGTCATGCTAATGATTAAGACATTTTTCAAAAATTCTCCAAGTTTTAATTTGTCTTGAACAAAAAGAGGAAAGACAAATGGCAACATAATAATATAAACAAATCCGACTGTAATCATGACATATCGCATTAAATAAAAAACATTGCCTTCTTCTTGAAAGAAGAATTGAATGTCAAAATAAAGCAAAGCACCGATGACAACTAACACCGCTCCTAATAGTTGAGAGCGTAAAAATTCTTCTTTGAATTTTGTAAAAAATGTCTTAAATATTGGAATATCCGTGTTCCCAGCTAACCATTCTTTTGTTAAATGAAACATAGAAACAGTGGATGGGAATAGTCCAAATACGATTAAGCCTCCTAAAGTGAACAGCAGCCATAAAGCATTAAGAAATAATAATCGATAGATCCATTCAAACACTTGCATGAATTTATTCAATTCATTTTCTACCCCCAATCATATTTCTAGTTAGCTTTTTGAACCTGTTAACGCAATACCTTCAATAATTTGCTTCTGTGCGAAGATGTATACGATGATAACAGGTATAACGGAAATTGTAGTTCCTGCCATCATTAATGACCAATCTGTAAAGTAGAGTCCCTTAAATGTGTTTAATAATAATGGAACAGTGAATTTCTCAGGTGATGTTAAATAAATTAATGGTTCTAAGAAGCTATTCCATATTCCCATGAATGCGAAAATTCCGAATGCTGCTAAGGCAGGACGAATTAATGGGAGAATGATACTCCAGTAAATTCTTAGCGGGTTAGCCCCATCTATTACTGCTGCTTCTTCTAATTCATTAGGAATACCTCGAATAAATTGCCTTAATAAAAACACACCAAATGCATTAAATAGACCAGCAGGTACGATTAAAGATAAGTGAGTGTCGATCCAGCCTAAGTTATCCATGATAATGTAAAGAGGAACCATTGTAACTTGTTTTGGAATCATCATCGTTGCTAAGAACAAGATGAATAAAACATTTGCTCCAAAGAAACGGATTTTCGCGAAGGCATAGGCAGCCATCGAACAAGTTAATAAGTTTAATAGAACAACTATAAATGTAATATAAAAACTATTAAAATATGCAAGATCAAAAGGCATTGCCGTTAGTGAGTTAGGATAGTTTTGAAATGTTACTGGGTCTGGTAACCATTTCGGAGGGATGAGAAAAATCTGGGACATGTCCTTTAATGAACTACTAACTGTCCACAAAAATGGAGCAACCATCAAAAAGGCACCGATTATTAATACAACATGAAGTAAAATTCTCGTCGGCTTTATTCTTTTCCCGAGACTCAATGACACATTCTGATTAGGTATCGTTTTTGTTTGAACATCATTGATCTTCATAATGAACCCACCTTTTTGACATCTTAAATTGGAATAGTGTAAACATTAAGATAATGATGAATAAAATCATCGCGGCAGCAGAGCTTACACCCATATTAAAATCAACAAATGCTGATTCGTAAATATGATATACGAATGTGTAACTTGATTTTGCAGGTCCGCCACTTGTCATGACATAAGCTTGGTCAAACACCTGGAAAGAAGAAATGATGGCCATGATGGCAATAAAGAATGTTGTTGGTGACAATAATGGCAGTGTAATATGCAGGAATTTCTGCCAGTTTGACGCACCATCAATATCTGCCGCTTCATAATATGAGCGTGAAATACCTTGAAGGCCAGCTAGGAAGATAACCATGTTGTACCCAAGCCCCCACCAAATACTTAACATTGCAATGGATGGCATTACCCATTTTGTATCAGTTAGCCACATCGGTCCGTAAATACCAACCCTAGCTAAAACCTGATTTAAAATCCCGAAATCACCATTTAAAATCCACATCCAAATCACACCAATAGAAACAGAGCTTGTAACAACTGGCATAAAGAAGAATAAACGATAAAAGTTCTTTCCTTTAATTTTATTAAGTGCGATCGCAACTGCTAAAGAGACTGCAATTTGTATAGGTATAACTAATACTGTGTAATAAGCCGTGTTCACTAAAGCCTTCCAGAAATCCGGATTTGTGAACTGATCGATATAATTTGCTAATCCAATGAATTCTTTTGCCCCAAATCCATCCCATTTCATAAAACTTAAAGATAAAGTAAATAAAACAGGTATTAACGAGAATGCAAGTAAACCGATTAATTGAGGAGTTAGAAAGATAAATCCCCAAAGATTTTGCTGACGACTTTTCAATGGTTTCACCTTCTTCTACTAAAATGGAAAGGTGAAGGTAGGAATGTTATAAAACACCTATCAACACCTTTTACTGAATTAGTTACTCACCTTTGTGCTCAGCAATCATTGCTTTTGCTTTTTCTGCGTACTTTTCAACCGTTGTTTCAGCATTATCTTTACCAAGATACATTAAATCCAGGATGTCGTTCGCTTCTTTATCTAATCCCGGAATTGTAGATTGAATTGCGTTTGCAAAACCTTGCTCACGAGCTTGGATAATATAGTCTACATGCTCAGGCACTTTGGAATCCGTTACAATATTATCTATTCCACCGATGGACGGTATTGCATTACCAATTCCAGCTAAACGGGCTTCTTGTCCAAATGTAGATGTGTAATAGGAAGCAAATTTTTGAGCTGCTTCTTTATTCTTTGAATCATTGTTGACTGCCATATATGCTGTTGGGATTGCAACTGGCTCAGTTTTATTTTCAGTATTTGATGGCCAAGAAATGTAATCCCATTCTAATGCTTTATTACCATGGAATAATGGTGTGAACCATCTACCAGCACTAACCATTCCTACTTGACCTGACATAAACATTGCTTCTGCACCCTGGCCTTTTGGTAATGATCCTGCATAAGTAAAGTTCTTATCCTTTACCATTTTCTCAAGGAATTGCATAGACTCAATCCCTTTATCATTTTGATCTAAAATAAAGTCACCCGTTTCTTTATCATAAATTTCCCCGCCATTTGCCCAGATCCAGCTAAATAGTGTATTCCATGAGTTATCTACAATAAAACCATACTTACCACCATCACGTAATTGATCTGTCACTTCTTCCATTGCAGCAAAGTTCCATTCACCAGCATCAAAATATTCTTGTGGAGATTTAATTCCTAGTTCAGAGAATAGTTTTTTATTGTAATAAAGTAACATTGGGTTACAATCAACTGTTATACCATAAATTTCGTCATCTTTTTTCGCAGCACCCCATAAACCTTCTGCAAATTCATCTGGTTTCGCGTAACTCTCTGAGCTATTCATAAATTCACTTAGGGGAGCAAGTTTACCAGTTTCAATTAATTTAGAAATATCCCCATCACCTACGTAGAATACATCAGGAGCCTGGCTACCTTGAAGTTGTGTTTGCAGTTTTTGAATATAGCCATCACTTGGAATTGGAACAAGTTTTACTTGAATATTCGGGTTTTCTTTATTAAACCCATCCACTGCTCTTTGGTATACTTTTATCTCAGCTGGATTGCCCCATGCAGAAAATGTTAAATTAATCTTTTCACCAGATCCGGAACTTCCTGAATTACCGGCTTCTGATGACCCTGAACTTGAATTACTACATGCTTGTAAAGCAGGAATCATGATAAGTAAAACTGCAAAGAATAAAAATGCTAGTTTCTTTTTCATTACATTTACCCCCATTTTTTTAGTGAATAAAACCTTTCGAAAAACTGGATTAGAAAGTCCTATTACGTAAAGCCGGTAAACATGTCTATGTAGAAACATCACCTCCTTAAAATTCCTGGTAAGCGTTTTCAATTTAAAAATACAGATGATCGTATATACTGATTTTGACTAATATTTAGCGCAATCGTTTCCATTGATTCAGGCGCCTCTACAACCAAATGTTGGTAACCACCATTTAAATAATAGAAATATGACATAAATGTAGAACTACATTAACTTTTGCATCAACCAAATCCGTGCAATCGATTTCTTTCTGCACAACTAGAATATATAATTCTATAAATTTAGTCAATGAAAATTTCCGAATATTCTATTTTTTACAAACTCAATATTTTATTTCCTACCGAAACTTTTACAGATAGTCAGTTTTATAAAACCCTTGATAACGTGATTAAATACTGTAGCAAGTGCTGAAAATTCTTTGATGTCAACTTAAACAATAATATGCCTTTACTTAATTTAGTAAATAAACTTAGTCTATCTTCACTCTTTTCACTAAATATTTACTTGATATTTAGAGGTTATCAGAATTTTAAATCGCTTACAATACTTTTTTTAGAAAATTGTCACTTTTTTAAAAATCACATTTCGTTAATTAGTCTCTATTTCATAATGTTTCAATAAATTTCATGTTTTATATATTTAGTAAACCAAAAGTAATATTTAAGATTAAAAATGAAACCGATTTGTTATTACTTTCTCCCTATCCTTTGTATGATCAGGTCTTTTTTGACTAAAAATAATGTTAAGGAGGTTAAGAAATATGAAGCACTTGACATTACTTTTAATAAAATTCCTTACCTGTTTCATTGCATTTGGTTTAGGGCTTGACCTTTTTTTCGATGCAAACATTGTCGATATTTTATCGTTTAGTTTTTTCGTCACTTCTGTATCATATGTATTAGGGGAATTGGTCATTTTACCACAATTAGGTAGACGTGCAGCCGCTGTAGCTGATTTTTTACTTAGTTATTTAAGTGTATGGATTTTCGGAAGTATTTTATTTGAGAGCTATCTACAAATAGCCTGGGGAAGTATTATTTCTTCAGTCATCATCACTGGTGCCGAAATAATAATTCACCTTTTTATACAAGATCCAAAAGAGCATACAGCCTTTATTAACAAGAGAAATTCTGTTTTTGACTCTAATTTAGCTTACGGTACAGAAATAGCTGAAGAAGAAAACATAAAGGATATCACCAGTACAAAGAAGAAAATTGAAGATTAGTCTGAATTTAAAGGAACAGGACAGTTTGCCAAAACTGTCCTTCTAACATTTTGGATCATTCCTCTTTCTCGTAAGTCTTAAGCCTTAGATGAAATAAAGCTTGAGTTCATTGTTGCCATTCTTATTTTTCTTTAAGATAAAGGTAGATCAAATAGAATAGTCAAGCGACGAAAGAAGGAAGGTATAAAATGAAAAAGCTAATTTTACTTTTAATTTTTATCGGAGGATTATTTTTAATCATCAAATCCAATACATCATGGCTTGTGTTCGGTCAAAGTAAGACTTCTGCAGAAGTGACGGGTAACACAGAGAAAATCGAACTACATGTTTCAGGTGCAAGTACAACAATCATCCCAGAAGAAACGGATGAAGTTCGTGCTGCCATAAAAGGAAATGGGAAAATAAATGTAGATACCAAAGGAGATACAATTATCATTGAATCTGAATCCAAAAGGTGGTTTAACGTATTTTCATTGTTCAATAAGAGAGAAATCACAATCTTTATCCCAAATGACTTTAACCAAGAGCTTGTCATTGCAAGTGGTTCAGGTAACATCGTATTTGATGGGAAATCAAAGGTAGATCTCAAAGAACTAATAGTTGATATGAGCTCTGGCAATGTGAAAATTAGTCAATTAACCGCTAATAACTTTGAGCTTGACGGTTCATCCGGTAATGCTACGATTACTTCTTTGGCGACTGATTCTAGTACGTTCGACATGAGTTCCGGGAATCTGACAATTAAAAACCATAGAGGAAAAGTAAAGGCTGAATTATCATCAGGTAAGATTGACCTACAGATGGAAAAGGTAACAGATTCGCTTGATATCGAATTAAATTCTGGATTCGGATCAATTGACTTACCAACAGATGCAGACTATACACTTCATGGTAAAGCTGGTAGTGGATATATTTCTTCAGACCTTCCGTTAAAGGATCTTGAAAAAAATAAGAACAATATTTATGGTATATCAGGTTCGGGGAAGCATGATGTGAAAATTGAAGTGTCAAGTGGTAAAGTAGAAATAAAGTAAAATGATAAAGGAGCTCATCTATCCTTAAATGACGAGCTCCTTTATCTTTCATCTTAATAATGCCTTTGCTTCTTTTTTTCCTTCTTTTTCTGTCTCTCGAAATGGCATTCATTACAAACGTCAAATTTAAATTTATTAGCTAATGTTTTTCCACATACTTTACATGATTTTCTTGTGATTTGTACTCCTGTTTTTAGTTGTTCATGTATTTTGTCACTAATTTCCTCGCGAATCCTTTCCCAATAATGTGCCTCGGTATTTCTTCCTAATTTATATAAGAATAATAAATGAAGGCCTACCGATTTATATGATAATTCAAGTTCTTCGAGCCCTGTTTCCTTGACAAACGGATCAGGTAATTCGTATCCTTCAACAATAGCCTCAAGTTTTTGTTTCCACTGATTTCGTAAGGTTGGTTCATTCGTGGAAAATGGCAAATGTAAAAAGCCATATAAATCAGCCATTGACAGCTTAGCTTCAATCATTGTATCCTCTATCATCTCATACAAAAGCTTCTCCTCTGCCAAAGATGCTTTTTTTGTACCTTTAGGACTTTTAAACTGATCCCACAAGTAGAAAAATAGTCCAAGCTTACGAGAGTATTTTTGAAACCTTTCAAGAACTCCAGTAGTCGGGGCGATCGCAAATCCTTGTAATGGATCATCTTCTTGATCAAGAAGTCGAGCCATTGATTTAGGATTGTGTACAAAGGCCACCTTCCCGACATTATAAAGGCCCCTACGTCCAGCACGTCCTGCAATTTGTTTTACTTCTTGTGAAGTTAACCACCTTCTTCTTGTCCCATCAAATTTATCATTTTCTAAAAAAACAATTCTTCTTATCGGTAAGTTTAACCCCATCCCAATTGCATCTGTTGCTACAATGACAGTTGCCTCACCTTTTATAAACCGCTCCATCTGTTTTTTTCTCGTTTCAGGTGGCATGCTTCCATAAATCATGCTTACTTTACGACCGGTTCTTTGAAGCTCTGCAGCAGTTTCTAAAACTCGTTTTCTTGAGAAACAAACAAGAGCATCACCTTTGCGGGTTTGATTTAAACGAAACAGCTGCGGCTCTACCTCTAACGGAACATCTCTGATATATTCATGGATCGTGATATCAGAATCACCTAAAAGCTGCATGATCATTGGTTTAGCATTAAAGCTGCAAATAATATGAACTTCCTTTGCATTTGCCTTTGTTATCGCTTTATACCAAGAAAATCCTCTGTCTTTATCTGCAATCATTTGAGATTCATCAATAACAACAACCTCATAAAAGTCTTTCTCATAAAACATTTCAACTGTACAAGCAATATGAGCTGCATCTGCTACCAGCTTTTCTTCTTCCCCGGTTTTTAAAGAGCAAGGAACCCCTTCCTGATTTAGCTTTTCATAAATTTCTAATGCAAGCAAACGAAGTGGAGCTAGGTAAATACCACTAGTTGCATCCTTCATTCGTTGAATCGCCTGAAAAGTTTTTCCTGTGTTAGTTTCCCCAATATGTAAAACATATTGGATATTACGACCGTTTGGAGGATTGTATTCTCTTCCGAAAATGTCCTCTACCATTCGGGCTTCTTCCTCTTTGCGACGCTTGATCTCCTCTAGCTCCTCGACTATTTTTCTTTCTCTTTCCGAAAGATCTGTTTCATAGATCTTTTGATGAGTTTCGAGATCAAACGGCGTATCAATTAGTTTAATTAAATCAGGAACAAATTCTTCAAGTAAATCTGCAAAAAATTCATTTGCTAGATCTAAAAATAAATCAAATGCGATTTCTTTTATAAAACTGTCCGGCAAATCCTCATGAAACGTTTCTCGATATTCATCAAAAAGATGCGGGGAAAGGCGCTCCTTTATCCAATTAGGACCAAAGTCAAATAAATATCCTGAGATCAACCTTTCATACATCTCTGTCATATCTTCTTTATACTGGTATCTGTTTATTGCGATATGAGCCTCATCATATAAGTAGTCTGAAAATGTTATTCCGTCAGAAGCAAGTACAACACCTTGTTGTTCAACTTCAATTGCAAGATGTGAACCAATTAGATATCGAATATATAGATAAAGCTCCTCATAATGCCCACCAAGTAATTCTTCCATATAGAATTCAAATTTTTGCATAAGCTTTCGCGTTTTTTCACGATGCTCCTGCATTTTTTTTCGTGCTTCGAATAATTCCCTAGCCTGCTTATATTTTTCTCTCCACACATCCTCTTGGTTCAAAAACAGATCGTCAAGCCAATCTAATACATTAAATGGTGTTATGTTCCTTATCTCACTTCGAAACATTTGATTAACTAATTTCTTACTTACACCTTCAAGATCAAAGCCTCTTTCTAGTAAAAATTCCCTTTTTTCTGTATTTGAGGCATGGCTTGATGCTGCATTTAACCAGGAATTTAGCCAAATTTGATCAATATATTCCCCTCTTTCTCTTACATATTGCTCATACGTTGGCAAATATTCTCTTTCTTCAAAATATCGATCTATATCTTCTAAAACCTTTGACTTTGTTCGGTCATTGGCTAGCGTATAATATTCTTCTAATAGATCACCCATGAACGTACTCCTTTACCACATTGGTTATTCTTTAGTTTCTATTATTTAAATAGAAACATGTATCTTTCATTGTAGTTCATGTGAAGTTGGAAGTGTTAATATTATGTATTTTTATTGAAATTTAGGAAATAAAAAAGAGCTGCACTCAGCTCTAATGAAGTAATTCATCTAATATTTTGACATGTTGTCGATCTCGATCTAAAATACTTTCAATTAAGTGTCTGCTTTCTTCATCTAAATGTCCTCTTACAATTTCTTCTGACATACCAATACCGTATTCATTTTCTCCTTTTCGAGCACTTATAATCATCCCTTCTATTGTATCAGGCAACCTGTATTGACTTAAGGAACCTTGAATAAAACCAACTACCCCTTCACTATTAACAGGTACGCCGCCTAAATTCTGGATTCGTTCGGCAACTTGAAGAGCGTGCAGCTTATGTTCTTGCTGCATCAATTGAAATTGCTTCCTTACATTTTCATCTTCTAGTTTTTCAATAAAGCGTTCATGCCCATATATTGTCCCTGTAAAAATTCATTTAGTGTGTTGATAACCGTCTTATTATTTTCCAAAATGATATTCCTCCTTTTTTCATAAAAGGACAGAAATTGAAAAAGGGCAGAAGTTTGTTATCCCTTTTGACTATTATCTTTCCTCCCTACATATTCTTCCTTTATAAACTGAAATGCATACAACAGCAAGGCTTTAAACGTAAATATGGACAACAATTTCATTCTAGATAACCGAACCAAGGAAGCGACGCCCAACTTTTGAAACCAGTTAACTAAAGGATAAGAAAAAAAAGCATCAATTAAGAGGTTTAGTAACATATATGTGTAAAACTTCCCATATGTAAATTTTAGAATCCACAGTGACCCCACTAAAAAAGGTCCCCATATTAATGGAGTTTCACCTCTGAATTTTGGAAAAAGCTTATCGTAAAACCACCACCATCTTCTTTTTTCAGCAAGATAGCTTTCCATTCTAACGACTAGTGAAATAAAAATACTCCCGGGGATAAACCGTTTAAATTCCTTTTTATCCATAAGATAAATAGAAAACCATGGGATAATCATCATGATGAGCAACAATACTTTCGTATTTTTTATCATTATCTAAATCTCCTTATTAAGAGTGTCTTTTCCAGAAATAGTCACTTTTGTTATTATGTCAAAATGAACAAGAAATCTTACATAAATAGGAAAAGAAAAATCTCGTTTCAGAATCAGAAACGAGATTTTTTCACACCTTATTTTTTAAAAGATTCAACTAACTGAATAAGGACTTCTGCTTGTTCAGTTGTAAAAGCTTTATTTTTTTGTGCTTCTACTTCATTGATATAAGCATCAAGTTGTTTATGGCTAGCTTTCATTTGACCATTTTCAGCAGATTTCTTAGCTGCTTCAAGTTTCTTTATAAACGAAACGGCTGCTTTTTCATCACCATTTTCAGTTAAAAATTGTTTTGTTAACTTTGCCAATCGATCATAATCTACAATGATCTGGATGGTAATGGTTTGATTTGTTTTATTGCCAGCTTTGTCTTTAGCCTCGGCTGTAAATGTTCGAGCACCAACACCAAGTTCGAAAGCTTGCTGAGATATGTCTTCACATGTAGATGATTCTAAACCAGATAAAGAGTCTTGGGCTTGGCATGTTAATGAAATGACCTCATCTACGCCTATTTGTGTTCCTTCTTTAAGATTAAATTCAATATCTGGCCCTGTTTTATCAATGTTTACCTTTAGTCCTTTTTTTGTTTCAACATTACCTGCTGTATCCTCACTCCAATAATAGAGAATATGTTTTCCTTCATTCTCAAGTTTTATGGAACTTCCGGATTGTACAACACCATCATTTATAGAATAGTAAGTCGCTTCAATATCTGATTCACTATCAACTGAAGTAAACTTTACTTTCACAGTATCTTTGTACCAATCATTTTGTGCTACTCCATCAATTTCATAAGATGTTTCTGGTGTTGTTACATCAGGCTTTTGCGCTGATACCAAATAAATATTCGGTGTTGGCGGCTCCTCCATGCCCTCACCAATAAAAAAGCTAGGGTGAGGTGGTTGGTTATAGCCAACATTTTGCCATGCTATAGCAGTACGATATTGCGGATCATGCATAAGTGTATAGATTTTATGTTTGGTTACATCATTTGTCATATAGACGCGTAATGCACTACTATCTTCCGTTCTCCATATTGCTTCCTCTCTCCAGTCTCCAAGTAAATCTGCTTGTAACGCTGGAGTACCTTTCGTAGAGTTATTAGAGAACGTGCCATCTGCAACTAGGATGTCTTTTAGTGTTTTGCCCTTATAGTCCCACTTAGCAATCGTGCCTGTACCAACACCTTTGTCGGCATCCCATTTATGATCTAACAATTCTCGTAGTAAGTCTCCATCCCACCAGATGCCGAAATTTGAAGAAGGGATATTGTTTGATATTTTTTCTCCAGTTGCTGAGTGTAATCCGCCTATTTTGCTGTTCCACTCACCTGAGATTGCCCAAGCTTCTGCACCATCATAGTTCGGGTCGATATCTGCTGTCATTCCTCTTCCTGTATCTTGTCCTGTTTTAACACCCCATATAACTTCGCCAGTTTCGGCATCTCTCAGATCATATCCGTACTCAGCGTCTTTATGTTCTTGTACAGAGAATATTTCTAATCCTTCCCGATTGGGATTTAAATCCCCTACATGCAAGGCATCACCATGACCTAATCCTGTATTGTAAAGTCCGGATCCATCATCATCAATTGTTATCTGCCCATAAACAATTTCATCTTTTCCATCATGGTCGACGTCCGCTACACTTAGGCTATGATATCCTTGTCCTGCCCAGTCACTATAACCGTCATTGTTTGTATCAAATGTCCATTGTTTTGTTAGTTTACCTTCTTTAAAGCTATAAGCGCTAACAACTGTTCTTGTGTAATAACCACGTGCCATAATTAAGCTTGGTGTTTCTCCATCCAGATAAGCAACACCAGCTAGAAAACGGTCCACACGGTTACCGTATCCATCTCCCCATGAAGAAACATCACCTCGCGGAGGAGTATAGTCTGTTGTGACAAGCTCCTTCCCAGTTTCGCCTTCAAAGATCGTTAAATATTCGGAACCTTGTAACACGTATCCTGTTGAGTTTCTGTGGTCTGCCTCTGCTTTTCCTATGATTGTTCCTTTACCATCCTTTGTGCCATCTGCAGTTTTCATCGCTACTTCTGATTTACCATCCCCATCTAAATCATAAACAATAAATTGGGTATAGTGAGCTCCTGCACGAATGTTTTTACCTAAATCGATTCTCCACAATCTCGTTCCATCTAATTTGTATGCATCAATATAGACATTTCCTGTATAGCCTGCATGTGAGTTATCCTTTGAATTAGATGGATCCCATTTAAGAATAATTTCATATTCTCCATCTCCATCTAAATCTCCAACACTTGCATCATTTGCAGAATATGTGTACGGATCACCTAATGGAGTAACACCATCCTTTGGCTTTTGAAGCGGGATATCAAAATAATTATCGGCAATGACAGATGTCTGTGCTTTTTGCTTCTTCTCTTTTCCATCTATGATAGCTCGAAGCTCATACACATCGTCTGCTTTCCCTTTTGAATCTACAAAATTGGTGCTTGTTAATATTGGACTTGAATTGATTTTTTCATTGTTCCGGTAAAGATTAAATGAAACATTTTTAGGATCTGTCCCTAAAAACCTCCAACCTACATAAACACCATCATCTGTTTTCATCGCAACAAGGCCGCGATCAAGTGTTTCCATTTGCTTTTTCAATACGGTTACAGCTGGTGTTTCAAGGCTAGTCGAAAGCTCTGATATCCCTCCTGCACTTACAGCAGCAATTTTATAGTAATACTTAATCGTTGTTAAAACAGTGTCATCTTTGTAATTCGGCTCGTTTGTTTTACCAATATACTGGTATTCCCCATCCTTCTTTGTTCCTCTGTACACATTGTACGTTTTTGCTCCCTCTGTTTTATCCCAACTAAATGAAATGTCATTTTTGTTTACTTCTACAAGTTTTAAATTTATCGGAGCAGAAGGTACTGGAACGGATGCATCAATCATGGATACAGGCAATGGCACAGAAGGAACAGTCTCAACATTTGCACGATCAACTGTAGTTGCTGTGTACTCGTATTCCATACCAACATCAACACTAGTATCTGTATAAGAATTTGTTGTTGAACTATCAATTAACTCACTATCATTTGTCCCTGCAACTTTACGATAAATATTATATTTCACCGCATCATCTACCGCTTTCCAAGAAAGCTTCACTGACGGATTTTCCGGATCGATATTTACCTGTTCAACCTTTAGTTCTGAAGGTGCAAGTAAAATAGGTGTAAGCTCCAGGCCGTTGGCAATACCTGTCGAACCTTTAAAGTTTACATTCATTTGGCCGTCTTTAACTGATACATCCGAAAAGACCTTAGAAGTGTAGCTGCGACTTGGGGCATTTACAGGTCCTAGATCCTTTCCTTCAATCGATACATCTGTTCTCGCACTACCGAGAAAATCCGCAACATGTACTTTTACAGCATATAAACCATTTGGTACATCCACTTGAAATTCCCAGCCTACATTAAAATACCCAAGCCAATCTCGTGTTACTTCTCTTAGAGGTGTATCACCGTCACCACGGTCACGAGTAATCATTCCAGTATTATCCTTTATTCCATATCCTCTTTCTTTTGTATAAACAGTATTTAAATCAACATTGGTATACCCTTCTGCAATAGGGCTACCTACTGGACCAAAATCATACTTAAGATTTGCTTCTTTTGTTTTGATCACAATCATATCTGATTGTTCAGATTCCCCTTTTCCATTAACAGCAGTAACAACCACATCATATGATTGTCCTTCTTCCATACCCATTAAACTAATTCTAGAAATAGTTGAGGTTCCTACTAATGTATAGTCTTCGGCAGATGAAGTTGAGAGCTTGCGATAAATTTTATAAATATCTGTATTTTCCACTTCATCCCATGTTAATAAAGCTCCGGCATTACTAATACTGCTGGCCGTAACACCTGTTGGCTTGTCTGGTACGTTTACTGGAGGCTCTATATCTGTTACATAAGAAGCTAAGGAGCTATCTAACTCTTTTATCCCGCTTGATAATAGACGTGCAATCTGAATAGCACCATACTCTTGGAAATGGGTATCATCCTGAGAGCCATTTGGGAAAGCGGTATAGATACCTGGTTCCGTATGAAGGAAAACTGCTTTCGTTCCAACTGGACCAATAGTGTTATAATATTCACGACTTAATGTACTTAAATCAACTAATTCAACATCTTGTTCTTCTGCTACCTCTTTCATTCCTTGAACATATTCAGGGAAGCTAACATTAAATATTCCTGTCTCAGCATTAAAATCACGCCTTCCAACAGGTGTAACTAAAATAGGTTCAGCACCACGTTGTCTAGCACCATTGATATATGTTTTTAAATAATTTTTATAATCTGGTACAGAAGCATATCGCTCTGGTCTACTAATCGTTGCATCATTATGACCAAATTGAATAAGGAAAAAATCACCTGGACGTATTTCAGTCAGAATATTATCTAATCGACCTTCAAAAATAAAAGACTTAGAGCTTCTTCCGCCAATCGCATGGTTATCAAATGCAATCGATTCATTAAAAAAACGTGGAATCATTTGACCCCAGCCTGCTTCCGGTTTCCAATATTCATCATATGTTTGAACAGTAGAATCACCGGCAATATAAACTGTTGGTGTCTCGCCTGGAACTCGCTCTGCTAATTGTGTAATAATGAGTCCATTAATCTTTGGAGTTGTTCCTGTAAATTCAAACGTTAGCTGTCCATCTACTAATGCTATAGAAAAAGTCCGCTCAATAAATTGCCCAGAAGATACATTCGCATCTTGAACCTTTTGAATCGTTTCTGCAACAACTCCTACATTTGTAGACTCTTTTGCATCTCCTGCAATTACTGTTACTGAATAATCACCATTAGGCAAGTCAACTAAAAAACTAGTTTCTTTTACCATAATAGAATCAGATTTTAAAGCATCCGTTGTACCTTGGTCTGTAGCTTCAGCTTTAGAAGGATCCTGAAAACCGTATCCTCTCTCCTCACTATAACCAGAATCTGGTGAAACTTGGTCAAACCCTTCTTCTACAGCACTAGAGGAAGAACCAAAGTCAAACTTCTTTGTTATAAAACTCTCCTCAGCATTTACATTTAGAGAATAAAATGGAATGCTTCCTGCAAACATCAAAACACTTAAGAAAACGGCAAATATTTTTTGGCCATTTCTTTTCATAGGTTTACTACCTCTCCTTCTCGAAAATAGTCACCGTATGTTCGATCTTGATGAAAACCTTCCTCCTTTCAACCCTTATTGAAAACCCTTACAAATTTAAATGATAATATTTGTCAGAATTTTTAGATATATAATTTTCAGACATAAACGTTTAAAAAACCGATATTTGCTTGAAATACACGATTTTTTATAAATAATGAATAGAAAAAATCGGCTTGTCACCAATTCTTATTCGCGACAACTTCAGCTTTTCTTATACGATCAATCTCAATTTTTAACGCTGAAAGTACAAAAACCCCCTCTACTAGAGCGGGGGCTCACATCACTTAAATATTTAATAGAGCTAATTGATCCTTTGATTCTATTTCAGCAACCATTTTTGTCCAGGATTCAGGTTTATTAGGTAATACAGTATAATAACGGATTAAAAATTTCGCTACCAAATCCGCTTGGATTTTCGACTTATTTTCATTCATTGGGAGGAAACAAAGGTCAAGACCTGTAACCGCTTCACCATCATTATTCCATGACGGGTGGATATAGTCGATGTCGACTTTTTTGTATCCCAAGTGTGCCAAAACTTCTCGTCGCACATATGGGTCCATAGGTTTTACACCGCCAAATTCATGGTGTTCAACTCGATAGGGGTCATAAATTTCAGCAAACATACCTGATAATTCCTTGCCGTTTATTCCAGCCAGGCCACGCAAATCCTGAGCTCTTTTGTTTGCCAAGAATGGTCCAATTCCTAAACCAGGTTTCCCGATAATCGTAAAGTCTGTCATCGCAACATTAAAATCGGCATAATAGCGATATTCTGTTGCCCCAACGACTCTACCTTCATGAACAGCAACAAAAACACGGATTCCCGGATCCTCTAAAGGTTCCTTCCAAAGATCAAACTCTAACACTTCCTCAGGAGGAAAAATCTCCTGCATTAGCTGATGCATTTGTGTAAATAAAGGATCTTCAATATTTGTTATACGATGATAGTCCATCTTCATTCTCCCCACCCGTTCATTTTTCCTTTCGAAAAGGATTTTTCCATTCCATCAGTGTTCCATAATGACAAGATTCCTCATCCTCTAAATAGTTCGCAACAACACCAATCGGTGTTCGGCTGCAACGTAACAAAAATGTTAGGACAGGATCTTTGATCATTCCCTTTATGACCGCTTCTACATATTGCTCTGCTGACATATTATCCGCATTTTTATGATAACCTGGCATGCGGCCACCACCAAGCAGTCGTTCTAACCCTAAATGGATAACGACATCGTACATGGAAAGCATTAACCATTTCCCGAGGCCAAACTTTCGAAACGTTGGCTTAATACAAATATCTACAACATAGAGCGTATTTCCTTTAGGATCATGATTTCTAATATATCCGCCATCTGTTATCTCTTCCCAGGTATGATTCGGATGTTCAGGATCAAAGTTTACGATTAATCCTGTCATAGATCCTGCCATTTCCCCATCGACTTCAATACATAAAGCTCCCTCTGGAAAAAGGGTGATATGATTTTCCAGCTGCTCTTCATTCCACCATAACTCAGAAGGAAATGGGGGTGGAAAGCTTTCTTGTTGAATTTGGATTAGATCTTGGAAATCTTCTCTTTCATAATTGCGAATGACAGCTTTTGTTGGTTTGTCTTGATCGAACACATAAAATTCTTTTCGATACATAGAAACCTCCTATTAATACGTTTGTTTTTCAGGCTCCCAATCTGGATAAAGATCTGTTCGTCTATCTCTCCACGTTGTCACCGAACCACTTAGCCTTACTTTATATAAAAGGTCAAGATTTAAGTCCGCGGTAACGATCATATCTTGATTTATTTCACCTTGTACCATAATACCCTTCGGAGGAAACGGTACATCATTTGGCGTAATGACTGCTGCTTGCCCAAAGTTCCCTCTCATAAAATCCACGGTTTGAAGGGAACCAACTGTACCAGTAGTAACCACATAAACCTGATTTTCGATGGCTCTAGCATGACTTGTATAGCGAACTCGGTGGAAGCCATGGCGATCATCTGTACACGATGGACAAAAGATCACATCAGCACCTTTTGCCTTTGCCATTCTCACAATTTCAGGAAATTCGATATCATAGCACGTTAGCATTGCAATCGTACCCTTATCTGTTACAAAAACCTGAAGACTATCACCAGCACTCATATTCCACTCTTCTACTTCTGTTGGTGTAATATGTAGCTTTGCTTGCTCCGCAATTCTCCCATCTGGATAAAATAGATGAGCAACATTATATAATTTGCCTTCTTTCTCGATCACATGCGTACCTCCGATAATATGCATACCAGTTCTTGCCGCATGTTCAACAAATAAATCACGATACCTTTCTGTAAAATCAGGAAGACGATTTATCGGCAATGCTTTACCGCTTTCATCACCAATAGAAAGCAATTGCGTTGTAAAAAATTCAGGAAACAAAATAAAATCCGATCCAAATTCTTCTGCTGTTTTAATATAGTGCTCAACCTGATTTGCAAACTCCTCAAATGATTTAATCGTGTGAAGATGATATTGTACTGCAGAAACTCTTAAATTCATGTCCATTCCTCTTTCTTCGATGTTCTATATAAACGAGACTCAACTCATGACATTTTAACCTGCTACAAATATTATTCGATATCTATCTTTGATACACAAGTACACACTTTCTTTTTACTAAGTGTCAAAAAGTATACTATGGATTTTATAAGGAGATAAGGAAAAAATCAATAAAAAAACCACAAGATTTTTGTGGTTTGTAGTGTGATTATTAATAACATTATTACAAGTCGCATTTGTTACAGATCATTTTTTTTCAACTGGAATAGACAAATCATTGGTTTTCATATAATTTTTTCCCCACTCGTACATAGAGTCAAGAATTGGCATAAGGCTTTCACCTTGCTCAGTTAGAGAATACTCAACCTTTGGAGGAACGACAGGATATACTTTCCTCTCAACGATCAGATCTTCTTCTAGTTCACGAAGTTGATTGACCAGCATTCGTTGTGTAATACCTGGGATTAATGACTTCAACTCACTGAAGCGCTTTGTCCCTTCTTTTCCTAGGTGCCATAAAATGATCATCTTCCATTTTCCTCCGATGACAGACAGGGTTAATTCTTTTTCACAGTTAAACGATTTATCATTAAATCGTGACATGGTCCTCACCTCTTTTTTTACAACACTATATCACATAGTATACTTTTTAACACTATGTAAGAAAAATGTGCGTACTTCTCACATTTATACATAAGCGTTACACTTACAACTACACATAACGAATGTGTAAACAAAAAACAAAACAGGAGCTGAAATGAATGGAATTACAATTAGCACTAGACTTAGTCAATATCCCTGAGGCCATAAAGTTAGTTAAGGAAGTTGAGGAATATGTAGATATCGTAGAAATCGGTACACCCGTTGTCATAAATGAAGGACTTCGTGCAGTCAAAGAATTAAAATCAACCTTCCCAAATTTAAAAGTACTTGCTGACCTGAAAATTATGGATGCTGCTGGCTACGAAGTCATGAAGGCTTCTGAAGCTGGTGCTGACATTATAACAATTTTAGGTGCGGCAGAGGATATGTCTATTAAAGGAGCAGTAGAAGAAGCAAAAAAACAAGGAAAGAGAATTCTTGTCGATATGATTGCTGTGAAAGATCTTGCCAAACGTGCAAAAGAAGTAGATGAGCTTGGTGTTGATTATATTTGTGTTCATACCGGTTATGATCTTCAAGCAGTTGGGAAAAACTCATTTGAAGATTTACAAACTATTAAAAGTGTTGTAAAACATGCTAAGACTGCGATCGCAGGCGGAATCAAACTAGAGACACTGCCAGAAGTCATTAAAGTACAACCTGATCTTGTGATCGTTGGCGGAGGCATCACTGGTCAAGAAGATAAAAAAGCTGCTGCTGAAAAAATGCAAACGATGATTAAGCAAGGTGCTTAATGATGCAAACAAGTGAATATTTGAATAAAATCATTTGCGAACTTGACCATTCTGTCAAAGAAATTCATAATCAAGATGCTGAAAAACTCGTGAACGCTATTCTTGAATCAAATAAGATATTCATAGCTGGTGCAGGAAGATCCGGATTTATGGGAAAATCATTTGCGATGCGCATGATGCATATGGGTCTTGATTCTAATGTGATCGGCGAAACTATCACATCTACCTTCGAAAAGGATGATCTTCTTATTATAGGCTCTGGTTCAGGTGAAACAAAAAGCTTAATTACCATTGCTGAGAAAGCAAAAAATATTGGTGGTAAAATTGCTGCAATCACGATTTTTCCCGAGTCTACAATAGGACAACTTGCTGATATGACTGTCGAACTGCCTGGTGCAGCCAAAGACCATACTGCGGGACAAACAGATACGATCCAGCCTATGGGATCTCTTTTTGAACAAACTTTATTGCTATTTTATGATGCCATTATTTTAAGGTTTATGGAAAAAAAAGGCCTTACTAGTCAAAAAATGTACGGAAAACATGCAAACTTAGAATAAATTTTGATGGGCAGTTTCAAATAAACTTGGACTGCCCTTTCTATTAGTGATAAAGTTCTTTAACTTTTTTTAAATCCTCTAGTAATTGATAAATTTCAGATTGACTTAACCGCACTGGCATTTGGTCGTATAATGTGACAAACTGTCCGTCTTCTTCATGTTTGTGTTTCTGTAAATATTCATATAGCAGATTCAGTTGACTTTGTCTTAAAGTCGATTCTGTATAAAATTGTTTCACTGTTTGCAATGAAAATTCATTCATTGAGGTATCAAACTCTCCGGAAATAATAGCGCCCTCCACTTTCATGTTTTCACCCCTGCTTTTTTCTTTTAGCTTATCCTAATTAAGGAAATTTTACTTAATTTCTATAGAAAATGGAGGCTACAATTGTAACCTCCAACAGTCCGCTTTTTTGTATGTCTTGAAGTAGTGATCTACTGCTGCTTGTTACCATTTTGCTCCGCTTGGATGTGGGCAGTTCTTGTATGATAGTTTTGTGCGAAATTCTACATAACACCCGCAATGCAGGCAAGTTGTTTCACTAGAAAGAGAAGGACAGCTTAAGCAGATATCCATTCTCTTTTTGAATAGGGTATCATCTACTAGGTTAGTTTCTAACTGTAATTGTTCTTGAACAAGCTTAGAAATTTGTGATTTTGACCTGCGTTCAACTTGAAAACAGCTTTTACAGTTTCTTTTTGTGTCAGCTTCCATCATGATGCTGTAATAAGTAAAACGGACATAGGCGGCATTTCGAACGATAGTTCATTCTCGTTTATATTTAATCTTTCAAATGAAACTGGTTCAACAGCTGTCGGATTTTCAAATGTATTACGGTCATTCATATTTTCTGATGTTAAAATTTTCCCTTTAACACTTGTTACATTTTTTCCCAACAAACCTCTTAATTCGATTGACACAGGTGCAGAATCCTGATTACTTAGGTTACACAATGTAATATTCACTTCACCTTGAGCGTTTTTTGAAGCTGAAAGATGAACAGATGGAATTTCATCCTTTTGACCCTTAAATGATGTCGTTTTTGATTCTACTGTCAGGCATGTTGCATCTTGATGAACCTTATACATATCAAAAACATGGTACGTCGGCGTTAGAATCATTTGATCTCCTTCTGTTAATACCATTGCTTGAAGAACGTTCACAGTTTGAGCGATGTTTGCCATTTGTACTCGATCACAGTGGTTATTGAATATATTTAGTGTAATACCTGCAACAAGCGCATCACGAATCGTATTTTGTTGATATAAAAACCCGGGATTTGTTCCTGGCTCTACATCAAACCAAGTTCCCCATTCATCTACAATCATGCCAATACGTTTTTCTGGATCATATTTATCCATAATTGTGCCATGTTTTGTCACAAGCTCATCCATATGCAAGGCTTTTTTCATCGTAATAAACCACTCATCTTCGGTAAAATCTGTTGCAGAGCCTTTCCCTAACCAGAAATCACCTGGAATTGTGTAGTAATGAAGACTTAAGCCATCCATAAATCGGCCAGCATTGCGCATTAACACTTCTGTCCAATTATAGTCGTCGACATTGGCCCCACCGGCAATTTTGTAGATTTTATTGTCTCCATAGTTTCGAACATAGGTCTGGAACTGACGATAAAGATCTGCATAATATTCCGGGCGCATATTTCCGCCGCAGCCCCAGTTTTCATTACCAACTCCAAAATACGTTAATTTCCAAGGTTTTTCGCGGCCATTCTCACTTCTCCAGTTGGCCATCGGAGATTCACCATCAAATGTCATATATTCAACCCATTCAGACATTTCCTGAACAGTTCCACTCCCAACATTTCCACAAATGTATGGCTCGCACTCTAATAACTCACAAAGAAGCATAAATTCATGTGTACCAAAATGATTGTTCTCAACTACTCCGCCCCAATGCGTGTTAACCATTCTTTTTCTGGTTTCTCGTGGTCCAACTCCATCCTTCCAATGATACTCATCAGCAAAGCAACCGCCCGGCCAGCGTAAAACAGGAATATTTAGGTTTTTAAGTGCTTGAAGAACATCATTTCGAATTCCTTTTGTATTGGGTATTGACGAATCTTCCCCTACCCAAATCCCTTCATAAATACAGCGCCCAAGATGCTCCGCAAAGTGTCCGTAAATATTTTTATTTATTTTCCCTTTTTCGATATCTGCATTGATAATTATTGAATTACTCATCTCATACACTCCTATATTATTAATCTATTACTTACTTTTCATTTATAGTCGTTTCACGATCTGGAACGGGTTCCCCGAATTTAGGCAATCCATCCTCTCCCCACGTAAACACTTGAGCACGTGTATGTCGATTAGGATCGTATAGTGGATCACCAACAATTTCTTTATAATTTCTTGCATGATACACGATCACATCTTCTTTTCCATCTTCTGATACAGTAAAACTATTATGACCTGGTCCATATTGACCAGTTGTTTCATTCGTTTGAAATACTGGTTCTGTAAGCTTGGTCCATGAAGCAGGATCGAGTAAGTCTGCATCCTCTGGTGCATACAATAGACCCATACAATAGTTATGATTTGTTGCACTGGCTGAGAAGGAAACCATGATTTTCCCATTACGTTTCAATACAGCAGGACCTTCATTAACAAGGAAACCGATTTTTTCCCAGTCGTATTCTGGGGTCGTGATCATGACTTGATCGCCTGTAATCGTCCATGGATTTTCCATCTTTGCGATATATAAATTAGAATTACCTTCTATGTTCGGATCTTTTTGTGGCCAGACAAGATATCGTTCACCTTTATGTTCAAAAGTTGTTGCATCTAGTGCGAACGTTTCCCATTTTGTTTTGATCTGACCTTTTTCCTCCCATGTACCCTCCAAAGGATTGGCTGACTTGTTTTCAATCACATACATACGATGATCAAATAATCCTTCGTTTGTTTCAGCCGTTCTAGCAGCTGCAAAATAAATGTACCAAGCTCCATCAATATAATGAATTTCAGGTGCCCATATATTCGCACTCAACGGCCCGCGATCATATTTTCTCCAAACAACAACAGGCTCTGCCTCACCTAATGCTTGAATAGTGGATGCTCTACGCAATTCAATGCGATCATATTCTGGTACAGATGCAGTAAAATAATAATAGCCATCAACATGCTTATACACCCAAGGGTCTGCACGTTGCTCTATTATTGGATTTTGATATCTTTGTGACATAAATAAACTCTCCTTTTCTAGTAAACTTCCTATAACCACCGCAAACGTATTCAAAAAACCTCTTAAAAGATTTGCTTCTGTCAAAACGGCCAGTAATTTTCCTAAACGAATTCTTTTGGAATCCATTGAGTAGGCACGGTAAAGACAGCACCTTCTGGTTTTAGTGATGTTGACAACATCCAGAAAAATGGAACGGCCATAATAAGACCACCAACTTAAAGCGGTGGAGATGCAGCAACACATTAAGCAAGGTGTTAAGCGCTTTCAACTCCACTTAGAAATACAACATAACAACCTCATGTATACCTTCTCCTTTTTTTCTCATGATTTATTTCCTTCTACGTAAACAAAAACATTAACATATTGTCGGTTTTATTAATATATATGTTATTAATGATTAGTATATTTATTAACCATATACCTGTCAACTGTTATTAGAAAATTTAATCAATTCCTTGACTCAGCTAATTAACTATGTATAATCAATTTCTCTTACCTATTTCATTTCAAGACCAACCTTAGTTTAAAGGATAGTCTTAAACATTTCAGTGCAGAGAAACATAGAATATTAATATTAGTATAAAATAAAATCTGTAAGGTTAACATACTTGTATACTAATTAACAAACATGTATATTATATGTAAACAGTCTGTTATGATGGAGGACTAAATTCATGAAAATAGATACCACAAATGAATATTTACCTATATATGAAGCGTTAGCAAGCACAGTACGTTTAAAAATTATTCAATTACTATCCCAACGACCTATGAATATTAGGGAATTAGCAGAGGCTGCTGAATTAAGCAGTGCTATTATGACCATGCATGTAAAAAAACTAGAAAAAGCAGGTATTATCCGTACTGACATGGTTCCAGGCAAAGCTGGATTACAAAAATTATGTGTTCTTGATGTCGATCAAATTGAAATCAATTTTCCAGCACAACTTAGTCAAATTAAAGAATTTCATCAAACAGATGTGTCAGTAGGCCATTATACCGACTTTCTAATTGAACCAACATGCGGCCTAGCAACTAGGGAGAAAATAATAGGGGAATTTGATGAACCCCGCTATTTTCTTGATCACGAACGAGTGAACGCAAATATTCTTTGGTTCGGTCAAGGCTATGTTGAATATAAAATCCCAAACTTTTTGTTATCAAGCAACCGGCCAGAAGAACTTGAAATTTCAATGGAACTTTCATCAGAAGCACCTGATACAAATAATAATTGGCCATCTGATATTTCATTTTATTTGAATAAGGTATTTTTAGGTATCTGGACCAGCCCTGGTGACTTTGGCGATAATAAAGGAAAATACACTCCTTCATGGTGGCCAAGTATTATTAACCAGTACGGTTTATTAAAATACCTCCGTATTACTGCTAATGGAACTTATATGGATGGAAATAAAATCTCTGATGTCACCATTCATGATGTAGGAATTCGTGAGAAACAATGGACGTTCAGAGTTGCTGTCGAAAAAGATGCGGAGCATGTCGGAGGGGTTACACTATTTGGTTCAGGTTTTGGTAACTACAATCAGGATATTATCTTTCGACTCTATTACTCTAAGGAACAAAAAGCTTAATTTCCACGCCACCTTTCCTGTGTTTGGGAAGGTGGTGTTTTTTGCTTTTATCCACTTAAATAGCCTTTATCAATTCACCATTAAACATCGTTTTCCTCTTCGTATATCCAATACTCTCTTTACGGTAACTATTTCACCTTATTATAACTATTTCTTTTTACTTATATTTTTACTTTATTTTACTTATCTTTTACTTTTTTTGTCTAATTGTAGGATTGATCGTCGAAAGCCTTATCTTTCAAGTGTATTTTAGCTAAAATATTCACTATGTTATTACTTTACAAGGAGTTAATGAAACTATGCAAAATCGAACTACTCTAAAACTAATTTCTAACACATCCCTTTATAAAGCCTATATGGATGCACTTAAATTAAACGTATCTGAGGACTTTATTAAAATACTACTTGAAGAAATGAAATCTCGTACGATGCCCTTACCCATTACGTTACAGGATAAATTGTTGTAATACCTGATAGATGTTTTTTTAAAAGATTATACAAAAAATCTTTCAGTTCTAATAGTAAATGAAAAGCACAATTCTCAAATTGTGCTTTTTATCAATTTATAATTAATTTTCCGTTTCAGTAGAAACTTGCCATGTGATTCCAAACTTATCCTTCACTTGCCCGTATAATGGACTCCAAAAAGTTTGTTGTAATTCCATTAAAACTTCACCATCAGCTTTTAACTTATCAAAAACTTCTTTTGTCTTTTCTATGTTATCAATGATTAACGCTAAGGTAATGTGTGATCCAATTGTGTATGGTTGACCTGGGAACGTGTCGGAAAACATTAGATTTGTGTTATTTATTTTTAAATGTGCATTGAGTACTCTTCCTTTTGCCTCTTCTGGGGTAGGATATTCAGGATTGTCAGGCATGTCTCCAAAGGTTTTTAAATCTAAAACTTTCGCATCCAATGCTGTTTCATAAAAATCGACTGCCTCTTTTGCATTTCCATTAAAAACTAAATAAGGGTAAATTTCTTTAATCATGTTTTCACAGCTCCTTTTATGTATTATAGAATCGAATGTACGTTCGACCATTTTATCATACCATATACACTTTGTGTTCTACTAGTATTTATTTTACAAATCATATTATGGACATCGATTTATTTCTTAAACATACGGTTCTATTCATTACGAGAAAAATATAATGAAAGCCCCTGGATTTAATCATCAAGGAACGTTTCTGCTTTTATTTCTCTAAAAGAGTCATAAAGTTCGTAGGCTCTAAGAGTTTTCTTCATTTTCACTTGTTCTTGTTGAGGATTTTCTTTCCTCTTTTTGTTCATTTCTTTATGTTCGTTTACATGATCTTCTCTAGAGATCCATGCTTTAAAATCAGCTTGAGATCCCCACTTTGATACATAGACAAATTCAACTGTTCCTGTGTTTTCTCTTTTCCAGCATTCAAAGGAGATCAATCCTTTTGCCTCAGCCAACTTTTCTTTGTCTTTTTCTCTTTTCTTAACCAATCTTTCCTCATATGCTTTTTCAATTTCAAATGTTGCTGTGTTTACAAACATGTTCTTCATCCTTCCTATTTATTAGATTGTCATTTGTTTTGAGTAAAGGTCAAAGTAAAAGCTACGTTGGTTTAGCAATTCGTGATGGTTTCCACTCTCTATGACCTCACCATCCTGAATGACGATGATTTGATTAGCTAACTCAATTGTTTTTAAACGATGAGCAATCACAAAGCTCGTTTTACCTTTTATTAAATTTCGAATGCCCCTTTGAATATCAATTTCAGTTTTCGTATCAATATTAGACGTTGCTTCATCTAAAATTAACAAATCCGGATTTGCTAAGATAGCTCTAGCTATGGAAAGTAGCTGTTTTTGTCCTTGGCTGATATTTTGGCCGCCTGATGTAATACGTGTTTGATATTGTTCCGGCAAATGCTTAATAAATCCATGTGCAGAGGCTGTTTTTGCAGCTTCAATCACTTCTTCATCTGTCGCTTCAAGACGGCCGTATCGGATATTCTCCATAATGGTCCCCGAAAATAAATAAGGATCTTGAAGCACAATCCCAATTCTTTTGCGTAAATCCCGAAGTCTATAGTCTTTAATATTTATACCGTCTAGTAAAATCTCTCCAGATTGAACATCATAAAACCTCATAAGCAAATTAATGATCGTTGTTTTACCAGAGCCGGTTGGCCCTATAAAAGCAATCATCTCTCCCGGCTTTGCTGAAAAATGAATATCTTTTAAAATAAGTTTCTTTTGATCATAACTAAAGTTAACATGTTGAAAATGTACTGCCCCTTTTAATGAATCGATTGGAACTGCATCTTTTTTGTCGATTAAATCAGGGACTTCATCCATCGTTTCAAAAACGCGTTCAGCGCCAGCTAAAGCAGCTTGAATCGAATTAAGCAAAGTTGATAATTGATTAATCGGTCTTGTAAACTGTCTTGAATATGTTACAAAGGACGCGATAACCCCAATGGTTGTATGTCCTTTTAAAGCCATCAATGCTCCAGTTGCAATCACAATAGCAAGACCTATATTACTTAAAAAGTTATTAACAGGTCCAAGTGTTCCGGAAAACATATCTGCTCGAATCGCAGAATGGCGTAATCGCTCATTAACCTCGTGAAATTGTTGGAATGTATCCTCTTCCTTGCCAAATAAAGAAATAACCTCTCCACCGTTGATTGTTTCTTCTACAAAGCCATTCAACTCTCCAACATCCTTTTGTCTTTGTGAAAAATTTCTCCGGCTTACACTTATGATTTTTTTCGTCACAAAGAGCATAAGTGGAATAGTCAAAAATGAGACAATGGCCAATACCCAGTTTAAGGAAAACATAGCAATTGTAACACCGATGATTGTTAAAAATGAGGAAACAAACTGAATGACACTTTGGCTGAGCGCTTGATTTAGCTGCTCAAGGTCGTTTGTAAACCGACTCATTAGCTCCCCATGTTTATTCCGATCAAAAAACCTTAACGAGAGGGTTTGTAATTTTGCAAATAAATCCTCGCGTAATACTTTAATTGTATTAAGTGAAATATTCACCATCACATAGCTTTGAACCCAGGTAATGATAGATGTTCCAACATAAATTCCGACAAGCAACCATACCATTCGAATAGTACCGGACACATCTCTCGGAAGAATGTAATGGTCAATAATTACTCCAATAAAATATGGACCTAGAAGACTTAGTATCGAAGAAAAAATAACAAGAACAACCGAGATCACTAAGCCCATTCTTTGTCTTTCCATATACAACCAAATTCTCAGCAGTGTTCCTTTTGGATCCTTAGCAGGTCCTTGTATTCTTCCTTTAGGTCCTGCTGCGCCCGTTGATTGCTGCATTCTTGTAATACTATTACTCAACCATTACACCTCCAGTATGTGCTTGTGTTTGATAGATTTCTCGATAAACAGAGCATGATTCTAATAATTCCTGATGTGTTCCTTTCCCAACTAGATGCCCTTCCTCAACAACAAGAATTTGATCTGCATCAATAATAGATGAGATTTTCGAGGCGACCATAAAGATTGTTGTATTAGAATAAGATGACTTTAATGCATCAAGAATTGTTGCTTCAGAACGAGCATCTACTGCAGATGTTGGATCATCTAAAATCAGTATAGATGGCTTCCTTACAAATGCCCTTGCAAGTGATAAACGTTGTTTTTGTCCCCCTGATAAATTTGTCCCTTCTTGTGTTATAGGGTGTTCATAACGGGCTTCAAGTTTTTCAATAAATTCGTCTGCACATGCATGTTGAGAAGCCGTTTGTATTTCAATTTCTGACGCAGTTTCCATTCCAAATTTTAAATTGGATTTGATGCTTCCTGAAAATAAAAATGGTTTTTGAGTGACATACCCAATTGATGCACGAAGATGTTTTATATTTATATGTTTGATATTTTGACCATCTATTAAAATCTCACCATTATCAACATCATATAATCTTGGAAACAACTTAACTAATGTTGTTTTTCCACTTCCGGTTGCCCCAATAATGCCAATTTTCTCCCCCGGTTTTGCAGAAAAGGAGACTTTATTTAGTACATATTCACCATTCTTACTATATGAAAATGAAACATTTCGAAACTCTACTTCTCCTATTATTGGCATTTCATCTAATGTTTTTTCCGCTCGGTTCCTATTAGTGTCAATATCTAAAACCTCTTGGATCCGTTTTGCAGATGGAAGTGCCCGCATTAACTGCATAAGTACCATACTACTTGAAGTTAGTGCCATTAAAATTATGTTTAGATAGTTTATAAAAGCCAAAATGACACCCACTTGTATTGCCTCGCCACTAATTGGTAAGATGCCAAAAATCAGGGCAACAGCCATTCCAATATTAATCACAAAAAGGAGCACAGGCATAAGAATCGTAATAATTTGCTCGGCTATTTTAGACTTATTTGTTAGTGAAATATTCACTCTATTAAATAATTGTTTTTCAAAATCCTTTCGTACAAAAGCCTTTACTACCCTAATACCAGCTATACTTTCTTGAAGCTTCGTATTAAGCTGATCTAGTGCTTCTTGAACTCTTTTAAACCATTTACTTGCTTTTTTTGAAAGAAGGATAATGAAAAAGAAAAGAATTGGAATTAAAACAACCAAAATCGGAAATAACTCCCTTGCTTGTAAGAAAACAATGATGACGCTTCCGATAAAGAGAAGAGGTCCTCTCACAAATACACGCAGTGTCATCATAATGGCTGTTTGAACGGAAGTAATATCACTCGTTACATTTGTAATCAGTTTTCCGCTACCGATTTTGTCTCGGTTTACACTTGATAAATGTTCGATCTTTTCAAATAAATCCTGGCGAATATCCGAAGCAATATTAACTGCTGATTTTGTACTAAAGATCGTACAACCAATTCCACCTATTAAACCGATAATCGCTGCAATGAACATAAAAGTTCCCATTTGGATGACATAAGCTGTATCATCTACTGCAATTCCGTTATCAATTATCTTTTGCATAAGAAGCGGCTGCAATAAATCCATTGTCACCTCTAGAGCCATTAATAAAGGAGCAAGAATAACAAAGGGCTTGTACGGCTTTGTATAAGGTATTAGGTTTTTGACTGTTTTCATCACTTCACGCCTTTACTTTTTTGTTGCTTGTCGGACCAATTGATTAGCTCCTCCCTGCATGTATGTAGCATCGAAAGAACATCCTTTGCAAGAGAAGGCTCAAATAACACCTGTTTCATTGCATAATGAAACTCTAATTGAAGCTTTCCCATTTCTTCTCGAACTAGTGATGCTTCTTCAGACTGCTTCCAACGCAATCGCATTCTCCACTCCTGCCAAAACACCTCGTCTTCTTCATCTATTAATTGATGAAGAAACTCGAATCCTTCGTCTTTTAAGGTATATATTTTTTTCTCTCGCTCTATATTTACTTCTATAAGTTCCTTTTCAACTAAATCCTGTAAAGCTGGATAAACTGTTCCCGCACTAGGTGAATAAAACCCTTCACTTCTCTGTTCTAGCTGTTTCATTACTTGGTATCCATGTCTTGGTTCTTCTTTTAATAGCTGTAGAATGGCAAGCTGTATAATTCCTCTTCTTTTTGTGAACTTTGACTTCATTTTCTCTCTTAAATGCGGCTGCTTTTCAAAAAATTTAAGTGCAGTTTTCAAGCCTTTATGTGTTAATGAAAGGACTTCCTGTTCGTCTAAATGAACAAATTCTTTTTCAATCGCCTCATCAATACATGTATTAAGATTCCTTATCTCTTCCTTAATATCTGAAAATAGCTCCTCCTTCGTAATATTTTTTCTACTGATATATGTAAGCATGGTCAACATTTCTTGACTTATATTTCCTAACAATACGAAACCTCCATTCATATTCACATGAACTATTACGATAAATTTTAATCGATATAGTTTCAGAATACAATGAAAAAATTTTTTTAAAGTTTATTTTAAGATTAAACAAACAGAATTTCCAACGAACTCATCAACACAAAAAGGGTCAGATCCAATCAAGATACTTGGTTTGTATCCAGATGGGATCTGACCCTTTCATGTTGACGCGCCTTAGAGGATTCGAACCTCTGACCGACGGCTTAGAAGGCCGTTGCTCTATCCTGCTGAGCTAAAGGCGCATAATAATTTCAATAATTTGATCTAGTTTTTTTCATAAAAATGGCTCCGCAGGCAGGATTCGAACCTGCGACCGATCGGTTAACAGCCGATAGCTCTACCACTGAGCTACTGCGGAACAACATCATGGTGGGCCTAAATGGACTCGAACCATCGACCTCACGCTTATCAGGCGTGCGCTCTAACCAGCTGAGCTATAGGCCCATTTATGTAGATATTATATGTATTGGAGCGGGTGAAGGGAATCGAACCCTCATCATCAGCTTGGAAGGCTGAGGTTTTACCACTAAACTACACCCGCATATAAAAAGTTTATTGGAGGCACCACCCGGATTTGAACCGGGGATAGAGGTTTTGCAGACCTCGGCCTTACCACTTGGCTATGATGCCTCAAAATGGCTGGGCTAGCTGGATTCGAACCAACGCATGACGGAGTCAAAGTCCGTTGCCTTACCGCTTGGCTATAGCCCATTGAATAAGCTACATGAAAAAACTTCTTCGATTATGCTACATGTATCCTCGACTACAAGGTACACTTAGTGTCTCTGTAAAAACTACTCTCTTTTTATTGCTTTTCAAATGAAACCTTCTATTTTCAATTAATAATTGATTGGGGCGGCTGATGGGAATCGAACCCACGAATGTCGGAACCACAATCCGATGCGTTAACCACTTCGCCACAACCGCCATTATTCACTTGGCAGGGGCAGTAGGAATCGAACCCACACCAAAGGTTTTGGAGACCTCTATTCTACCGTTAAACTATGCCCCTATTAAAATTAAATGGTGGAGGGGGGCAGATTCGAACTGCCGAACCCTAAGGAGCGGATTTACAGTCCGCCGCGTTTAGCCACTTCGCTACCCCTCCAGATGAAAGGTGGCTCGGGACGGAATCGAACCGCCGACACATGGATTTTCAGTCCATTGCTCTACCAACTGAGCTACCGATCCATAATTAGTTTACCGGCTTCCGTTAAGCTTCAAATCTCTTCGTCAACTCCTTCGTTCACAACCTCACGTATTTAGATACGCTCCGGTGTTCACTCAGTCGTTTCCTCGACCTTTTCTCATATCGAAACCCTTTTACATAATGCATGAATAGTATTAAAAATTAGTTTATTTATATTATTAATATGGCGGTCCGGACGGGACTCGAACCCGCGACCTCCTGCGTGACAGGCAGGCATTCTAACCAACTGAACTACCGGACCATTATTTGATTACACTAGACAGTACCACTATATTTCTTCGATTTAGCCACGTCAACGTAAATTGGTTGCGGGGACAGGATTTGAACCTGCGACCTTCGGGTTATGAGCCCGACGAGCTACCAGACTGCTCCACCCCGCGATAATAAAAAAGTCAACCGTATGACAATACATATGGAGGAGGAAAGGGGATTCGAACCCCTGCGGGCTTTGACACCCCTGTCGGTTTTCAAGACCGATCCCTTCAGCCGGACTTGGGTATTCCTCCAATAAACATATGTGATAATGGTAGCGGCGGAGGGAATCGAACCCACGACCTCACGGGTATGAACCGTACGCTCTAGCCAGCTGAGCTACACCGCCATAGTTATTAAACGCTCTTTGTGTAAAACAAGTCATGCCTCTTACAGACACATTCCTCGAAAGCCTACACTGAAGATTCTCAAAATAATAATGAGTGATTTGGTGGAGCCTAGCGGGATCGAACCGCTGACCTCCTGCGTGCAAAGCAGGCGCTCTCCCAGCTGAGCTAAGGCCCCAATTCAAATGTTTT